>JAGCNO010000156.1 GCA_017645905.1 Prevotella sp. | reverse complement strand
CTCGTCGAGGTAGTGCTCGAAAATCTTAGGGCATGATTTCTCCACGTCAAGTCCGCGGTGCTCGGCCTCACGTACCCATTCCTCTGAATAGCCGTTGCCGTCGAAGCGTATGGGCTTGCAGGTCTTGATATCCTCGCGGAGCACGTCGAGGATGGCTGAAAGCTTGGCGGTATTGCCGGTGCCTTCGGAGTACTCGGATTTCACGGAGTACTCCATGATTCTCCGATCGACACGCTGTCTGAAGTCTTGCAGGGCTTCGGCTACGGCGGAGTTGAGAGCAATCATTGCCGAGGCGCAGTTGGCCGACGATCCCGGGGCACGGAACTCAAAGCGGTTGCCGGTGAAGGCAAAGGGTGAGGTTCGATTACGATCGGTATTGTCGATGATGAGGTCGGGAATCTGGGGAATATCAATCTCCATGCCCTGCTTGCCCTTCAGGTAGAAGAGGTCGTCCTTGTCGGAGAGTTCGATGTGGTCGAGCAATTCCGTAAGCTGTTTGCCGAGGAACGACGAGATGATCGATGGCGGGGCTTCGTTGCCTCCTAGACGGTGGGCGTTGGTGGCGCTCATGATAGAGGCCTTCAGCAGTCCGTTGTGGCGGTAGACACCCATCATTGTCTCGACAATGAAGGTGACGAATCGTAGGTTCTCCTCTGCCGTCTTGCCCGGAGCATGGAGCAGGGTGCTCTCTTCGCCCTTGCGCTCTGCCGTGAGACTCCAGTTGTTGTGTTTGCCGGAGCCGTTGATACCGTCGAAGGGCTTCTCATGGAGCAGCACGCGAAAGCCGTGGTTACGGGCCACGCGCTTCATGAGTGACATAAGCAGCATGTTGTGGTCGACGGCGAGATTGCACTCCTCGAAGATTGGGGCCAACTCGAACTGGTTGGGAGCTACCTCGTTGTGGCGCGTCTTACAGGGGATGGCCAGCTCCAGGGCTTGGATCTCCAAGTCCTTCATGAAGGCCTGCACACGGTCGGGGATGGTACCGAAATAGTGGTCGTCCATCTGTTGGTTCTTGGCACTCTCATGGCCCATCAGCGTGCGACCGGTCATCAGTAGGTCGGGACGGGCGGAGTAGAGGCCTTCATCGACGAGGAAATACTCTTGTTCCCAGCCGAGGTTCACCTGCACCTTGTGCACATCATCGTAGAAGTACTTGCACACGTCCTTGGCCGCCTTGGTGACGGCATGGAGCGAGCGCAGCAGCGGGGCCTTGTAGTCGAGAGCCTCGCCAGTGTAGGCAATGAAGATGGTGGGGATACAGAGGGTATCGTCGATGATGAATACGGGCGATGTGGGGTCCCAGGCTGAGTAGCCTCGGGCCTCGAAGGTATTTCTGATGCCGCCATTGGGGAAGCTGCTGGCATCGGGTTCCTGCTGCACGAGCAGCTTGCCGCTGAAGTTCTCGACCATGCCGCCTTTGCCGTCGTGTTCTACGAAGGCATCGTGTTTTTCGGCCGTACCCTCTGTGAGGGGCTGGAACCAGTGGGTATAGTGTGTGGCACCCATCTCCTGAGCCCACTGCTTCATACCCTTGGCTACGGCATCGGCGATGGAGCGGTCGAGGCGTGCACCGTTGTCAATCACGTCGATGAGCTTGTTATAAACATCTGCGGGCAGGTACTTGTACATCTTCTCACGGTTGAATACGTACTTGCCAAAGTATTCGGAGGGACGTTCGGAAGGGGTTGCCACTTCTACAGCTTTCTTCTTGAAGGCCTCTTCCACTACTTGGAATCTTAACAGGTTTGACATTTAATGATGGTTGTTTGAAGTTTGCTTATTTTCTATTTCTATTTCTTTTTGCCTTTGCCCTTAATTGCCCTTAATCAATGAATCGTTGAAGAATGTCTGAGTAGCCGTCAATGCGGCGGTCGCGAAGGAAGGGCCACCAGCGACGCACCTGTTCAGAGTGGTCGAGGTCGAGACAGACGATGATGCTCTCTTCCTCGTCGGTCGAGGCCTCGTAAAGGATTTCGCCCTGCGGCCCTGCAACAAAGGAGGTTCCCCAAAACTGGATACCGTTCGTCTGTCCTGATGGGTCTGGCTCAAAGCCCACGCGGTTGACGGTGACGACGGGGAGCCCGTTGGCCACGGCATGGCCGCGCTGTACCGTCTGCCAGGCCATACGCTGACGTTGCTGCTCCTCAGGCGTGTCGCTCGACTCGTAGCCAATGGCGGTGGGGTAGATGAGCAGTTCGGCGCCCTGCAAGGCCATCAGTCGGGCTGCCTCGGGATACCACTGGTCCCAGCACACCATCACACCTAGCCTTCCGACGGAAGTCTGGATGGGATGGATGCCCAGGTCGCCGGGTGTGAAATAGAACTTCTCGTAGTAGGCAGGGTCGTCGGGGATATGCATCTTACGATAAGTACCTGCAATCGAGCCATCACGTTCGAGCACGACAGCTGTGTTGTGATACAGACCTGCTGCCCGTTTCTCGAAAATGGAAGTGACGATGACAACACCGAACTGCTTGGCTAACTCGCCGAAGAATTTCGTTGAAGGACCAGGGATCGGCTCAGCAAGGTCGAAGTTCGAGACGTCTTCTGTCTGGCAAAAGTAGAGCGAGTTATGCAGCTCCTGGAGCACGATGAGTTGTGCGCTCCGCTTGGCGAGGTCGCTGATGCCTTCTGCGAGTCGCAGCAGATTGTCTTTGGTGTCAGCAGTGTTGTGCTGCTGCAGGAATCCGATGTTCAGTTCTTTCATATCTTCATTCTTTCATTTTTTTCATTCTTTTATTTCCCCCTGGGGAATTGCATAGTGCAGCAGTGGAGCGAGCCGTGCTGGCGGATGATCGGGCGGCAGTCGATGCCGATAATCTCACGGTCTGGGAAAGCCTCGCCGATGAGCCGAAGGGCCTTGGCGTCAAGGTCTGGTTGGGCGTAGGTGGGACAGAGCACAGCACCGTTGGCGATGAGGAAGTTAGCGTAGGTAGCCGGCAGCCTATCGGCTCCGTCGTAGATGGGGTGGGGCATGGGTAGCTTCAGCAGACGGTAGGGTTTGCCCTCCAGCGTTCGGAAGGTCTTTAATTGCTCCTCCATCAGTCGCAGTTCCTCGTATTGTTCGTCATCAGGATCGTCACACCCTATATATAATAAGGTGTCGTCAGGACAGATGCGCACCAGCGTGTCAATATGTCCGTCGGTATCGTCGCCGGTCAGCTGGCCGTAGTCGATCCAAAGAATACGCTTGGCGTGGAGGTCGAGTTTCAAGCGTTCCTCGATTTCCTCCTGCGTCATCGGCTCATTACGGTGGTGGGCCGTCAGACAACCCGTCGTGGTGAATACCGTGCCCTTGCCGTCGCTCTCGATACTTCCGCCTTCAAGCACAAAGTCGAGACAGTCAATATATTCGCCCTCCAGGGCTCCGCTGTCGTAAAGCTGGCGGTTCAGGGCGTTGTCGAGTTCGGCAGGGAACTTCTCGCCCCAGCCGTTGAAACGGAAGTCGAGCAGGCGAAGATGGCCCTTATCGTCAGTCAATGTGATGAAGCCGTGGTCGCGGGCCCAGGTGTCGTTTGAATTGAGAATGATGCGGTGAGCATTCAGGTGTGAGAGGTCTTTGCCCTCTGGAGACACGATGAGCAGGTGCTCGCGCTTGGATATTTCCCGAGCCATCTCTTCGTAAGTAGCGGTAATCTCACTGAGTATGGGGACCCAGTCAGTCTTGGCATGCGGCCAAGTCAGCTGTACGCCCCATTGCGGCTCCCATTCTGCAGGCAACCTCCACGTCTGAGTGTTTTTTTGTATGCTCAAAGTCAAAAATTTGCTGCAAAGGTACAAAAACTCTAAGAATAATTTGTATATTTGCACCAAAAATTAGTGTTGCCACTATGTTAGAGGTCAAGGATGCTACAATCGCTATCGGCGAGAGGACACTAGTAGAGGGGCTTTCGTTCATTGCCAAAGACGGGGCGCTGACCTGTCTGACGGGGTCGGAAGGCTCTGGCAAGACAACATTCATTCGTACGCTGATGGG
>JAGCNO010000155.1 GCA_017645905.1 Prevotella sp. | reverse complement strand
TTAACCCTTAAAATCTAATGCTATGAAGAAGGAAACTTGGAAGACCATCATTCAGTTCGTCATCAGCATCCTTACGGCAGCCCTGACTGCCCTCGGAACGACGAGTTGCATGGGTTACGGCCCACTCGCAATCTGAACCAACAGCGCATCTGAACAGAACTCACACAACTCTCCGTGTCCGCAATCTCCCAACGAGAGGTTGCGGATTAATTTTTTTACTGCACCCAGCTCGTCAACCATTTTCGAGCCTTTTGCTCCGATGCCGTCGTAATCGGCAGGGATAGAGAACTGGCAGCAGAGATTACTGATGGCATCATCATCGCGCCGTTAGTTGTTACCTCTTTTCGTACCAGTCGCGCAGCACGTAGAAGGCTTTCTTTTTCTCACCGTTGTCAGAGAACAGGCCTTTACGGTTGTAGTAGTCCTGTATGCCGTTGAGTACGCGGCGGGGTGAACGGAAGTCTTTCAGCACCCAAGGCGTGGTACCTGAGAGGCCCTCTATCTTTTCAATCATCTCAAGGTTCTGGCGGTAGAGGTTCTCCTGGAACTCTTCTGTCCAGCGCTGGTTCTTCGGGCCGTGCAGACCGTATTTGGCTCCGCCTCCAAACTCGCTGATAATGACGGGCTTGTCATAGGGAATCTCCCATTGCATCTTTGGGGCATCGTTCACGTCGCGGTACCATCCGATGTACTGGTTGAAGCTGACCACGTCGACGTACTCGTTCATGTTGTCCTGAAGACGGTTCTTGTAGTTTGAGGCCGACGTCACCTCCATGGCCATCGAAATGAGACGTGTGTCGTCGAGGCTGCGTGCTTTTGTCGCCAGACGGCTGAGGAACAGGTCTCGCTCGGCAGAGTGGGGCGTCTCGTTGGCTATCGACCAGATGATGATGTTGGCGCGGTTCTGGTCGCGGCTGATCATGTCAGTCAGCTGCTGCTCGGCATTGGCATAGGTGTCAGGGTTGGTCCATGCGATGGTCCAGTAGCAGGGCAGTTCGCTCCACACGAGTATGCCCATTTTTTCAGCTTCGCGGATGGCGTATTCGTTGTGAGGATAGTGGGCCAGCCGTACGAAGTTGCATCCCAGTTCCTTGGCCCATGAGAGCAGTGTGTGGGCGTCGGCTGTGGAGTTGGCTCTTCCGCCGCCAAAAGGCTTCTCTTCGTGCATGCTGATACCTTTGAGATAGATGGGCTGGCCGTTGAGCAGAATTTGCTTGCCCTGTGTCTCGATGGTACGGAAGCCGATGCTGTCGATGATTGTCTCGCTGCCCATGTCGAGTTCGACGTGGTAGCGTTTGGGATTGTCTGGCGACCAGAGTTGCAGCTTCTTGGCCTTCAGCGTGGCCGATGCTGTGCCTTCGTTGTCGGTGGTGAGTGTCTGCTTCAGTTTCAGTTCGGGTATGCTGAGGGTGATGACCTGTCCGGCCTCGGCTTTGTTAAGTCTGGCTTGGAAGCTGATCTCACGCTGTCCTTGCTTGCTCAGACAGAGTTTGTAGTTCTCGATGTAGACGGGATCCACCTCTATCAGCAGCACGTCGCGGGTAATGCCGCCATAGTTCCACCAGTCGAAGATCTGTGTAGGAACGTTCTCTGCGCGCCGCTTGTTGTCGACCTTCACGATGACCACATTCTCGCCGTCCAGGAGCAAGTCCGTGACATCCATGTTGAAGGGCGTGAATCCACCTACATGATGCCCTGCCAGAGTGCCGTTCACGTAGACGTGGGCCTCGTAGTTCACGGCTCCGAAGTACAGTAGTGTGTGTCCGCCGTTGGGATGGTGGGTGAAACTCTTCTTAAACCAGACGGTACCCTCGTAGAAGAACAGCTTTTCGTCTTGTGTGTTCCAGTCGCCAGGCACCTTCATCGTGGCGGCCTTGTCGAAGTCGTACTCGATGAGGTCTTCGGGTTTCTGGGGCTTTGCGTTGCGGAAGAATCCCCAAGGGGTTGGCTTCATACGGTAGTCGTAGTAACCTTCTTCCTGCACGTCGATGATGTAGTGCCACTCTCCGCAGAGTGATGTGATCTGACGGTTCAACACGTTGGCCACTTGCGGCACCATTTCAGCCGCTGCTGCTACTGTGGCAATGCACCAGAGACAGCCTAGGGTAATCAGTTTTTTCATACGCTTCTGTTGTTATCGTTGGCAAAGATACAAAAAAATTGCGAATGGCCAGTCGTTTGATTAGTGAAAAAATGTTGTAATGTTGACCGATTGTGGCGGAGATTGCTTTTTTTTTCGTATATTTGCGGCACTTATTCTCAATAATATATGAAAAAGACCTTAACACTATTGCTGTTTGTGCTCGTGGCTTCGACCTCATGGGCACAGGGAATCGCTGCCCTCGATGAACTCAAGGCAGACCCCAGGAAATCTTACGGTACGGACTTCCCGTACGAGTACACAACACCACGGCTGACAAAGGCTCCCAGCGGCTACAAGCCTTTCTACATCAGCCATTACGGCCGTCACGGATCGCGCTACTACTGGAACGCGATGCTCTATCAGGAGCTGGCCAACCTGCTGACGAAGGCTCATGAGCGTGGGCAGCTGACTCCTGCGGGCGAGGCTTTCTTCGAGAAGTTCATGGCCGCCAAGGATGAGCTGTCGACGGGTGTGAGTGAACTGTCCAACCTTGGATGGGAACAGCACCAGCGTATCGCCAGGACGATGTACAATAATTTCCCAGAGGTGTTCAAGAAAGGCGGCAACGTGCTGGCCATCGCCTCGCTCTCCGGACGCTGCGTGCTCAGTATGTCGTCGTTCTGTCAGGAGTTGGTACAATGCAATCCGAAGATAGAGATCCGAGAACAGTCGTCGCGCTTCACGCTCGATGGTGTGGTGCCTTCCGACCGTCAGAACCCTCATAAGCGTCAGTTCCCGAAGGCTAAGCCACGCTGGGAACAGAACAAGGATAAGTTCACCTTCGACGAGTCGCTACGCGAAAAAGTTGTCAACCGCACGTTCACCAGCACCGATTCGCTGCCCGGCAACATGCACCACATCGGCAGCAACCTGATCAACCTCTACACCTCACTGCCCAGCATCGGTCACGAGGGAATGATGGAAGGCCTTATCTTCGACAGCGAACTGGCAGCACAATGGGAACAGAACAACCTCGGCTCCTATACGTGGGTGTTCGAACCTCAGTACGAGATGATTCCCATTCTTGAGGACATCATCAAGAAAGCCTCTGCCGTCATTGATGGAAGCAGCGACCACATCGCCGACCTGCGTTTTGGTCACGATACCTGCCTTGGCCCGTTGACCGTGCTCATGGGTCTCAATGGTGCAGACAAGGATCCTGAGGACCCGTTCGAGGTGAAGAACTGCTACCAGAACTGGCAGACGGGCAAGGCGTCTAACCTCCAGCTGGTGTTCTACCGCGACAAGCATGGCGATGTCCTCGTGAAGTGCCTGTTGAACGGCCGCGAGGCCAGCCTTCCAGTGCCCACCACCCAGTATCCCTATTACCGCTGGACGGACTTCCGCGACTTCTATACCGCCCGCTGCAACATTAATAAATCATAATTATTAAGCTTTTTTCACGTCTCCATGGTCGCGATTCAAGGGTTTTTCGTAACTTTGCGCCAATTTTAGAGATATGAACACACTTGATTTGTTTTCGCTGAAAGGCAAGACGGCTCTGATTACTGGTGGCTGCGGCCATCTGGGCAGGGCAATGACCGAGGCTCTGGCAGATGCTGGAGCATTGGTTTACGTGGCAGGTACCAGCCACGACAAGTTTGAACAGGTGTTTGGCAAGGATACGACCCTGAGGTTCGTGAAGATTGATATCATGGACTCCCAGAGCATCCGTGAGGCCTTTACGCAGGTGGCTGCCGAGGCAGGCTGCATCGACGTGCTGATCAACAATGCGGCACAGTATGCGGGCATCGGCAAACGGTCGGAGGATCTGACCGACGACGAGTGGGCCCGTTGCAACGACGGCATCGCGGGAAGCACCTATAAGTGCATCCGTGAGGTATTGCCGCTGATGAAGCAGGGAGGCTCCATCGTCAACATCGCCTCGATGTATGGCATTGTGTCGCCTTACCTGGCGGTCTACGAACCTCCCTGCGAGGCATCGCTGATACCCGTGAACTATAGTGCCGCCAAGGCCAGCGTGATTCAGATGACCCGCTACTTCGGTACCTATCTCATCGAGCGTGGCATCCGTGTGAACAGTATTTCGCCAGGGCCGTTCCCATCGAAGAAGGTGCAGGAGAACAAGGTGTTTGCCGATCGTCTCCGTGAAAAGAATCCTTCCCACCGTTTAGGCGATCCTGAGGACTTGAAGGGAGCCGTGCTGTTCCTGGCTTCCGATGCCTCGCGCTATGTAGTAGGGCAGAATATTCAAGTGGATGGAGGATGGACGGTATGGTAACCCTTTGTATAGTACAGGCGCGACTGACGTCGTCGAGATTGCCGGATAAGGTGATTATGCCGCTGGGAAAGGCAGGCAAGACCATCGCCGAGCATGTGTATGAGCGGCTGAGTCAGAGTCGGCTGATTGATAAGGTGGTGTTTGCCATCCCTACAGGTGAGCGGAACGATGAGCTGGAGCAATTCCTTACAGCTCGCGGCATACCCTGCTATCGTGGCAGTGAGGACAACGTGCAGGAGCGGTTCATCGGTTGCATTCGCACATATCAACCGGAGATCGTGGTCCGTGCCACGAGCGATAATCCCTTCGTCGACTGGGTTCAGACCGACTGCCAGATTGAAGGGCTTCACGACTGCGATTATGTGTCGTCGGAAGGGGCTCCTCTGGGCACTGGTGTAGAGGTATTTTATGCCGAGGGACTTGAAGAGGCATACCGTCTGGTGTCGTCCGACCGTGAGC
>JAGCNO010000154.1 GCA_017645905.1 Prevotella sp. | reverse complement strand
GGTGTAAATGTCGAATTGTCGAATTGTCGAATTTCAATATATTCTGACTTTATGCAGAAATATGGGGGAAGTGGACGGTTTTTCCTCATTTTCCTGCAGGCAGGTGTAGCATACACCGTTGCAGCAGTCCCGGCAAATCGCCGAGGTCAGCGGTGTAAGGACAAAGGGTGAACGAAACGTTCACCGTCGATGAGGGAGTCGTAAAACGCGACCCCCTTGGAAGGACACAGAAGATGCCCTTCTTTGCCCAGACCGGCAAGGGCATCCGGTTGAGGACAAGCCACATACCTGATTCAAGTATCAGGTTCTCACTACAACTACATTGCATGACACCTGAAAGGGGTTTCGCGAATCAATCACGCGAAACCCCTTTAAAACTGCGTTAAGTCAGAAAATTCGACAATTCGACAATTCGACATTTGCGCTTTGCGCGGGCGGCTTTCTAAGCCGTTCTTTCATAAGGTTTAAGCCGTTTAAGCCCTGATATTAGTCTAAAGGCCGATATAGGACAAAGGCTCCCGACCCCAATGGTTGGGCCAGGAGCCTTTTGATAGCTGGAATGAATTCCAAGTTACGAATTCCGAATTCCTCTGTCGCTCACTTAATCACGACCGTGAGCTTCGCTCGAGTTCGTTCACGTTCGGACAAACTCGAGCAAGCTCGGTCTGTCGCTCACTTAATCACGACCTTGCGTCCGTTCTGGATGTAGAGGCCCTTGCGAGCCTTCACAACCTTCTGGCCGTTGAGGTTGAAGAACACAGAGGGCACGGAGCTGACAGAGGGCACGGAGCTGACAATGCCAGTGGCTATGGTGTCGAGAGTAGGCACAAGAGTCAGCTCGCCAGTAGCGGTGTTGAGGGTGAAGAGCAGGTCATAGATACCTGCAGGATACTCCTCGCTGCCGAACACCCAGTTCTGGTTAGAGCCGTCGGCAGGAACCTCGTAGACACCCCAGGTGTGGTTGGCAGATGCCTTGTACTCGTAGGTGCGCTGCGTCTCACCTTCACCGAGCTTCACTTCGAAGTTATCTACCTCGAGATACCAGAAGTTGGGTTCTTCGGAATCCTGGGTCATGTCTTTTGCAACACTCCAGTCGTCGCCCTCGGGCCATCCTCCGGTGAAGTCGCCGACGATGGACACGGTCTCAATCTCCAGACCTCCCTTGTAGACGAGGCGGAAGTTGTCGAACACAGTCCAGTCGCCCATCTGCTCGCGGGTGTCCTTCTTGATGCCGATGGTGAGTGTGCCGTCCTTGCCTACGGTGACGGGTACGGTGGTCTTATAGTAGCCTGTCTCGAAGTACTCGATGGCCGACTGCGGCATGTTGGGGAACTCGCCCTCGTTGCACTGGCGCAGGTCGCCCACGCCGGGCACCTTGCTCATGACGGTGGCAATGTTGGGCAGGAGGACGGACTCATCGTTGGCCACGAGCGATGCAAGCTGTACGAGCTCGCCGCCATTGTTGACAACGTTGGCCTGAGCCTCGCCGTTACCGTTGCGGAAGAATCCCTGGACGCTCACCTCGTAGTTGCCGGGACGGAGGCCTTCGACGGTCTGCATGAAGCTGAAGTTTTCGGGCTCGTAGAACTCCCATGCATAGTCGGCAGCGCGGTCGCCATTATTGTCGTCCACGGTAGACACACGTTTATCGTCGCCACCGCTACGCTGGCGCTTCCACATGTCGTAGCCGTCCTGACGGTTCAGGCTGGCGTTCTTGATGAGGTAGGACACGTCGACGGGCTGGTCGGCGGTAGCGTTGAAGATGAGCTGTTCGCGCTCTGCGGGAGTGATGACCTTCCACTGGTTCATCGGGTTGTCAAGGCCTGTGCGGTCGATGGCAATGGTGCTCCAGTAGTGCTTGCCGTGAGTGTCACCGTTGGGGTCGTAGCCGAGGAGGAAACCATCGTTGCCGGTCGAGCTGATGTTATAGACATTCTCCTTACCGCTGACGGGGAGGAAGTGCCAGACATCCTGGTTGCCAGTATCGACATATCCGTTATAGCTGAGCCATCCTCCGCCACGATTGGTTTTCATCTTAAAGTTCTCGCCGTCGGCAATGAGTTCAATCTCGATACCCACCTGGTCAACGGCAGCGTGGGTGTTCCAGTCGGACCCGGTGCCGAAGAACAAGCCTGTGCCAAGGTTGAAGAAGTAGACCTTACCCTCGGCAGGAGCAGAGCCGGTGTAAATGTCGGGCATGCGCAGGGCATTGATTTTACGTGCGGCGCGGAGGTCGTAGAGCGGCTGGTCGAGCTGTGCAGACTCCGTTGCCTCGACAATGGCTGTGCGGGCAGCGGTGACGTCAAGGCTCTCTGCCTCGGCAAGGTCTGCGGTCTGGCGCAGGATGGTGACATCGAGTGCATCAGCAGCAGCAAGAGCATCCTCAAGTGCTGACGTCGCGGCCTCAATCTCGTCGCTGTCGACAGCTGTGAGCTTTTCCTTGGCATCGGAGATGGCGTCGTTGAGTGCTGTGGCCATAGCGTCGGAAGTGGTGCTCTGGTCGAAGGCCTCGGCCTCGTCGATGGCAGCCTGGAGGAGTGCCAGGTACTGTTCGATGTTGTTCGGGCCGAAGTACTGCAGACGGAAGGCGTCTAAGATGGTCCAGTCATCCGTCACGCCACCTTCCTTACGGACACCGATGGTGAGTGTTCCGTCTTCACCCACGACGACCTTCATGGGCTTGTTCTGGTAGAGTCCTTCACGGGTAGCGATAGCAGCGTCGCCGCGATTGTCGGGCACGAAGTAGTTTCCTGTCTGCTTGTTGCATCCCAGCCCGCTTGAGGTGCGACCGGGAGCGCAGATAGACATTAGGGGCTGTTCCTTGTCGTTGGCGTAGATCATGGCACGGAGCGTCTCCTCGCCATTGGCATGCAGGGCACCGATGTTCTTCACCTCGCCGTCGCGGTAGTAGCCGCTCACGGTGAAGTAGTAGAGACCTTCGGGCAGGTCGGACAGGGTGTAGCTGATGTTGAAGCCTTCGGTGTTGTTCCATATCTCACGTATGCCGTTGCCCTGGGTCTGATCAGAGACGAAGGCAGCACCAGCTACGATGCCACTGGTGCCGTCGAGCTGCATGGCGTGGTCGTCGGCAATGTTGAACTGTCCTCCTGGGATGAGCCAGGAGAGGTCGATAGGATTGTCGCCTGAGGCCTCGCTGTAGTGCGACTGCATCTCGGCAAGACGCTCGGCCTTGGTGACAATCTGCCACGTGCTGTTCTTTGTGGTCTTCTGCAGGAACTTATCGTCAGAAGCTCCCAGCACGACATCGCCCGACTTAATGGTGTAAGCATTGCTCACGCGGTTGGCCTGCTTGGGCTCAAAGATCCAGGTGGTCACGGGGTCAGTAGTATCCATATAGAGGTTCGAGGAGTTGAGGCTTCCGTTGTTGCCCATATAAGGATTAATCTTCCAGCCGCCGCTGATAGCTGTCAGACCGAAGTCATAGCCAATGGGGTCGAGCTCGGCATGAGAGTTCCAGTCGATAGTCTGGCGGTTGTTGTTCATCAGCCAGTAACCGGTCTCCACGTTGTAGAGGAAGAAGTCGCCTTCGGCAACCTCGGTGCCAGTGTACGGGCTTGGGCCGTCAGTACCCCACTCAGTGGCATACAGCACGGGGTGACCGCCTGTCTCAGCACTGAGATACCACAGGTAGCAGTTCTCAAACGTGTTCAGCTTCTCGAAGATAGTGCCGTTGGTGAAGTCTGCAAGGGGGCTCGGCTGCAGGGCAGGCCAGTTGGTTATGGGGTCGAAGCAGTTCGTAATCTGGATGTTGTTGCCACGTGCAAACGACTCGCCGTTCACCACCGTACCCATGTTGTAACAGTTCTTCGTTACAGCATCATTTCCAAGCCAGCCTGAGAGGCCTCCAGCCTCGGTTCCGGAAGTGATGGTACCGGCGTTGTAGCAGTTCAGGAGGGTCAGCTTGAGCTCGCCGGAAGTGTTGCAGCCTACGATGGCGCCGGCGTTCTGATTCACGGTGGTGACAGCGCCCTCGTTGCCTAACTGCTCCAGCAGGGCAGTGCCTACGCCGGTAGCATGGCCTACGAAGGCGGCAGCGAATTTCTCACCCTTCACCGAGCACGAAGCGTCGATGGTGAAGTTCTTGATGTTGGCACCATTACCCATCTCACGGAAGAAACCTACGTTGGCTTCCTCGGACAGGTCGATAACCATGTTCTTCACGATATGTCCCTGACCGTCGAAGGTTCCAGTATAGGGAGTCGTGCCGTTGCCGATACCGGAGAAGTCGACACCGGAGAAGTCAATGTCGGCAGTCAGACGGGCATTGGCAGCACCATTACCGCCGTTGACCAAGGCAGCAAACCACTTAACGTCGGATGCTGAAGCCAGGTTGTAGGCTCCGTCGGTCTCAGCGATGTAGGAGGCATCGGCAGCACCGCAGACAGTGCAGATGCCGTCAGTAAAGGAGTGGTTGTCCTGCGTGGCGCCTTCTGTGTTCGAATAGGTCACCTCCGTTCCTTCCTTGGGATTGCCTGCACAGTCGAGTGCACCATTGGCATAGACAATGTCTGTGCCGAAGGGATAAGGATGGGCATCGCCGTTCTCTCCCAGTTTCTGATACCAGGCGACGTCGGTGCTCTTCTTGCCGTTGAGCAGATAAGCCAGCTTGCCGTTGGCCATCTCTTCAAGAGTGAAAGGATCACCCTGCAGACCCTCTATTTGATACATGTTATCACCCTGAACCTCGCTCTTTCGCCACAGTGCTTCGCCATTGATACCGGTGGCAGTGCTCCAGCAGTTGGCAATCGTTGAGCCATTGTCGCCCATCCAGGCACAGATGCCGGCATTCTCAGAAGAGCCGGCGATGCTACCGGTGTTGTAACAGTTGGAGATGTACACCTTCTTCTCTGAACAGCCCACGATGCCGGCTGAGTTCTGTGCAGAACCAATGATGTTGGCCTCGTTACCGCAGTTACGGACGATGACACCGTCACCCCATACATGACCAAGGATACCGGCCGTGAAGGCTTTACCCTTGATAGTACAAGACTTGTCGATAATCACGTTCTCGATAATCGCACCGCCAACAGCCTGTCCGAAGAGGGCCTGGTTGTCGTAGCCGGCACTCGTCGTCAGGTTGAGGATACGATGGCCCTGACCGTCGAAGTTACCCTTGTAGTCCTTCTGGTCCTGACCTATCGGAGTCCAGGCCAAATCCTTCATGTCGATGTCAGCAGTCAGACGGGCATTGCTGGCTCCGAAGCCCTTCACGTTCACACGATAGGCAAACCAGTTAAGCTGCTTGCCGTCGGCAATGTTGAAGAAGCCGGCTTCGTCAGCCTCTAAGAAGTCCTCCTGCCAGAGGCCGCATACCGTGCAGAAGCCGTTTTCAAAGGCATGCTGGTCGACGGTACTGCCCTCCTGGTTCGAGAAGGTCACTTCGCCGCCCTCCTTCGGAGTGATGCCGTCGCACTGCAGAGCACCATTGGCATACACATACTGGTGAGTGGGGTCGAACGTAGGCTGGACATCCTTGTCGTCGCCATCCAGGTTCTGACGCCATACGCCAGCATCCTGATTGCCATTCAAGCCGTAGGCCAGCTTGCCGGAAGCAACATCGCCCTCTCCAATGACCGTAGCACCCTGAGCATCATAGAGGTTGAATATACGCTCCGTGGTGATGCCCTGGTTGTTACGCCACAGGTTCTTACCGTCATTCTCGCCGCCACTGAGCATCTTGCCCGTGTTCCAGAAGCCTTTAATCTCTACGCTGCTATGTCCGCCAAACCAGCCAGTGATGATGGCACTCTCGCCACCAGCCTTCACGTCGCCGGTGTTGTAGCAGTTGGTCATACGAGTAGCAGGGCCGGAGTTCATCACCACGCCGAAGAAAGCACAGCAGTTGTTGCCAGAGCCCTCTACATAGCCTTCATGGCCCACATTTTCGAGGGTCACCCAGCCAGAGCCGTCGCTGGCACCGATGATGCCGCCGACCATGCTCGTGCCCTTGATTACATTACCGGGACCGGCAATGAGGTTCTTAATCACGCAGCCACCATCGACCACGCCGAAGATGCCAATCTTACTGCCACCCTCGTAAACCAGATTGTCAATCTTGAAGTACTGACCGTCAAACGTTCCCACATAGCGGTGGTCGTTGTCGCCGATAGGAGTCCAGGCCTTACCGGTCATGTCGATGTTGGCTGTCAGAACGGCGTTGGCACCGTTCTCACCACCGTTCACCACAGCAGCGAACGCAATAAGATCGTCCGCATCACCGATTTGGTAGACACCCTCTGCAAAAGCACTTGTGCTTGCCAGCCAACCAAGGGCAAGGCAAAGCCATAATCTTAGGTTCTTTTTCATTGTTGTTGATTGTTAGTTAATAAAAGGATATATAAATAAGAAAAAAGTTATTTCCTGACTTTCATTGTTGCGACGCATCCCTGCTGCCAAGGAGAATACTGCACACGTCCCTTGCTGACATAGCCAATGCGAAGCGTACGCTGCGGCTCAGGCATAAGGCCCTCCGTATGATGGAGCGTCACGGTGAGCTGTCGTTTGCTTAATTCTGCCGTGATGGTCGAGAGGTTGTAGCATCCTTTCCTGTAAGCGAAGCCGTCGCCCTCGTCCTCGTAGAGCGTACCGGTGGCTTTGCCCTCAGCGTCAAGGCAGACGAGGAGGGTGAGCGAGTCGGTGCTCATCTCTGTAGTGCTCTGTGCCAGCTGGGCCATGGGGATGACTGAGCCGGGGCGCTGGCGAAGGAGAGCCTGGTAGGAGTCGTCGGGAGACCCACCCTCAGTCCCTCCCGAGGGGAGGAAAGTTCCGGACATGTCAAGGAGCTGCCAGGTGCCGTCATGGGGCTGCGCAACATTCTCGGCCCAGCGGGGGATAACCATAAGGTCTCCGCCCAGAAGGAAGGCCTGGTCTTCACTGCGCAGGCTGAGGTCCTTAGCGTCGGCCATGAAGAGTGGGCGCATGACAGGCATACCGTTGACACTTGCCTCGCGGAAGGCGGTGTAAATGTAAGGCATCAGGCGGTAGCGACGCTCAATGGCAGTGCGGCAGACATCAAGCACTTTACCATCGAAAGCCCAAGGCTCCTGGTCCACACTACCGTCAATGCTGTGGTTGCGAACGAAGGGGAAGAACACGCCAAAGGCCGTCCACTGTGCCAGCAGTTCGGCGTTACCGTTCTCACAGAAGCCGCCGATATCAGGGCCGTTGAAGGGCTGTCCGGAGAGGCCAAGGGTCAGCGTCATAGGAACACTGAGCTTCATCTGCTCCACCGACGAGAGGTTGTCGCCAGTCCAGGTGGCGGCATAGCGGTGGCCACCGAAGAAGTTAGAGCGGGAAAGGATGAAGGGGCGCTTATTGGGGTTGGCAAGCAGCAAGCCCTGACGGCTGGCGCGAACCATGTTGAGGCCGAAGATGTTGTGGTAGCGGAGATGGGTGTTAAGTGAGGAGTTGAGAGTTGAGAGTTGAGAGTTTACTGCCCCTATACCGTGCTGGTTGTCGACGGGCATGGTGCCGCCGGGGCCTCCGAAGACGGAAGGCTCGTTCATATCGTTCCAGACGCCGTCAATGCCGGTGGCCATGTAGTCCTTATAGAGCGTAGCCCACCAGGTGCGCACCTCCTCACGGGTAAAGTCGGGGAAATGGCAAGGGCCGGGCCATACGTTGCCTACGTAGGGCTTGCCGTCCTTGTCCTTCACCCAGTAGTCCCCGGCAGTTCCCTGGTCGTCGACGAAGTAGCCTGGCTCGACCTTCACGCCGGGGTCTATCATGTAGACGGCCTTGAAGTTCTTCTGGTGCAGATAGTCGTTAAGTCCCTTAGGGTCAGGAAATTCCTGGGGATGGAAGGTAAAGATCTTGTAGGCGTCCATGTAGTGTATGTCCATCCAGATAACGTCCGAGGGGATGCGGTGCTTGCGCAACAGGTCGGCAATCTCCCTGACTCGGGTGTCGGGATGGTAGCTGAAACGGCACTGCTGATAGCCGAGCGACCACAACGGCGGCAGCTCCATGGTGCCAGTGAGGTCGACAAGTGCCTGCATGAGAGCCTGAGGACTTTCACGCTCGATGATGACTACACGGAAAGCAGGGCCTTCGCTCTCGAAGACTATCTCGTGGTCTGCGGTCTTGATGGTCTGTTTCCAGGTGTTGTCGGCAATAATGCCAAAGGCAGAGCCGTCCTTTCGGAGACCCATCACCCAAGGGTGACTCTGGTAGAGGTGGGTGCCGTCGTCTACGCTATAGGCAGGGGTGTCGATGTTCCAGAGGCTGACGGTACGTCCGTTGCGGCGCAGAGGACCTGTTACCTCGCCTGTGCCGTAGAGGTCGACATCGCTGCCAACATGGATGGTAGCCACGCTATGCCCGCCACGCAGGCTAAAGACCGGACGCAGCTGCCAGTCCTGTGGCAAAGGCAGGATGGCAGCCGGCTCCTTGACGAAGATGGGTGATGGCTGATGGGGTGACGCGTCGTAGTCCTTAGGGTGGAATATGGCAATGTCGTCGGTCGTCACATAAGCGGTCTGAGCCCGCACTGGCTGGGGACTGAAAATCCCCGCCAGTACGGTCAGACAGAAGCTGAGTCGGGGGATTGTACCTCCCCTGAATAATCTCAGAGTCATCCTTTCAACAATTAACTATTATACTAACTTATTTACTAACTATTCATCCTATACAGACTTTGAGTCGTTGCCGCTATGAGAAAAAGCCGTTCTTTCCATGAGAAAAAGCCGTTCTTTCTATGAGAAAAGATAGTTCTTTCTATGAGAAAAAGCCGTTCTTTCTCCCGCAGGCAGAATTAGGCACGTTACTCAATAGTCTTTTGCCGCCGTGAGTTTTCTGCCATGATGGAGATGACGTTGGAGATATCGGCTACGTCGACTGCGCCGTCACCGTTCACGTCGGCAGAGGTGTATTCGTCAGAACCGGCCATGGTGCTGATGATAGCCGAGATGTCGGCCACGTCGACTGCGCCGTCGCCGTTGACATCGCCCTTCTTCACGGTGCTGCTTTCGTTGACATAGTTGTCGCCCTTCTTCACGACGGTCAGATGGGTGGCATCAAGCACGGGGTGTTTATCCTTGCCAAGGGTCTGGTAGTACACGGTCTCGCCGGCTCCCTGGTTAATGTCGTAGCAGAGTTTTCCGGAGGCAAGGTCTGCAGCCTCGGCAGGTGTGACCTGTGAGCCCATCACCTCGAAGCAATTCACGAATCTCGGGTCGTTGTCGCCACCGTTATAGCGGGCGAAGGTGCGAATGCCGTCGACGGCTTCGGGCGAGACGATGCCGCTGTTGTAGCAGTTCTCTACGATGAAGTTGTCACCCAGCCAGCCGCTGATACCGCCACATTCACGCTGACCGACGATGTCGCCAGTGTTGTAGCAGTTGATGATATGCACTTCGGCTCCGCTGAGGTCGTTCACACCCAGGATACCGGCACCGTTAGCACCGTCGGCACCAACGTTGACCATTGCCTCGTTGCCGCAGTTCTCGATGGTGAGCACACCCTTGCCCGTCGAGGCACCGACGATACCGGCCGACCAGCCAATGGAGTAGATTTCGCAGGTATTGTCAACCAACAGGTTCTTGACCGTAGAGCCTGCCTGGATGAAGCCGATGAAGCCCTTGTTACCCTCGTCCATGACGTCGATGAGCATGTGAGAGATCTTGTGGCCGTGGCCGTCGAAGTAGCCGTAGAAGGGGCGCTTCACGTCACGCATGACGGGATCACCATTGTCGTTCACTTCGCCCGTATCCTCGTTGAAACGAGTGCCAATGCCGGTGTAGTTAATGCCCTTAAGGTCGATGTCGGCAAGAAGGTCGACGGTGATGAAGCGTGTCTCGGCTCCGCTGTTGATGTCGTTGGCAAGTGCTAAGAGCTGATCGACGTTGCGGATGATGCGAGAGCCGCAGGCAGTACAGATGTCGTTCTGATAGTTGTGGGGATCACGAACGACAGAGCCATTTGTGTTGCTGTAGGCGACGTCGTTCTTGAGCGTACCGTCACAGTAAGCGCTACCGTTAGCATAGACCACGGCATGATCGGCGAAGGGCACAGGATAAGCATCCTGACCGATATTCTGGCGCCAGCCGTCGAGCTGGCCTTCCATGTTGATGAGATAGCAGAGCTTGCCAGAGGCCACATCCTCCACAGACACCACGGTGGCTTGATCGTCGAAGAGGAAGATGTTGTCCGTATAGAAGCAGTTCTTACGTGTGTCGACGTGGCGGGCCAGCACCGTGGAGTTGCCAGTGAGCACCATTTCCTCTGCTGCCACGTAGCAGTTCTCAATGATCGTCTCCACCGAGCCGTGAGCGTAGCCAATGATGCCGGCGCTGCCCTCACTGTCGGGAGCAATCATCGTGCCTATGAAGGCGCAGTTGCGGAAGGTGGCATGCTCATGGCAGACGGCGAAGAGACCGCCATCGGTAGCGTCGCCTACAAACGAACCGTTGATGTCGACATCGACGACGATATTCTCAAAGGTGCTGGTGCCGCGGCTCACATAGCCCAGACCGCCAATGAAGCGCTGAGTGCTCTCGATGGAGCCCTCCACCACAAGATTCTTGATGGTGGCGTCGCGCACAACCTTGAAGAGGGCCACGCCGTCGTAGCTCACGTTGTAGTCGATGGTGATGGTGTGACCCTGACCGTCGAACGTACCGCCCTCGAAGGCCATCTTGTCGTCGTTCTCATCGGCAGCGTAGGCATCGCCGCCAATCATGACATCCTGCTTGGTGTAGCCGGTAAAGTCGATGTCGGCAGTAAGGCGGGCACTCACATTCTTGTGGCCGTGGTTGACAAGGGCTGCAAACCAAGCCAGATCGTCGGCTGTGCTAATGGTATAGTAACCGTCAGAAACAGGCAGGAACGCTGGGTCGATATCGCCACAGACGGTGCAGATACCATTGCTGAACTGGTGGGGGTCGCGCTTCGACTCGTTAGTGTTCGAGAAGGAGGTGTCGCCACTCTTAGAGGTACCGTCACAGTTCAGCTCGCCAACGGCATAAACCACGCCGTGGGAAGCGAAGGGAACGGGGAAGGCATCAGTACCGAGGTTCTGATACCAGATGACATTCTCAGACAGGTTACCGTTCATTGTATAGGCCACGGAACCACTCTCAAGGTCGAGGGGATTGTCGCTGATGAGGTCACCCTGGTAATCATAACTGTCGAAGTTTCCGGTGCCCTTGCCGCTGCCGTTGCGCCAAAGAGAATTGTTACCGTCCAAGCCCGACACCCATCCTGCATTGTAGCAGTTGGTAATCTCACTGCCCGAGTTGCCTACCCAGCCGCAGAGAGCTGCACTCTCCCAGCCGCCCGCAACACTACCTACATTGAAGCAGCGGATGAGACGGATACCACACTCACCCTTCATGCTCACACCAATGATGCCGGCAGCGTTCTGCTCAGCAGCACCCACAAAACCAGCGTTACCGCAGTTCTCGAAGGTGACAACGCCGGCACCGTTAGTACCACCAGCGAAGGCACCGACGAAACGCAAACCGTCAACCTCGCAGAAAGCATCCATGATGAGGTTCTTGATGTATGCACCATCGTTCAGCACACCAAAGAGACCCACATACTCCTGTTCAGGCAGGTTGATGTAGAGGTTGCTGATGACGTGCTCCTGACCGTCGAAGGTACCCTTGTAAGGAGTGCTCACATTACCGATAGGGGTGAAAACAACAGAATCCATGTTGAGGTCCTCTGTCAGCACGGCATTGGCAGCCTGTTCTCCACCATTTACCAGTGCCGAGAATTCGACCAGGTCCTGCTTCGTACCAATCTGATAGACGCCGTTTTTCTGTTCCAGCGCCATGGCTCCGGTGCTAAACATGGTTCCTACGGCGCAGAGGAAACCGATAAGTAAATTCTTTTTCATAATTCAAAATTTTGTTTTTAGTTATTATTGTAAATATCTTAATTTTTTAATTATTTAATTCTTAAATTATTTAATTTTCTTTGCGTTCACCGTTTCGTTGAGCAGGTCGATGGCGATGCGGTAGCGGCCTTCACTGGTTACTGCCCACTTGGTGTCACCGCCATTGGTCCTGAGATGTTGTTCCTTGAGGATGTCGGTGTCCTGAACGAAAGGATGCAGGCTCTTCGGTCCCCAGCGGTCCTGACCCTGGAACTTGAAGCGGCTGCCCTCCTCTACGTCAGAGTGGTGCTTCAGCTCTCCTTCCCAAGTCCAAAGGAAGGGGTTGTCGATGTCCTGTTCCATGAGAAGCATCTTGCCCTCGCACTTCCAGCCGGCGTCTGTGGCTCCTCCTGCAATGAACAATTCTCCCCAGGGCTGGACAATCTCGCCACGAACGGTGCGGCCGTTGATGTCGACATGGAAGCGATAACGGTTCTCACTGACGACCACCTGCCAGGCTTGTCCCTCGTCGGTACCCACATTGAATGCCATTCCGCGACTTACGATATTGGCATCGGGCAGCACGGGGGTAAGATAGTATGTGCCCGTGCCAGCCTTGCGCTGTGTCTGTATGCGGAGCTCACCCGCGTTGAGCGAGCCGACGAACTTGAAGTCTCCTTCGGCGACCTTCTCCAGTTTCTGTGCGCCTCCAGGTACGGCCGTACCAACAGCCCACAATTCATTATAGGACTGAGCGTTAAGACCGGTAAAGGCGAGGAAAGACAATAATGTAATGACTATACATTTCATATTATAATTATATAATATTTTAATTTTATAATTTAAAACTTATTTCAGTTCGATTTTGATGGTTTTGCTACACGGTGTTGCGGGCACGTAGATGTTCACCATCTGGTGCTGCTCGTCGTAGTTCCACACGCCGTTGCTGCACTCGTTGCCGTTGATGGCCACTGACTTTGGACGTTCGGAACCAATGAACTCCACGGTGTAGGCACGCTGCTCGGGCATCCCCTTGAAGCTGCCCTGACGCGGCTCAATGGTCAGCGTGCTGCCCTGATGCTTCATCACCGTGGTGGTGTATTCGCCGTTCTTGTAGGCCTCTGAGTCGCCCTCATCCTCATAGAGCGAGGTCTGGCCGTCGGCTCCTGGTACCACCTTGACGATGAGCCGGTCGGGCCGTGTGTTCAGGTTGAGCATCGGCGGATTGTTGACGATGACGCTACCGGCACGGTAGAAATAAGGTATCTCCTGCTGGGCATAGCTGTCGGTGATGGCACGGTTGCCCTCCACCACCCTATTACGGCAGACGTCAAACCATCGGCCCTCTGGCAGCCAGGTCTTCCGCATGGCCTTCCCGTCGGCACCTGACGGCTTCACGACGGGAGCGACAAGGATATCGTCGCCGAACATATATTCGTCCTCGTAGAGGTAGCTCTCGTTCTGCTCAGGCCACTCATAGTAGAGAGGACGGCAGATGCTGACACCCGTGTCGTAGGCCTGTCGGCAGGCGTTGTAGATGTATGGCATGAGGGCATAGCGCAGCTTCACCGTCTCGAGCAGCAAGGGGAAGTTGTCGTACTTCCAGATGCGGCGCTCAATGCCGGGCCAGTTAGTGGCATGGGTACGGAAGATGGGGGTGAAGACGCCGTACTGCATCCAGCGAAGATAAATCTCCGGATCGTTGTCGCCTGTCTGCTGGTGTCCTCCAAGGTCATGTCCCCAGTAGCCGAAGCACACGTTAGAGGCCGTGGCGGTGAAATAAGGCTGCCAGGCCAGTGTGCCGTAGGTAGTGAAGGAGTCGCCTGAGAATCCAATGGGATAGCGATGGCTGCCCAGTCCGCCCCAGCGGTGGAAGATGAGGGGGCGGTGGTCGGGACGGTTCAGTCGCATGTCGTTGTAGAACACGTGGTTGCACCAGAAGGTCTCACCCAGACCGTCGACATACTTGCTGGTGAGATTCTGCTGCCAGTCGAGCCACCAGAAGTCTACTCCCTGGCGCTCTCTTGCCCTTATGATGCGGTTGAACATGTTGTGGTAGAACTTCTTGTCCGAGAGGTTCCAGGGAACTACCTTCTCACTCTCGGGCAGGCCCATGTCGTTGCGCAGTTCGGTGAAGAAGTCCTCGTCGTCGTCCACGCCGTCGGCAGGGTGCAGGTTCAGGCTCACCTTAAGTCCATTGTTGTGCATCCAGTCGATAAGCCCCTCGGGGTCGGGGATGGCGGTGCGGTCCCATGTCCAGCCCGTCCAGCCCTGTGTGTGCCAGTCCATGTCGAAAATCATCACGTCCATGGGAATCTGGTTTCGCTTCACGTCGTTCACAATCTCCATGAACTCGTCGCTGGTGTAGCGCTGGTACTTGCTATACCAATAGCCCAGGACGTAAAGCGGTGGCATGGGCTGCCGTCCTGCAATCTTGATGTAGTCGCCCAGCGCCTTTTTGTACTGGTGTCCGTAGCCCATGAAGTACCAGTCTACGGCATCCTTGTCTACCGGCTCTGCCACCCATTCTATGCCGTCCTGCTGTCCGTCGAAGGCAAAGGTGGTGCTGCCGTCGCCACGTCGTGTACGGGGACTCTCGTCTATGACGCTCCATCCGGCTCGGGAAAGGAGTCCCTTCTCCAGTTCCTGGCGTTTGTTGTCGCCTATCTGTCCGTCGAGCGTACGCGTCGTTCCCTTCAGGTTCAGCTCATCCTCCTTGCCGGGAAACCACAGCACCGTCCGGCCGTTCAGCAGCATGCTGATGGTGAGTGATTGCGTGGCCGACTTGCTTGCCGTCGGGGAAATCCTTTCACCTATTTTATATTTAAGCGTCAATGCGCTGGTCTTGATGTACAGGTAGCCGTCTTTCTCCTCTCTGGTGAACTGCGGCACCGTCAGCCTACGGTTGACCACGGCAAACGTGGCGCGGTCTTCAAAGAGCGAGCGTTCGCTGTACTGTATGCGAATCATCTCAGGGGTGAGGACTGTGAATCTCGCCTTGCCAGCAGTGACCACGGCCCCGGGACTGGCCACAGGGTTATTGGGCTGTTCTCCGGCTGCCCACATTGTCATGGTGCAGCCGATGACCCCCAAAAGCAATAGGTGAAGTCGTTTCATATTCAGTAGTCTGGTGATATTGGTTTTCTGGTGCAAAGTTAGCCCAAATCCCCCTCATACGCGTATATAATAATGAATGTATAACCTGTATTAGGGTTATACAAAATGCAAGTTGCTGATTCTTAATCGTTTTCAGATTTAAGAATCAGCAACTTGTATTAATGGAATCAATGGCCTAAATCTGCATAATCAGGCTCTCGAACTTGTCATTCTCGGCTGTCGAGCGGTTTTTTATGCGCGTCTTATAAGTGTTCACCGTGTGGACGGAATAGTCCAGGAACTTGGCGATACGCTCGCTGTCGTTGATGCCCAGTCGTATGAGTGCGAAGATACGCATCTCGCTGGTCAGCGAGTGGTCGTTGGGAGGCATCTTGCGGTCGGCCTCGTCGAAGAGCAGGTTGAAGCGTTCCACAAAGTTGGGGAACAGTTTGAGGAAGGTCTCGTCGAAGGCCTCGTACATGCTCTCACGCTCGCTGTTCAGCGTACTCTCCTTCAGGGTGTAGCGCAGGTCGTCATACTGCCGGGCGGTAATCTTGCGGTCGATGGCACGGTAGGCTTTCTCCAGCTTCTCGATAAACTCAGCGTTGCTGTAGAACGACCGTCCGATGTAGGCCGTCTTGATTTTGTCGGCCTCCAAGAGCCGGCTGTTGGCCACCTGCAGCTCCTCTGCCCTGTCGGCAATCTCAGCCCTCGCCTCGGTCAGCTTACGGTTCTTGCGGTGTATGACCCAGTAGCTCCACAGGCTGCCGAGCAGCATGGCTACAAATAGCGCCGTGGTGGCAAAGAGCCAGTTGCGCTGGCTGCGCACGGCGTCGTAGCGCTCCTGCTCGATGATGGGCAGGATGTCGTTGATTTCCACCTTGCGCAGCCGGGTGTTGTAGAAATTCACGTCCTCCAACGCCTGGTGCACATAACGGCTGGCACGGTCGTAGTCACCACGCTTGAAGATGAGCCGGGACAGGTGGTAAAGGGCAGTAATCTCACGCGTGGCACTCTCATTGTCGGCAATGGCCGACTGTGCAAACTTCACGATGGCGCTGTCCTCGTTGCCCTTCCAGATATATGCCCAGGCCATCTCGGCATAGGTCATCGCCCGGATATGCAGGTCGGTGCTGTCGCTCATTTGCAACACCTTGTCGAACGCAAACAGGGCATCGTCATACTGCCGGTCGCGCATCTGCCGCGAGCCGGTGAACGACCACCACCGGGCAGTGCCCTGAGGAGTAATCTCCCTGAGCGAGTCGAGGTAGGTGTTGCTCAGCGTGATATATTTCGTGTAGAAAGGCTCCTCGCGCACATAGTCGGCCATCGCACGCCACAGCTGGCACTTGTGCTCGTAGTAGTCGCTCAGCAGCTGACCGTCGAGGTGCTCACGGTCCATGGAGTCCAGCACACTACTGGCCTCTGTGAGGATGCCGGCGGAGATGAGCGAGAAAGCGATGGCGTTCTTAGCCTCAGCTATGCGGTCGTCGCGCATCTGCGCCGTTGCACGCTCCAGGCAGTCGTAGGCATAGTGGCAGGCAGAATCATAGCAGTAGCTCCTGAATTCGTTGTAGAGGCTGTAGGCCAGGGTGTAGCCCTCATCATCGTTGTGCGTAAGGTTCAAAAGTCGGCGAAGTTCGGCTATGCGGTCCAGTCGCTGCTGCTCGAATTGCTCGCGATGGTCCAGGCTGGCGTCTAACCGCTTCAGCCATTTGCCCATCTCGGTGTCGGCACTGCAATCCAGCACAGAGAAGCAGAGAGCACATAGGAGAAAGAATATATGTTTCATAGTACAGTTTTCGTATTTTGGCTAAATCGTGGGCAAAATTAAGAAAAAAGGCTGTAACCGCCGAATAATTATGAACAATTAACAATTATTCGACGGTTCATGACTAATCTTTAACCCCATCGGTCATCTGGACGAGTCAAATTACGCCAACATGTAGGGAATCTCGCTTGTCTAATTCAGCCCTGTAGGGGCAGACTCGGGAGCCTGCCCCTACAGGGTGCTGTGGAGAAAGAACGGCTTTCTCTCATAGAAAGAACGGCTTTTTCTGGGAGAAAGAACGGCTTTTTCTTGGGGAAAGAACGGCTTTCTCTCATAGAAAGCGCTCGGCGACGAAGGAGACGCTTGCGTAATAAAAAGGAGCAAGAACGGCTCAAACTCCAGACGGGTTTGTCATCTGAGCACTTTCTCGGTATAAGCTCCGTGTGCGGTGTTGATTTGCAGTAGATAAAGCCCCTGCACGTTGTCGGATGCGTCGACGATGGCTGTCTGGCTGTCGTTGCCGCTCTTAATCAGATGGCCGGATGTGCTATAGAGCTGCCATTGGAAGGGCTTCTTATCGGCACACTCTATGCGGAACATGCCACGGGTGCCAGTGGGCAGGATGATGGGGTTGACGTCTGCGGCCTTGACGAGTGGTTCGATGCCGACGACATCGCCGAAGAGTGGCACGGGGGCTTCTGTCGACGGTCTCATGCCCTGCACCTGCGGCCATCCCGTGTTGCCCCAAGTGATTTTGTCCAGGTAAACCTTGCGGCCTCCATCGACATCAGTGGCCTGATAGCCGTGGTAGAGCATCCAGGTCTGACCGGCATCGTCGGTGACGAAGCGCGAGCAGTGGCCGGGGCCAAAGACTTGCGGGCTCTTGTTGAGCAGCGGCGAGAAGTTGTCGCCGATGGCAGTAAGACCGTCGCGGTTGACGTATGGTCCGAAGAGGTTTCTGGAGCGTGTCATGACGAGTCGGTAGGTGCTGTTGGCGCCCTCGCAGCAGGTGCCGGTGGAGCCGATGAGGTAGTAGTAGTTGTCGTGCTTGATGATGGTGGTGGCCTCGATGAGTCCGCCGGCAATCTTCACGGGCACGGTGCCTTCCTTCAGGCTAAGACCGTCTTCGCTGAGCTCCACTCCGTAGATGTCATGGAAGGAGCCGAAGAAGAGGTAGTTGCTGCCATCGTCGTCCTGGAAGAAATAAGGGTCAATGCAGTTCTCAATGTCTATCTCCTTGCTGATAAAGAGCTTATGGGCTTCATGGAAGCCGCCGTTGGGACGGTCTGACCATGCCACGCCGATGCCAGCCTCCCAGGAACCGCCCCAGGTTGACTTAGAATAGTAGAGGAGGTACTTTCCATTGAGGTAGACGATGTCGGGCGCCCAGATGCCGCCGTCGGGCACCATGTCCATGGGCCGTGTGACATCGGTGAAGGCCGTCCCTACGTAACGCCACTTGACGAGGTCGCTGGAGCGGTAGATGGGCACGTTGTGGGTGTCCTC
>JAGCNO010000153.1 GCA_017645905.1 Prevotella sp. | reverse complement strand
CGCAGTGATTGCGGGCCTCCCTTGTTATTCTGCATTGAAAATGCCGATAAAACAGCATAAAGTCGGAAAATCTGCTTTTCTGCATTTCTGCATTTGCAACATTAAGGGCGGCTTTCTTTTGTGCTTTGCGCAGGGCGGCTTAATAAGGATAGTTCTTTCTATGGGAAAAGCCGTCCTTGATCCATTTCATTACGCAAGCGTCTCCTTTGTCGCCGAGCGCTTTCCATGAGAAAAAGCCGTCCTTTCTCCGAGGGGCAGAATTAGACAAACGAGATTCCCTCCAAGGAGCAGGGAATCTCGCTTTCTAAATCTGTATTGTTCGGGGCTAATCCAGCGTCTTAGTTGCCAGCCATGATGGTGATGACGGAAGAGATGTCGGCCACGTCGACCGTGCCGTCGCCGTTGACGTCGGCACCATCGTAAGAGGCAGTACCTGCCATGACGCTGATGATGGCCGAGATGTCGGCCACGTCGACAGTGCCGTCGCCGTTGGTGTCGCCATTGTTCTCATCGTCCCAATTGCCGTACTCCTGATGGAGCTGCTCGAGCAGGGCCTTTGACTTTTCACCCTCGTTGGCCACGAAGATGTCGAAGATCTTGGCTGCTGCTGAGCCTGTCAGCTGTGCCACGCGGACATAGACCTCGTCGGTGCCGTTGTAGCTGTTGGTGTATTTCTTCCACATGCGCTTGTAACCGGTCTTGGCAATCTCGTCGCCCACGGTGGTCCAGTTCTCGCCGTCGGCCGACACCTGTGCCACAAGCGGTCCTCCCTGCATGTTGGCAAATGTTACGATGTCGAGGGGTGCCTGGTACTTGTTCTTCGACATGATGGCTGCGTTGGCAGGTTCTCCGGCGAAGATGCTTGAGAACTGTATGTCGTAGCTCGTGGCGAGGAAGAGCGGGTCGATGTCCTCGGCCACTGAGGGATAGTATCCGCCTTCGTCGGTGCCTGTCTTATCTGTAGAGATGGAGTTGCTCTGCCATAGTACGGCCTGGCCCTTGGACATGACCTGCCACTCGGGGGCGTCGCCTGGCTCGTCGCGGGTCATCCATTCCACTTCGGGATAGAGGGGTGTCTCGTCGCCTGTCTCGGGGTCAACGTTGGTGCCGATGGGCTCGGACGTGGTGTCGTACATGGATGAGGCAGTCTTTCCGTTGGGGAATACGCCTCCGCCATTGTCCAGCCCTTCCCACTTGGCAGCACGGTAGTGTGCGGCAACGTCGATGACGACACGGGGCTTGCGGACCAGCACACGCTGCTGGGTAATCTCGGAGAAGACAGCCTCGCCAGGTTCGCCGACGGTGGCAAAGGCAGTGACATCCTGCGGCATGAGGATGACGACGTCGAGGGAGTCGGTGTAGAGCGACGAGGCGATGGTGTCGGTGGAGTTCTTGAAGTTGTACCATATCTGGGCATCAGGAGTGGCACACTCGAAGAAGATCTGCGTCTTGCCCTTGTCCTCCTTGTAGGTGATGACGGGTGCTGCGGGCTGCTCCTTGACGAGCACCTCGAGCTCGGCAATCTTGCTCAGGGTGTAGCCCTCGGCAATGGCTGCGGCCTTCACGGTACACTCAGTGGTGAGGGTGACAGGCTCGGTGTATTCGGTGCTCTCCACGGTGGGGTCGCTGCCGTCGGTGGTGTAGAACACTTGTGCCTTGGGCAGTGCAGGAGCCTTCATGGTGACAACGGTTGCCCTGTCCTTGTATTCACGCGACAGGGTGGGCGCTGCGGCCTGTGAAATCTTGCTCTTCGATGTCTGCAGGGCAACGATGGCGTTCTCTATCAGCTGTATGGCAGCTTCGGAGAAGTCGGGGACGTAGGGCAGATAGATATACCCGTTGTGGTAGATGTTGTGGGTATGAATGGTCGTGTTGTCCTCTCCGTCGACGGTCACACCGAGGATGGCATCGTCGGTAAAGTAGTTGGTAATCGTGACGGCCTGCATGCTGGTTTCAAAACCATTGCTGGACCAGACGATGACATTGCCCTCCTCGGTCTCCTCGTAGTCCACACCCTTGAAGAGTGTGTTCTTCACATCTTTTATCTTGATGAATCCCGGAGCCTCAGCTGTCGTTCCGTAGCCCCAGGCATTGTAGAGCTGGGCGTTGAAGTTGAGCACAGGAGTCCACTGCATGGCATCCTTGAGCACTGCCACGACACCATTGTCGGCCGTCACGCTGGCCCCGACAACGACCACGTCGTACTGCTGGAGCTCTTCGGAAGTAATCTCGTCAGTAGTAACGTTGATGGTATTCAGCTCGGTGGCCTCACGGACGCTGAGGAAGTTGTAGAGGATATCCTCCGTACCGTCGTAGAGATAGGCCACCTTGGCAGTCTCCAGCACGTCGCCTTCGTCAATCTGTATGAGACGGAAGTCTATGCCGCCGGTAATCATGGTAAACTCGATGTCGACGGAGTCCGTCTCCTCGGTCTCCACCTGCCACACGCTCCTTACCAGTCCTGCCGAACCGAGGATGAGGTTATCCTCCGGGCCTTCAATACGCTTCATGTAGTCGTAGCTGGCCTTCACGCCACGGTCGGTAGCTGTACCGTTGGCACTCTGACAGTCGATGGTGATGGTCTGTCCGTTGGCGAGCTTCGGCAGCTTGAACTTCATCTTGTCGCGATTGATGCGGAAGCGGTCTTTGCGGATGATGACGTTATTGTCGTTCTTGAGGCCGGAGTTGACGATTTGTATGCCAGCCAGTTCGGGGATGACGGCACCATTGGCCTGCAGCTCCCCAGTATGCTTCTTGGCTTCTTTCCAACCTTTCGTCGTACCGTCGTCATTGACTCCTTCCTTGGCCCAGTTTGCCTCGTCGGCATCGAGGTTGGTAATGGTCTGCGGACTGAGACCTGCTCCCTGGAAGTCCCAGGACTTCTTGCCCTGTGCATTGGCAGCGATAACCACGGTGCAGAGCAGGACAATCATTGTGAATAGTTTCTTCATAAGTTTTAATAAAATGGTTAGTACAATAAAAAACAGATAGAGGCAGACTCTTGTGGTCTGCCCCTACCATTGTTGATTTCTTAGTTTCTGGCCATGATGGTGATGACGGAAGATATGTCGGCCACGTCGACCGTTCCGTCGCCGTTGACATCGGCACCATCGTAAGAGGCAGTACCGGCCATGACGCTAATGACTGCCGAGATGTCGGCCACGTCGACAGTGCCGTCGGCATTTACGTCACCTTCCAAACCTGCCTCCTCATTGGGGTCATTGGCGATGTAGATGTCATAGAATCCCACCTTCGAGTTACCGCCGCAGAGATAGGCACGGACATAGACTTCCTCGCCGCTGTTGTAGCTGCGGACAACATTGGTGGTCAGACGCTGACGGTCGGAGATGTTGATGGTGTCGCCGAGGGTCTGCCAGCTGCTGTCCCAGGCATTGCCGTCGGTAGCCACCTGCAGCACAACGTTGTGGTTGGCGTTGTTCTCAGGCTTGACAATGCTGCCGATGTTGGCCACGATGTCGAAGGGAGCAGCAAACTTTTCCTTTGATACGATATAGGCATTGTAGGGGAAGGTAGCGTCGCTGGGCTCGGTGTTCTTGTCGGCCAGCACGATGACGCCCTTCGTTGCGGGGAAGTCGGGGTCGTCGTCCTCTACTGTGGCGTAGTTGTAGCCACCATGGTCACCATAGTTGGTGCCGGTGGAGAGGTTCTCCCAGTCGACAATCTGTCCGCGTGAACGGAGGATCCAACCTGTCTCGAAGTCCTTCTCCTCCTCGTCGTTCAGCTCGGTGTAGGTGGCGATAAACGTCTCGTCGCCAGTCTCAGGATCGGGCTCGCCGACCTCATCTATACGTGACTCCAGCTTGTAGTAGGGATGGCCGTTCTCACCGCTCTTGTTCTTGCCCCAAGTGAAGTAGTAGGAGGTAGAGGTGCTGCCGTTGTTGTACTCTCCAGAGTTAGAGTCCATGTGTGAGAGGATATTGGTGCGGTTCTTCGAGCCTTCGACAGTTACCTCCTGTGAGACGACCTCCGAGTTGATGAATCCATCAGCAACAGCAAAGGCATAGACGGTGCGGCTCTTCTTCAGCGTGAACGGCTCGGCATAGAGCGATGACTTGCCCGTCTCGCTGCTGCCTGTGAAGTTATAGTAGATTTCGTCACCCTCTACTTCAGAGGTGATGGTAACGACATTGCCATCCACGCTGATGGTAGGAGCAGCTGCCTGGCTCTTGATGACGATGGCCTGCTCGGCAGGGTCGCTCATGAGGAATCCCTCGCCACGGGCTACGGCCTTGACGGTGACGCCCTCGCTTGAGACCGTAAACGGCTCGGTGTAGAGCGTGCTGTTCTCGGTGGGGTTGCTGCCATCGAGCGTGTAGAAGATCTCTGCCATAGGCACGGTGCTCTTCAGCGTGACGATGGTCATACGGTCTTGATACTCCTGCGAGATGGTGGGAGCAGGAGCTGGGCTGACAGCAGCCTTAGTGTTGGCCACTACGCTGACGGCGTTCATCAGCAGGCCGCTATTACCATTATTAAAGAGGGCTTCCTGTGTGAAGGGCAGATAGATATAGGCATTACGGCTGAGGCTGTGACCATGGATGGCCACCAGTTCGTCGTTGCCCATGACGGTAGCCAGGATGGCGTCGTCGGCATAGTCGGCAGCAAGGGTCACGGCCTGGTAAGAGTTGGCTCCGGTGATGAAGAGACCTACGCCTTCCTCGTCAGTCTCAATCAGCTCCAGGTCGCGGAAGAGGGCGTGGTTAGGCTGTTTCACGTTGGCAAACTGTGCTTCGGCGGTAACGGCAGTGCCAAAACCCCATGCGGCATAGAGAGCGGGATTGAGGTTCAGCGTGGGAACGAAGGGACGGATGGCTTTCAACGAGGCGATGGCCTCGGCGTTCTCAACCGTAGAGCTGATGATGATGGCATCGTAGTCCTGCAGGTCGGCCAGGGTGAAAGCGCCATTGGCCTCTACAGGCACTACATCGTACTTCTCGGAATTAGACAGCTCGCTGAGGGCAAAGTCGTTCTCTTGTGCGCCGCCAAAGAGGAAGGCAGCCTTCGACTTCTCGGTGTTGTCGCCAATCTCGATAGAGTAGATGTGGCAACCGTTGGTGTTATAGACCAGCACGTCGACTGTTCCGTCACCATTGTCGGTAGTACCCTCGGGCAGCGTCCAGTCTTCCCAGGTGTAGGTATCCTGAGTGGTCGGGGTGAAGCTTTCGCCAATCTTGTTGGCCTCGTTGTTCACGTCGCCCACGAAGAGTGAGATACCGCGCTTGTCGGAGGGCTTGTGGCTCTCAACGGTGAAGGTCATCTTCTGGCCGATGCGCACATTGGGGATGGTGAAGCAGAGCAGACGGCTGCCTGCCGACTTGTTACCACCACCGAGCCAGAGGTACTGCGGACCGGCATACTCGCCCAACGATGTGCTGGGATAGTCGACGGCGATGGCCAGAGAGCGGTTGTTGGCATAGGATGTGCCAAAGAATAGACCTTCGAGCTCAGCAATGACGACACCGTTGGCGGTCAGCTCGCCCGACTGCTCTTCCTGCAGCCAGTAGCACTTGCCAGCCGTGGCCTCAGGGGCAACCTTGCCCTCGCCGGCATCGGCTTTCTTCTCAATGTCGCTCCAGCCTACGGTCGAGCTGGCGGCAGCATCAGCAGCCAGGTTGGCTACGGTCTGGGCACTCCAGTTGGTGAAGTCCCACTTGCGGTAATTCTGTGCATCGGCACTCGTGGCAAAGCCTATGAGTGCGAGCAGGGTCATAGTAAATAGTTTCTTCATAAATCTTTAAGTTGTTGGTTAATAATAATGTTTGTTATTTATGATGCCATGATAGTAATGACGGCCGAGATATCGGCCACGTCGACGCTCCCATCGCCATTGACGTCACTGTCTTCGTAAAGGGCAACCCCCGCCATGACGCTGATGATGGCCGAGATGTCAGCAACATCAACAGTGCCATCGCCGTTGACATCGCCCTCGATGGTCTCCTGGTCTCCGTCGGTCAGCGCCTTCAGCTCGTAGAGTGCAGGGAGAGCGCGACCCGTCTCGTTGTCGAAGAGTCCGGCATTGTACCACCCGTTGTTAAGGTCGCCACGGCAGCCCTTCGCGTTCGCCTCGGCATACCACCATGAGAGACCGTTCACCGTCGGGTGCTTCTTCAGCATGGCGATGAGGTCGGCAGTGAACTTCCTTTGTCCCTCGGCTGAATAGGGATACGTAGAGGTGTAGTCGAAGGTGGTTCCTTGTACGGCCCATTTCGAGGGATAGCCCATCTCCACCACCTGTATGTCCTTGCCGTAATTCCTGTTCTCCAGCATCTTAATGGCCGTCTCGAGCACGCTCATGTTGCCGTGGAAGTAAGGGTAGAACGACAAGCCGATGATGTCGTAGTCAATGGCGGCCTTCTTCATGCGGTCGTAGTAGTCAGTGAGCACGCCGGGCTTCGGTGTACGCTCGCTATGGATGATGATTTTCGCCTGTGGGCAAACCTCACGACAGGCCTGTCCGGCCTTGCGCAACAGGGCGAAGAAACGGTCCCAGTTCTTCTGGTCGCTGGTAGTGTAGCAGCGGTTGGCGTTCGAGCCCTTCGTGCCCCAAAGCATGCCGTAGCTTATCTCGTTACCCGTCTGGATGAAGTCGGGCGTAGCGCCGGCATCCTTCAGCTGCGTCAGACAGTCGCGGGTATACTCATAGATGCGCTCCTGAAGCTGGGTGTCGTTGAGGGTCTTCCAAGAGTCGGGCGTCCACTGTGCTCCCGGGTCGGCCCAGGTGTCGCTATAGTGGAAGTCGAGCATAAGGCGCAGTCCGATAGACTTGATGCGGGCACCGAGCGCTACGACGTAGTCCAGATCCTGGACCACAAGCTTCGGGTCGTCGGTCTTCGAGGGGTCTACCATCAGGCGCACACGGATAGTGTTCCAGCCCTGCTCCTTCAAGTAGGTCAGCAGGTCGCCGATGGCCTTCTCGTCACGGTCCTTATATTGTGCCCCCTGCTGCTCATATTTCGTGAGCAGCGACAGGTCGCCACCCACATAATGAATCTGTGTACGGACTGTCGCCGACATAAGCAGCGCCAAGGCCAGCACAAGCATGCATCGCAAAGAGATCTTCATATAAAGGGGTACGTTTCAGAGTTAGTATCAGTAAATTTCGTGCAAAGGTACGCATAATCTGCCGAAAAGACGCAATTATTTGTGAACATTAACTTTTTTTGCGACTCCGCCTTTGTACTTGAACATCCTATAGCAAATGTGCCTCAAAGAGAAAGCGCTCGGCAACGAAGGAGACGCTTGCGTAATGAAATGGAGCAAGAACGGCTTATTCTTTGGAGGTGCATTCTGACAGATTATCGGCGATGTATTTCGGAGTATAGCCGAGGGGGCTGCGGGCAACTTCCTGGGGTGTGCCTATGGTGAGGATAGTGCCTCCCCGTCGTCCGCCTTCGGGCCCCATGTCGATAATGTGGTCAGCCTGAAGGATGACGTCCATGTTGTGCTCTATGACGATGACGGTATTGCCTTTGTCAACCAGCTTGCGGAGCACTTGCATGAGAATACGTATGTCCTCGAAGTGCAGTCCTGTGGTGGGCTCGTCGAGAATGTAGAGGGTGCGGCCGGTATCGCGCTTGGAGAGTTCGGCAGCAAGTTTTACGCGCTGGCTCTCGCCGCCGCTAAGCGTTGTGGAGGGCTGTCCGAGCTTGATGTATCCAAGTCCTACGTCCTGGATGGTCTTTATCTTGCGGAGGATGTCGGGCTGGTTCTCGAAGAACTCCACAGCCTGGTTGATGGTCATATCGAGCACGTCGGCGATGGACTTTCCCTTGTAGCGCACCTCGAGCGTCTCGCGGTTGTAGCGCTTGCCGTGACACTCTTCGCAGGGCACTTGTATGTCGGGCAGGAAGTTCATCTCGATGGTCTTGTAGCCGTTGCCGCCACAGGTCTCACAACGTCCGCCACGCACGTTGAAAGAGAATCGTCCGGGCTTGTAACCACGTATGCGGGCTTCGGGCAGGCCTACGAAGAGGGTACGGATATCGGCAAAGACACCGGTGTAAGTAGCAGGATTGGAGCGTGGCGTGCGTCCTATGGGGCTCTGGTCTACGTCTACCACCTTGTCTATCAGCTCCAGCCCCTCGATGCTGTCGTAGGGCATAGGACGCTTCAGCGAGTGGTAGAAATGTTGCGAGAGGATGGGCTGGAGGGTCTCGTTGACAAGCGTGGACTTTCCGCTGCCGCTGACGCCTGTCACCACGATGAGACGGCCCAAGGGGAAGGAGACATCGATATGCTTGAGGTTGTTGCCGCTTGCTCCTTTTATGGTTAGAGAGGTGAGGGGTGAGGGGTGAGAGGTGGGAGGAATGTTCTGCTGAGAAGGTAACCTCTCACCCCTCACCTCTTCGCCCTCACCCCTAAGATACATTCCTGTCAGCGTGTCTGCCTTCATCAGCTCTGCGGGTGTGCCTTGGAACACTACCTCGCCTCCCTTACGTCCTGCTCGCGGGCCAATGTCGATAATGTAGTCTGCGGCAAGCATCATGTCGCGGTCGTGCTCCACCACAATGACGGTATTGCCCAGGTCGCGCAGTTCTTTAAGCGAGTTTATGAGGCGTTCGTTATCGCGCTGGTGAAGGCCTATGCTGGGTTCGTCGAGGATGTAGAGCACGTTGACGAGCTGTGAGCCTATCTGCGTGGCAAGGCGTATGCGCTGGCTCTCGCCGCCGGAAAGGCTTGCGGAGCGACGGTTCAGGGAGAGGTAGTCGAGGCCTACGTCAAGGAGGAATTTGAGGCGCGTGCGAATCTCCTTGAGAATCTCTTTGGCTATCTGATATTGTTGAGAGTTGAGAGTTGAGTGTTGAGAGACTCTACTTCCCGACTCACAGGTAACGTCACTCAACTCTGAACTCTCAACTCTCAACCTGTCCAGCCATTCCTTCAGCTCGGCGAGGTCCATATTGCATAGCTCGGCGATGTTCTTGTCGGCAATCTTGTAGGAGAGTGCTTCGCGGTTAAGGCGCTGCCCGTGACACTCGGGACATTCACATTCGGCCATGAACTGCTCGGCCCATTTCTGAGCGGCAGCACTCTCGTCGGTCGTAAGGGTGTCGCGGAGATACTTGACGATGCCTTCGAAACTGACGAAGTAGTCAGAAGTGGTGTGTACCAGTTCTTTATCTATGCGGACGTCATTCAAAGCGCCGTAGAGCACCTCGTTCAAAACTTCCTCAGGCAACTGGCTGATGGGCGTGGAGAGGTCACACTCGTACTTCTTCAGCAGGGCATCTATCTGCCAGAATATCATCTGGTTCTTGTACTTGCCCAGGGGCACGATGCCTCCCTCGCGGATGTTCTTGCTGCGGTCGGGGATGATTTTGTTGATGTCAATCTCACTTACCACGCCCAGTCCCTTACAGCGCGGACAAGCTCCCTGCGGGGAGTTGAACGAGAAGTTGTTGGGAGCCGGGTCGCTGTAGCTGATGCCCGACGTAGGACACATGAGGCGTTTGGAATAATACTTCACCCGTCCGCTATCCTTGTCAAGAATCATGATGAGCCCGTCGCCCTGCTTCATAGCCAGTTGAACGGTATGCTTCAGACGCTCGTCGCCTATTCCTCCTTCTTCGGAGGGAGTCGGGGGGAGGTTGAGCTTATCCACAACTACCTCTATGTCGTGATTTTTGTATCGGTCAACCTTCATGCCCTGCCTAATCTCTACGATGTCTCCGTCTACGCGGACGTGGAGGAATCCCTTGCGGCGTATGGACTCGAAAAGCTCACGGTAGTGTCCCTTGCGAGAGCGTACGAGCGGTGCCAGGATGTAAATCTTATGGCCGGCATAGTCGTGCTGTATCATGTCGATGACGCGCTCCTCTGTGTATTTCACCATCGGCTCGCCCGTCATATAGCTGTAGGCACGTCCGGCACGGGCAAAGAGCAGACGCATGTAGTCGTATATCTCGGTAGTGGTGCCCACGGTGGAGCGCGGGTTGCGGTTGGTGGTCTTCTGCTCGATGCTGATGACTGGCGAGAGGCCCGTAATCTTATCCACATCAGGACGCTCCAGCCCTCCGAGGAAGTTGCGGGCGTAGGCCGAGAAGGTCTCTATATAACGGCGCTGACCTTCGGCAAAGATAGTGTCGAAGGCCAGTGATGATTTTCCAGAACCGCTCAGTCCGGTGATGACGGTAAGGGAGTGACGTGGTATCTCCACGTCGATATTCTTCAGGTTGTGAACACGGGCGCCATAGACGCAAATCTTATCTGGCATGGCTTCAATAAATCATTCCTCCGTGGGTTCTTCCGAGCCGCCGGTGCTGTTCCTGTCTCGGGTTCCACGCAGCAGGTTCACGTCCTTGCGAATATCGTAGACCACGCCGTCGGCACCCTTGGCATTGACCACGACAAAGTAGGTGCCCTCCTTCACGGGATGACCCTTGTGGGTGCCATCCCAGGAGCCACCCACGTCGTGCCACTCGTAGAGCTTCTGCCCCCAGCGGCTGAAGATGTAGGCATGGAAGTCAATGATACTCCTCCAGTGGTCGGTGCTCTCAGGTTCGTTGACCCCCTTGGCACCATATTTATCATTGATGCCGTCGCCATTGGGAGAGAACGAGTTGGGGAACTCCAGCTTGCTCGAAGGGATGGTAATGACAATCATCGTGGAGTCGAGCAGCGTCTCCTGCTGGTTGAGGTAGGTCTTGAGCACGATGTTAAACGTTCCCGACTCGGTGAAGGTGTACCGTGTGTTCTCCTCGTAGCGCACGAAGAGCTCTGTCTTGCCTTCGGTAACCGACTCCTTGTAGAAGTGCCACTCGTAGGTAGGCGTTACCTCGTCCATATCCTCAGGGTTCGCACGGAAGGTTACGTCGAGCGGAGCCTCGCCCTTCTCAATGCTGCGGGTTTCCACCTCATCGCCATCCTCGTTGATGTAGTACGCCTGAGGGTCAACCTTCTGGGCGTAGGAAATGACAAACGATAAATGATAAGTGATAAGTATAGCTACCACATGCCTCGTCTGCCGAAGAACAGACTTTGATAATGAATTAAATCTAACCATACTCATCACTTAACACTTATTTTGCGTAAGCCACCGAGCGTGTCTCGCGGATGACGGTAATCTTCACCTGTCCGGGATAGGTCATCTCGGTCTGAATCTTCGAAGCTATCTGTCCGCTAAGTGCCTCTGTCTCGGCATCGTCCATCTTGTCGGCACCGACAATGACGCGCAGCTCACGACCAGCCTGGATAGCGTAGGTCTTGGTCACACCGGGATAGCTCATGGCAATAGCCTCCAAGTCGTTGAGGCGTTTGATGTAGGCCTCGACAATCTCACGGCGAGCACCAGGACGGGCACCGCTGATAGCATCGCACACCTGCACGATGGGAGCCAGCAGCGTCTGCATCTCCATTTCGTCGTGGTGGGCACCGATAGCATTGCAGATATCGGGCTTCTCCTTATACATCTCTGCAATCTTGGCACCGTAGAGTGCGTGCGGGTCGTCGGTATTCTCGTCGGGCACCTTACCAATATCGTGGAGCAGTCCGGCGCGCTTTGCCTTCTTCGGGTTCAGACCCAACTCGGCAGCCATGATACCACAGAGGTTTGCTGTCTCACGGGCATGCATGAGCAGGTTCTGTCCGTAAGAAGAACGGTACTTCATCTTACCAATAATACGGATAAGCTCAGGATGCAGACCATGAATACCCAGGTCGATGGCAGTACGCTTTCCTGTTTCGATAATCTCATTGTCGAGCTGTTTCTTCACCTTGGCTACCACTTCCTCGATGCGGGCAGGGTGTATACGTCCGTCGGCTACCAGCTGGTGCAGGGCCAGACGACAGGTCTCACGACGCACAGGGTCGAAGCCACTGATAACGATTGCCTCGGGTGTGTCGTCAACCACAAGCTCCACGCCGCAGGCAGCCTCCAGGGCACGGATGTTACGTCCCTCACGTCCAATGACACGTCCCTTGACATCGTCGTTGTCGATATGGAACACAGAGACAGAGTTCTCCACAGCAGTCTCCGTTGCCACACGCTGGATAGTCTGAATGACAATCTTCTTAGCCTGGGCATTGGCGTTGAGCTTGGCCTCGTCCATAATCTCATTGATGTAGCTGGCAGCAGCAGTCTTGGCCTCATCCTTCAGGCTCTCTACGAGACGGTTACGGGCTTCCTCAGCACTCAGCCCACTCAGCTCCTCGAGCTTCTCGCGCTCCTTCTGCTGCATCTTGCCCAGCTCTTCCTGCTTCAGGGCGATGGCCTTCTTCTCGTTGTCAATCTTGTTCTGCTGCTGGTCAAGGTCGTTCTTGCGGCGTCCTAATTCATCCTGGCGCTGGTTAAGCGAAATCTCACGCTGCTTCAGTCGGTTCTCGCTCTGCTGCAGCTGCTGGTTGCGCTGCTGCACCTCTTTCTCCAGTTCGCTCTTCTTGTTGATGAACTTTTCCTTCACCTCGAGCATTTTCTTTTCCTTGACAACCTCGGCCTCTTTCTCTGCAGAGGCGACAATCTGGTTGTACTTACCCTTGATGACTTTCAGGAAGATAAAATATCCTATGGCCACACCCACTATGAGCGCGACCACGGCTACAATTGCATATACCATAATAGTGTTTTGTAGTTGTTAATATATGAATGATACGTTAATAATAAGTTTCTCACCAAGCAACAATTTTCAATTTTAAACTTCAATCTTTAAGGGCCTCCTCAATTTCGGAAGTAAGCTTGGCGATAGTATCATCATAGGGGGAGGTGTCGTTTCGTCCCATCTCCTTTTCATAACGCAGAGCTATCTCGATAAGCGTCATGAGGGCAATGGTGTGGTCGCTCTTGCGTCCTTTGTACACCTGTGCGTATGCTCCGTAGCGCTCGGTGATGAGCTTTGCCGCATTACGGTAGTACTGCTCATCGTCAAGATTATGGAGCACCATAGCTATGTCCTCATCATAGACGTGCAATCTGATATTTAGTCTTTCTTCTGCCATTTCTGCTTACTTCTTTTTGGGGAGCCACCCCTTGACATTGCCGGACAGGCATGATGCCAGTCCTTACTTCTCGTCGCTGAGCAAGGTGATGCATTTGTTCACGTCGCGAATCATGCGTGCCACCCGCTCCTTGGCCCCGTCGAGGTCTTTGTCAACGATGGTCATCATACGGGCCATCTTCAGCGTCTCATATTCTTTCTGCATCTGAGCGATCTGCTCTTCGAGTTCCTTTATGCGCTGGTCTTTGGCCTCCATCATGGCATGGAGGTCTTCTTTCTCCTTCTTCAGTTCCTGAAAGCGGAGAATCATCTGCCTGACGCGGGTCTGGAACGTTGATAAAAGTTTCTCGCTCTGAGTCATATATTTGATAGATGTGTTTCGACCTACAAAGGTAGGCATTTTAATTTATAGTTCACAAATCATAGTTCGTTGTCATGGGCATACTTAACAAGAATTATTAATTTGTAACTCAAATTTTCACGTCCTTAACATTCTGAGCTGTCATCATTGTGCACGAACTCCTTGCTATTTCCCTTCCTTCGGCTTTTTCATCTTCTTTGCCAGCATCACCACACGGTAGGTGAAGTCGCTGGTCCATTTCTCCGAAAAGCCGAGCCGCTTGTCCAGTTCCCGAACGGAGACGACAGTCTTCAACGTAGACGGGTCGTTATAGTCGTTCTTGGTGAAAATGTCGTGAACGGTGTTCTGCACCATTCCTTGCAGCGTCTTGCTGAACATGCTGGGAATGCGCAACTTATACTTCATGAGGTTCGACACCAGCATCATCACGTCCTGGACGTAGGTCTGGAACTGCATCATGTAGGTCTGTACGTCCTGAATCTTGCGGCAACCGCGCTTGATGCTCTGGTCTATCTCCTTGAAGAAGTCGTCGTCCATCGAGTAAAGTTCCTTGAGCATCTTCTTGCATCGAGCCTTCTCTCCTATGCCTAAGCGTCCGCCCTGAGTAGGCACGCGCAACGTAGTCTTGAACACACGCAGGTCGGGCAGCGCGTTGAGGTTGCTGATGCCCATGCTGGCGGCTATCTCGGCCTGAAAATAAACACGGATGAGGGTCATGAAATCTTCCATTCCACCGCCGTTTTCTTCCTCTTTTTTCTTGAAAATCTTATCTAATAATCCCATGATGTATTGATTTTTGCCTGCAAAAGTAATCAAATTATTCCAAACAGCGCACAATTATACATATTTTATATTTTTAGACAATCAGAAGTATAAACGGATTTCTCAGATAGTAAGAACGGATTTTTCTCAAAGAAAGAACGGACTATTCTCATAGAAAGAACGGCTTTTTCTTGCAAATTCTCGAGAGAATTGATGAGAAAAAACGGCTCTTTCTCATAGAAAGAACGGCTTATTCTTATAGCAATAACGGTTTTTTCTCTGAGAGCAAACGGCTATAAGGTATTTACGCGAAGAACAGGTAGCAGATGGCAATTGCGGCGATGATACCGGCAAGGTCGGCCAGCAGTCCGCAGGCTACCGCATGACGTGTGTAGCGAATGCCTACGGAGCCGAAGTAAACGGCGAGGATGTAGAACGTGGTGTCAGTCGACCCTTGGAAGATGCAACTCAGACGTCCCACAAAAGAGTCGGCACCATAGGTCTGCATCGCGTCTACCATCATGCCTCGTGCCCCGCTACCGCTCAGCGGTTTCATCAGGGCTGTAGGCAAGGCTCCTACCCAGTCGGCATCGATGCCGCAAGCCTTTACGCCGTTGGCAATACCGTCGATGAGATAGTCCATCGCCCCAGAAGCCCGGAAAACGCCGATAGCCACCAGGATAGCCACCAGGTAGGGAATGATACGTACAGCCGTCTGGAAACCGTCCTTTGCACCATCAATAAAGGCGTCGTAGACATTCACGCGCTTCACCATTCCCGCCACGATGAAGGCCACGATAATCGTCATCAGAAGGATATTGGCCACCGTAGTGCTCACCGTGTTCATCGTCTCGCCGTCGAGCTGGCTGAACCCCCAAATGATAGCCGAGACGATCAGGCAGGCTCCTCCGAGCGTACCGATGATGACGCGGTTGAAGAGGTTGATACGCTGCCAAAGCGACGTGATGAGCACACCCACGATAGTGGAGAAGAACGTGGCCAAGAGTATGGGGATGAACACGTCGGTAGGCTGTGCTGCCCCTTGCTGGGCGCGATAGACAAGGATGCTCACGGGGATGAGCGTCAGGCCGCTGGTGTTCAGCACGAGGAACATAATCATTGGGTTGGTGGCCCTCTCCTTGTCATGATTCAGTTCCTGCAGCTGTTCCATAGCCTTCAGGCCAAGCGGCGTAGCGGCATTGTCCAGTCCGAGCATGTTCGCAGCGATGTTCATAAAGATGCTTCCCGTCACTGGATGACCCTTCGGAATGTCAGGAAAGAGCTTTGCGAAAAGCGGGGAGAGCAGACGGGCCAGCACATTCACTACCCCACCCTTCTCACCTATCTTCATGATGCCGAGCCAAAGGGCAAGCACACCCGTCAGACCTAACGAAATCTCAAACGCAGTCTTCGACGAGGAGAACGTGCTGTCCATCATTGCAGGAAACACCTCGTAGTCGCCAAAGAACAATAGCCGCACCAGCGCCACTATAAAAGCAATAAGGAAAAAGGCTACCCAGATGTAATTCAGAACCATAATAATTTTAGATTTACTGATTTTCGATTTTGTGGGCAAAATTACGAAAAAAGGTGAAAATCAAGAAGTATTTTGGGAAGATTAACGCAAAAAGTAATAATCTGTAATTAACGTTCCAGTCCAATCGTCCCATTAAGGAGGTTTCGAAATGCAGAGTTTTGATGCTCAGATTTGGTGGTTCGAATAAAAAGTCGTACCTTTGCAGCTGTGAATCCGGAACTCACATAAAAACAAAAAACAGATGATGACACCAGAAGAACAGCAGCGGGAGGACAAGCGTTTCATGCGTATGGCAGTGGCCGAAGCGCAAGTAGCCCTGAAAAAAGGAGAGGTACCAATCGGGGCAGTGGTGGTAAGCAAAGGACGAGTGATAGCCCGTGCGCATAATCTGACGGAGACGCTGACCGACGTTACCGCACATGCGGAGATGCAGGCTGTGACGATGGCCGCAAACCAACTGGGAGGAAAATACTTGACGGAGTGCACGCTATACGTCACCGTGGAGCCTTGCGTGATGTGCGCTGGAGCACTTGGCTGGGCACAGCTACCGCGCATAGTATATGGATGCAGGGACGAGAAACGTGGCTACCAGCGGTTCGCACCACAGGCTCTCCACCCCAAGACAACAATAACAGGCGGCATCCTGGAGGAGGAGTGCCGACAGATGATGAAGGAGTTCTTTTTATCTAAAAGGGGAGTGAAGGAGGTTTAATTCCGTTTCTCTTCAGCAGCGCTTTGATGGTCGGTTCCCCGCCTCGGAAACGTTTGTAGAGCACCATAGGGTCTTCAGTACCGCCCTTGGAGAGGATGTTCTCACGGAAGCTCTCGGCAGTCTTGCGGTCGAAGATGCCATGACGCTTGAACACGGCGAAGGCATCAGCATCGAGCACCTCAGCCCATTTGTAGCTGTAGTAGCCGGCAGAATAGCCACCGGCCATAATGTGTGAGAACTGCACGGTCATACAGGTGTCGGTACGCTGGCGGCCGATGATGGCTTTCTTCCAGGCCTCCTTCTCGAAGGTCATCACGTTGTCCGTAAACTCCTCCTTCTGAGTGTAGTAAGCCATGTCGAGCAAGCCGAGGCTAACCTGGCGCAGACAAGCCGTTGCGGCCATGAAATTGCGGCTCTTCACCACACGGCGTATCAGCTCGTCGGGGAGTGGCTCGCCCGTCTCATAGTGGAAGGCAAAAGTGCGCAGGAACTCCTTCTCCACAGCGTAGTTTTCCATGAACTGAGAGGGCAGCTCCACGAAGTCCCAGAGCACACTCGTACCTGAAAGACTCTCGAAACGGGTGTTGGCAAACATGCCGTGAAGCGAGTGGCCAAATTCATGCAGGAAGGTCTCCACCTCGCTTAATGTCAGCAAGGCCGGCTTGCCCGGGGATTGCAAATCCTCTCCAACAGTAGGCTTCGTGAGGTTCATCACCACACTGACGTGCGGACGGATGTTCACGCCCTTCTTGTCGATACACTGACTCTGGAACTCCGTCATCCAAGCCCCGCCCTGCTTGCCCTTGCGGGGATGGAAGTCGGCATAGAAGACGGCAAGATACGAGCCGTCTTTGTCGAACACCTCGTAGGCTTTCACGTCGGGATGATAGACGGGGATGTCCTTGTTCTCCTTGAACGTAATGCCGTAGAGGCGGTTGGCCAAGCCGAAGACGCCGCCAATAACCTTCTCTAACTGGAAGTAGGGACGCAGCATCTCCGCGTCGAGGTTGTATTTCTTCAGCTTCAGCTTGTGAGAGTAGAAGGCGATGTCCCAAGGCTCAAGTAGACCCTCCCCCTGCCCCTCCCTGCGAGGGAGGGGAGTAGTTACTTCTTGACCTTGTTTCTGCTCTTGAGAGTATACACTCCCCTCCCTCACAGGGAGGGGTCGGGGGAGGGTCTTCTTCAGTTCCTCCAGTTCTTTCTCCGCCGTAGGCTTATAGGCATCAATGAGGTCGTTGAACAAGCGGTAGACATTGCGGACATTATGTGCCATACGGTTCTTCAGCACATAGTCGGCGTAGGTCTTGAAGCCGAGCAACTGGGCAATCTCTCGGCGAAGGTTGACGAGGCGCTTGCAGATTTCGAGGTTGTTGGCATCATTGTCGTGAATGCAAAGTGTGTTGTGAGCCATGTACATCTGCCGGCGCAATTCACGGTCTTTGCAATAGGTCATGAAGGGTGAGTAGGAAGGCGAGTCGAGGGTGAACGTCCATCCGTCGCCCTTCGCTTCTTCAGCGGCAGCATCAATAGCCGTCTGTGGCAGGCCTTCGAGCTGAGCGGGGTCGGTAAGGTGGAGCTTGAACGCCTTCTGCTCCTTGAGCACGTTCTGAGAGAACTGAAGGGAGAGCAACGAAGCCTCCTCAGTAAGTGCCCTCAGCTTGGCCTTTCCTTCCTCGTCGAGCAGGGCACCGCTGCGTACGAAGCCGTCGTAGCAGTTGTCGAGCAGACGCTTCTCCTCGGGAGTGAGGCGACGATGGTGGCGGTGCACATACTTCACCCGCTCAAAGAGCTTGGGGTTCAAACGGATGTCGTTAGCATGCTGTGTCAGGATGGGCTGCAATTTCTGTGCAAGGGCGTCCATATCGTCGTTTGTCTCGGCAGAGAGCAGGTTGAAGAACACCGAGCTGACGCGCTCCAACAGGTCGAAGTAGCCCTCGGAGTCATCCTCTTGGTCCACGATGGTATTGTCGAAGTTGGGCTTAGCAGGGTTGTTGATGATGCGGTCTATCTGCTCGTTGTCACGACGGATGCCCTCCATAAAGGCCTCCTCGAAGTCCTCCAAGCGTATGCGGTCGAAGGGAGGCGTGTCGTGCGGGGTGTTGTAGGGTTCGAAAAACGGGTTCTTCCTCGGGGTGTTGTTCTCTGTGCTCATAATCTTTCTTTAATTGGGGGTGCAAAGGTAAGTAAAAAGTGCGACATAATGCTGAATTATTAAAAAAAGTTCACATTTTTGGCTAGTTCAGGCAATCTTAGTACCTTTGCGCCCTAAATTGTAAATTCGTAAATCATAAATTAGCAAGATGCCTGAGATTTCCGTCCGAGGGCTTGAAATGCCCGAAAGCCCCATACGTAAGCTGGCCCCGTTGGCCGCTGCCGCCAAGAAGCGTGGCACACATGTCTATCACCTGAACATCGGACAGCCCGACCTGCCCACACCGCAAGTGGGTCTCGACGCGCTGAAGCAGATAGACCGCAACATTCTGGAGTACTCACCATCGCAGGGCTACCTCAGCTATCGCGAGAAACTGGTAGGCTATTACGCGAAATACAACATTCAGGTGACGGCAGACGACATCATCATCACCAGCGGCGGAAGCGAGGCTGTGCTCTTTGCCTTCCTCTCGTGCCTGAACCCTGGCGACGAAATCATCGTCCCAGAACCCGCCTACGCCAACTATATGGCTTTCGCTATCAGTGCAGGAGCAAAGATTCGTACCATCGCCACGACCATCGAGGAGGGCTTCTCGCTGCCTAAGGTGGAGAAGTTTGAGGAGCTTATCAATGAGCGTACCCGTGCTATCATGATCTGCAACCCCAACAACCCCACGGGCTATCTCTACACCCGCCGCGAGATGAACCAGATACGTGACCTGGTGAAGAAATATGACCTGTATCTCTTCTCCGATGAGGTCTACCGCGAGTATATCTACACCGGCTCACCCTATATCTCTGCCTGCCACCTGGAGGGCATCGAGCAGAACGTCATACTGATTGACTCCGTCTCGAAGCGCTATTCAGAGTGCGGCATCCGCATCGGAGCCCTTATTACGAAGAACGAGCAGGTGCGCCGCACGGTGCTGAAGTTCTGTCAGGCACGCCTCTCCCCTCCACTTATCGGTCAGATTGTGGCTGAGGCATCGCTCGATGTTCCCGAGGAATATATGCGGGAAGTTTACGACGAGTATGTGGAGCGCCGTAAGTGCCTCATTGACGGACTAAACCGCATTCCCGGTGTCTATTCGCCCATCCCCATGGGAGCCTTCTACACTGTGGCAAAGCTGCCTGTGGATGACAGCGAGAAGTTCTGCCGCTGGTGTCTCTCGGAGTTCGAGTACGAGGGCTGCACCGTGATGATGGCCCCCGCCGCCGGCTTCTACACCACGCCCGGTGCCGGCATCAACGAGGTGCGTATCGCCTACGTGCTGAAGAAGAAAGACCTGGAACACGCCCTCATCGTGCTGCGCGAGGCCTTGGAAAAATATCCGGGAAGAACGGAGTGAAAAGTGAAGAGTGATGAGTGAAGAATGAACCTTCCCCTTTTCATAGCACGCCGCATTTACGGTAATGATGACGACCGCCGCAAGGTGAGCCGTCCGGCCATCAGGATTGCCACCATCGGAGTGGCGATAGGACTGGCCGTGATGATTGTCACGGTGAGCGTTGTGCTGGGTTTCAAGCATACTATCAGGGACAAAGTAGCAGGCTTCGGAAGCCACATACAGGTGATGAACGTTCAGTCGGTGGCAATGACTGCCGGCAGCCGTTCCGTATGTATCAACGACAGCCTCATGCAAGAACTGAGTAATGTAGAGGGCGTCCGCCATGTAGAACGTGTGGCTATGACACAGGGAATACTCAAGACCGACGACGACTTCCTGGGAGTGATGCTGAAGGGCATTGGACAAGAATATGACACGAAGTTCCTCAATGAATGTCTCCTGGAGGGTGAGCTACCCGCCTTCTGTGACTCGGCTACCACCTATCCCCTCGTCATTTCTAAGACAATGGCCGACAAGCTGCGCCTGAAAGTAGGAGAACGTGTTCACGCCTATTTCATAAGCACGGACGATGTACGTGCACGACGCTTCACCGTGAACGCCATCTACCAGACGAACATGAAGCGCTTCGACGACATTATCTGCCTCACCGACCTCTATGCAACTCGGAAACTGAACGGATGGACAGGCGATGAATGTACGGGAGCAGAACTGCTGGTCGATAATTTCTCAAACCTTGATGAGACCAATCGTCGGGTGGCTCTGCAACTGAAGGGACGTTACGATGCCGACGGAAACCTTATGGCACCGCAAACCATTACGAGTGCCTACCCACAGGTGTTCTCCTGGCTGGAACTGCTTGACATCAATGTGTGGATAATCCTTGCCCTGATGGTTGCCGTAGCTGGCTTTACGATGATTAGCGGATTGCTCATCATCATCCTGGAACGTACACAGATGATTGGCGTACTGAAAGCACTTGGCGCACAAAACAAAACTGTACGCCACACGTTCCTCTGGTTTGCAGTATTTATTATCGGCTGGGGAATGTTGTGGGGGAATATCATTGGAATTGGCATCGTGGTGCTTCAACAGAAGACAGGAATCATTTCCCTCGACCCTCAGACCTACTACGTCAGCCAGGCACCTATGGAGCTGAACATTCCCATTATTCTTTTGCTCAACGTCGCCACGCTCTTCGTAAGCGTCCTGGTGCTCATCGGCCCCAGCTATCTCGTCTCACGCATACACCCAGCCAAGTCGATGCGCTACGAGTAGAGATTGCTTGTCAAATTCCGAAAGCCTCTAATTGCCCGGCCATCTGCTCTTGAAGCTCACGGGCCTTCATAGCAGCCACTTCGGTAAAGTCTTCGCCCGATGAGGCGTAGATGATACCTCGTGAAGAGTTCACCAACAAACCACAATCCGCATTCATTCCGTACTTACAAACCTCTTCGAGCGAACCGCCCTGAGCACCTACGCCAGGAACGAGCAGGAAATGATGAGGCACAATCTTGCGAATATCTTCGAACATACGGCCCTGCGTGGCGCCAACGACGAACATCATGTTCTCCTCCGTGCCCCATTGCTGACTCTTACACAGCACCTTCTCAAAGAGACGCTGGCCGTCCTTGTCCTCAAATAGCTGGAAGTCGTTGCTCCCCTTATTGCTCGTGAGTGCCAGCAACACCACCCATTTGCCCTCATATTCGAGGAAAGGCTTTACGCTGTCCTCACCCATATAGGGAGCGACAGTAAGCGCATCCACCTGTGTGTCGCCCTCAAAGAACGAGCGGGCATACATCTTAGAGGTGTTCCCGATGTCACCACGCTTGGCATCGGCAATAATGAAGTGGTTGGGATAGTTCTCGCGCAGATAGGCCACCGTCTCCTCGTAGGCTGCAACACCCATCGAGCCAAGCGACTCATAGAACGCCAAATTCGGCTTATAAGCCACGCAATACGGAGCCGTAGCATCAATAATTGCCTGGTTGAACGCCATAATGGCGAGGGTATCATCGTACTCCTCATCATCACCCAGCTCGGCCTTACAGTCGTCAATGACGCACTTTGGAATCTTCTTGATGTCCGGGTCAAGACCTACGCAGAGAAAGCTTTGCTTCTCCTTAATCTGTAGTATCAGTTCTTGTCTGGTCATAATCTTACAATTCTGTCTCCTTCATTCGCTCGGCGTTCTCTGCTACGGTGAGGGCATCAATCATCGGCTGAATGTCGCCGGAGAGGAAACCCTGGAGGTCGTGAGTGGTGTAGCCGATGCGGTGGTCGGTAACGCGGCCCTGGGGGAAGTTATAGGTGCGGATTTTTGCGCTTCGGTCGCCGGTAGAGACAAGGGTCTTGCGGCGTGAGGCAATGTCGTCCATGTACTTCTGGTGCTCCTTGTCATATATAAAAGTGTACAGGCGCGAGAGGGCACGCTCCTTATTCTTTGGCTGATCACGGGTTTCGGTACACTCTATGAGGATTTCTTCGGTCTCTCCCGTGTTGGGATTCTTCCACATATAGCGCAGACGGACACCCGACTCCACCTTGTTCACATTCTGACCACCGGCACCTGATGAGCGGAACGTGTCCCACTTAATCTCGCCCTCGTTGATGTGCACTTCAAACTTGTCAGCCTCGGGCAGGACAGCAACGGTGGCGGCAGAGGTATGCATACGTCCCTGAGTCTCGGTGGCTGGCACACGCTGTACACGGTGCACGCCGCTCTCATACTTTAGCGTACCATAAACATCAGCTCCTGAAACGGCGAAGTCAATCTCCTTATAGCCACCCACGGTACCCTCATTGAAATCGGTCACCGAGAGCTGCCAGCCCTTCGACTCGCAGAAGCTCTTGTACATCTTAAACAGGTCGCCGGCAAAGAGACAAGCCTCGTCACCACCCGTTCCAGCACGAATTTCCATCTGCACGTTCTTGGCGTCCTCAGGGTCTTTCGGTATGAGGGCAATCTTGATTTCCTCCTCCAGTTTCGGCTGAAGTTCTTCGTTCATGGCCAACTCTTCGCGAGCCATCTCCTTCATCTCGGCGTCGTCCTCGTTGGCCAGGATATCCTTGGCCTCCTTGATACCGTTCAGACAGGCGATGTAACGTTTTCGGGCGTCCATGATGTCCGAAAGGTCTTTATATTCCTTGGTCAGCTTGACGAAGCGTTGCTGGTCGCCGATGACATCTGGGTCGGTAATGAGTGTCGACACTTCTTCGAAGCGTGCCTCGAGGCCGTCGAGCTTTTCTAAAATGCTATTGGTTGTCTCTGCCATTTGGGTGTTTTGGTGTTAGTGTCTGTATCGTATCTCCCGCAAGGAATGTTTTCCCATAAAGCGGCTCTTGTCCACATCGGTAGTCACGCCTACGATACGCCCCTTGCTGGTGTATTGCCAAATGGTGTAGTCGCGGCCGTCGGCAAGGAGGGGCTGCTCATCGCTATACATGGCAATCATCAGGTGATAATCATCGAGCATACCCTGCAAGTGCTTGTTATAGAAATTGCGGAAGGTATAAATCAAAGGTTTCTGATGATAGGCTTCCTCCATGAGTTCCAGGAACTTATGCAAAGAGTCACAGAAGGCCTTTGGACTCAAGTTGCCAGTCGTCTCCACATCAAGCATAGGAATAAGGTCTTGCTCTCCGGGCAGACATTGGGCCTTGAAGTTCTTCAGTTGCAGGCTCAGCGGAGTCTTGGGACGGAAGAAGTGATAACTACCCACCTTCAGCCCGTGACGGTGAGCCAAGTCAATGTTACGCTCATAACGGGCATCGATGCGGTCGCCTCCCTCTGTGGCCTTCAGGTAGACGTAAGCCATGTTGGTATGCTCACCAATGGTTTCCCAGAACACTTCGCCCTGATAATGGCTCATATCGATGCCGTGAGTGTGGGCGCAAGTATCCTCACAGCAGAGGTAGGGATTGTGCTGTGCCGATGCTTTTATGGCAAACGTAGCACAAAGGAAAAACAATAAATATATTCTCTTCATTTAATCGAAAAATCCAGGTTGTTTGTACTCAATTCCCATCTCACGATCTACGGTGGCCAGTATGCCTTGAACCTGTCCGAGGGCGAACATACGGCCGAGGAGGGTGTAGCCGGCATTGTGGCCATGACTGCTTTCGTCCATGATACCGCCGGGCTCATCGGTAAAGGTCATGCCATGATCGACGCGCATGGGCAGTTGCGGATTTTCCTTCTCAAAGATACGGCATAGCTCGATAATATCGGCACGTCCACCCAGATGGCTGGCCTCAGTGAAGTCGCCGCTGGGGAAGATGTGACAAGAACGCAGATGTACGAAGTGTGTACGGGGAGCAAACTCACGAGCCATCTCCACAACATTATTATAAGCTCCTGCACTCAACGAGCCGGCACAGAAGGTCAGGCCGTTGTGCTTGTTGGGTACGGCGTTGAGGAACCAGCGGATATCGTCGGCAGTACGTACGATGCGCGGCAGGCCCAGAATCTCGATTGGGGGGTCATCAGGGTGTACGCACATGTCCATGTCGCACTCCTCACAGACGGGCATAATTGCTTCGAGGAAATATTTCATATTCTCGCGCAACTGCTTCTTGTCTATGCCTTTATACAAATCAAGGAACTCGCGGAACTTCTGCACCGGAGCCTCGTCGTTCTCGCTGAAGTTTCCGCTGACGAAGCCCTGCGTCTTGATGACGATGTTCTCCACCAGCTTATGGTCCTTCTCAGGTGTCATGGTCTTAGCCAGCTCGTCGCACTCGGCCAGCACGTTACGTCCCTCGCCTACTCCATCGGGGAACTTGAAGGCAGCCCACTCCTCACGGGCACCGGGACGCTTCAGGATATAAATGTCGAAATAGGCGAACTCGGCGTAGTTGAAATAGAGGTTCGTCGAGCCGTTGGGGTTCGTGTGAAACAGGTCTGTACGGGCCCAGTCGAGCACAGGCATGAAGTTGTAGCAGATGCAATGTATGCCCTCTGCCGAGAGATTACGGAGGCTCTCCTTGTAGACCTCAATCTGCTCGTCGCGGTCGGGACCGGCATACTTGATGGTCTCCACAACGGGCAGGCTCTCCACCACGCTCCAGCGCATGCCGTAACTCTCAATATACTCGCGCAGTTCACGAATCTTTTCACGTGTCCAAACCTGGCCCAGAGGCACGTCATGAAGTGCGGTGACGATGCCCTCAACACCAATCTGTCTCAACATGGCAAGTGTAATCTTGTCTTTCTTGCCAAACCATCTCCATGTTCTCTCCATTGTATTCTCTTTATCTATAGTTAGTTAGACGTATTATTGTTCTTATTTGTCATCGTTTATCAAAATCCCACTTGGAGAAAAAGCCGTTCTTTCCATGAGAAAGGATAGTTCTTTCTATGAGAAAAAGCCGTTCTTTCTATGAGAAAAAGCCGTTCTTTCTCCCCGACCGGAAAAATCTGCGCAAAGGTACAAAGAAATTGCGAAAAGGCAAAGCCTCGTTACTATTTTTTAAGTATTATGTTTTCGACGTTCGTTATTTTTCGTAAAAATAACTCTTATATTAAAAATAATGTGTAACTTTGCACCCTGAAATTTAACAACTAACTTATGAAGAAGCTACTACTACTGCTTACATTGGCCATCCCGACTACTATTTGGGCAGACCCTAATTTCTCCAAAGACAAGAAATACCATATCGTTTGCCAGGAGTTCAGCCAAGGTTGTGTCACCGACGGTGCCAGCGCTAATCAGAACACGCCACTCTACCATCTTCAGACCGCTACTACCGACGAGGCGACCTACTGGCTGATGAATGATGAGGGCGATGGCTACTACTCCATCAAGAACGCCAAGACAGGACAATACGTCACCTACGACGGTCAGCGTCAGGACTCGCCGATGCTGCTGCGCTATCTTACCATGACCGACGAGAAAGACGGCAACAACTCGCTATGGACCTTCGTTCTATGTTCCGAAGGCGTATATGCCATTCGCAACGTAGGACATTCCGACCACATTTGGGATACCCGTAAGGACAGCTATTGCGTGGGCACCTATTCAAACACTAACACGCCCAGCAACATCCAGCAGTACTCCTTCTTCGACGCTGAGGGCAACCAGGTGTTGGAGAAGCAGGAGGAGGTTCCCGTTACTACTGGTATATTTAATGTCTCTTCCTGGCTCGTGGCTACGACAGATTCGCCTGATGGCTGGACATATCAGTCCGATGCCTGGACCGATCCTGGTTTTGGCAACTATCGCAACGGTGCAGCCAGCGTGGTTTCGCCCTTCTTGGAGCGATGGAACGATAGTGCTTACGGCTCGTTGCCCGACAATGGCCTTAGCCAGACGCTCAGCAATCTGCCGCAGGGAACCTATGAGTTGGCTGCCGACGTCATTGCTGTGCGCCAGTCGTCCAATAGCGGATGGTGGGGCAGCATTAGCGAAGAAGAGGGACACGGCGTGTACCTTTATGGTAACGACCAGCAAACTGAATGTGGCACACGCAACGAGCGTCCCCGCCACTACACCACCGAGTTTACCGTTGGAAGCAACGGGCTGGCAACGATTGGCCTGCGCATAGAGGACACCAACGCCAACTGGGTGGCGATAGACAACTTCGACCTTTACTTCAAAGGAACCGAGGAGGAACTGATAGCTGGCGAGAAGGCTAAGGTTAGGACTGAACTGGAAGACTACTTCGACGCTGCCACCCTCGACAAGATGATTGACGACTGCAATGATGATTTCTTAGCCCTGGAGGAACTGCGCCACAGCGCCGACAACATGCCCAAGATTGACCCGCTGGCTCACGCCGTGAGCGACCTCACCATCGACGGGCAGGGGCTCACATGGGTGGAGAGCCTGGAGCTCTACCTCGTAAGCACCTCGGAGAGCAATTTCAAGAAAGACTATACAGCCGTCATCGACTACGAACTGGCAGAAGGATGGGACACGCTGAAAATCAACAGTAAATACGTTGCTCCCGGCGAAAGCTATACCTTCAGCAAGGTGGCCGCCGGAAAGACCTATATCTTTTTGGCAGCCAAGAAAGACGGCTCGGCGAAGATTTCCAAGCGCATCACCTTCACCGCGCTGCCCGTAGTAAGGATGTACGGCTCGTTCAACAACGACTATAGCGAAGGAAGCATTCAGGTGATGGAGACCGACTTGGGCTATGTTCCCGACATGCTGAACATGAAGGCAAAATGGCGTGGTGGAATCACCAACAGCAACGGCAAGCACAAACGAAACTACCACGTGAAGCTTCAGAACGAGCTCGGCAAGAAGCTGGAGACAGAGTTCTTCGGACTCAGACACGACAACTCCTGGATTCTTGAGTCCTGCCAGGTGGACATGAGCCGCATACGCAACCGAGTGCTCACTGACCTCTGGAACGACTTCTCCACCCCACCCTACTACATCGAAAAGGACGACAGGGCCATGACCGGCACACGTGGGCAGTTCGTGGAGCTGATACTCAACGACGAATACCGGGGTATCTACTGCATGACGGAAAACATGGACCGTAAGCAGTTGAAGCTGAAGAAGATAGACGAGGCCACCGACAGCACCGAGCAAGTCACTCACGGACAGTTGTGGAAGGCAAAGGACTGGAGCTACGCCGTCTTCATGGGACCCAACAGAGGACACTACCAGCCGGCAGACTATCTTTCCAACCCCAGCAGTCACAGCGAAATGTGGGACAAGTATGAGGTGAAGTACCCCGACTTCGAGGACTATGGCAACGTGACCGACTGGAGCCTGCTTTATGATGCCGTAGACTTTGTCTGCCACTCCGACGATGATACCTTCCGTGAACAAGTTGCCGAGTATTTCGACATACCGGTCGTCATGGACTACTACATTCTCATGGAGAGCATCCTCGCAACCGACAATCACGGAAAGAACCAGTTCTTTGCCGTCTACGACAAGCAGGAAGACAAGAAGATCACCTTCGCCGTATGGGACATGGACGCTACCTGCGGACAGCGTTGGAGCGACGCATACTACCACTGGGACGGCATGCGTCCCGAGCAGGACTACGCCCAGTATATTTATGACAACGAGCACGGCAAGAATAACCTCTACGAACGTCTGCGCAATACCGATGCCAACGACTTCAACATGCAGATGCGGCTGCGCTACCGAGACCTGCGCAAGACCTGGCTCGCCACCGACAAGATACTCGAGCGCTTCAGCACCTACCTTGACCGCTTCAAGCTTTGCGGAGCAGCCGCACGTGAGTACAATCGCTGGAACGGCGACAGTGACATTTCAGGCTACGACCTTAACTTCGACACCGAGATGGAGTACCTCACCGACTGGTTCACACGCCGCATGAACTATCTTGACACTACCCGCTTTGACATAGCCTCGCTGCCCGACGACGAACCTCTCAAGGGCGATGTCAACGGCGACGGTACTGTAGACGTGGCTGACATTTCGGCCATCATCAGCGTCATGGCTGGAGCGGAGGACTACGAGCTTGCCGATGTCAACGATGACGGCTCTGTAGACGTGGCCGACATCTCGAACGTTATCAGCATCATGGCGGGAGAGTGAATAGTGAAGAGTGATGCGCTTCGCCAGTGAAGAGTGAAAAGTGAAGAGTGAAGAATTCGTAATTCGTAATTAAATAATCATGGAGTTTACAGCCAAACAAATCGCCGAGATGATCGGTGGTCGTATTGAGGGCAACGAGAATGCTTCAGTACATACCTTTGCAAAGATTGAGGAGGGTCAGGAGGGTGCTTTGTCGTTCCTCTCAAACCCCAAATATAAGCATTTCCTCTACGATACCCAGTCGAGCATCGTGCTCGTCAACGATGACCTCCAGCTGGAGCAGCCCGTGACAGCCACACTCATCCGTGTGCCTAATGCCTACGAGGCCGTGGCCAAGCTGCTGCAGATCTACGAGAGCATCAAGCCCCGCAAGACGGGCATTGACCCCTTGGCCTTCGTCTCAGCCAAGGCCACCATTGGCAAGGATGTCTACATCGGCCCCTTTGCCTGCATCGGCGACGGAGCAGTCATCGGCAACGGCACGCAGGTCTATCCTAACGTCGTCATCGGCGACGGCGTGACCATCGGAGACCGCTGCCTCCTCTACCCTAATGTCACCATCTATCAGGGCTGTAAGATTGGCAATGCCGTGACCATCCACTCCGGCAGCGTCATTGGTGCCGACGGCTTCGGCTTCGCTCCCAGCACCGAAGGCTACGACAAGATTCCGCAGATAGGCAT
>JAGCNO010000023.1 GCA_017645905.1 Prevotella sp. | reverse complement strand
CTGGTCGTAGAAGGAGAGGAACTTCTCAAACTTCCCGGAATTCTTCAGCTCCGTGTAGATGGTCTCCAAGGGTCGCAGCACGCGGTCCACCTTGTAGATATAGCCGTTCTTGGCGATGTTCTCCTTGCTGTCCACGTCGACGACGTTGGCATTGGCCACCTGGAAGGCGCCGTCGCCCGTCCATCCCGTCTCGGGGAAGAAGTAGGTGTAGTTTTTGGCGGCGTCGATGCCCTTCGAGCGGAACATCTGATAGCTGAACACGGGCAGGAAACGGTCGGGATGATAGACGAAGATGTCCTCGTAGGTGGAGTCGCTGACACCCTCGGCGTCGGTGGTCACCACCAGGTTCTTGGCCTTCTCCACTGCATCCTGCGAGCGGGTGCGGAACTTATAGTAGAGTCCGGCCTTGACCAGCTTCTGCTCGGCCGTGGCACCATCGCCCTCCGAGGGACGGAAGTTGACGAGCTTATCCTTGTCGTAGCTATAATATAAGATGTGGAAGCCAATGAGTTTCTTCACCTCAGCCACGGGAAGGGTGCTGATGTCCTGCGTCTGGTAGTTCTGCTGAAGGTACGACGTCATGGCCTGGTCGTCGGGAGCCATGACGGTGAGGATGGCCTTACCGTTGAGTATGGGCACGTAGCCCGCCATCTCAGCACCCTTGAGGAACTGCGTGTGGTTGCCGTCGGCCTCGAGCTTCTCATAGATGGAACCGGCAATGTAGTCAGGCTCCTTGAAGTACTCGTCCATGTCGGAGCACGCCGACAAAAACAGCGCAGAAAGCAGTAGCATGCCAACGGCTCTCGTCGTGAATCTCGGTTTCTTCATATTGTTGTCTGTTAGTAGCTTTAGTGTAATTTGATGCAAAATTACAAAAATTGTATTTTATAGGGGCTTATAGCTGGTTTCTTTTACGAAATATTAACAAGAATGTCCCAAATTACTACAGTCCTCTCATAGGGGAGGTCGGAGGGGACTATGGTTCGCACTCGGCATCCCGGAAGGAGATATTATGTTGTGGAAAAATCTTAAAACCACGTCGACGTTTCTACAAACCACGTCGGCGTTTGTACAAACTACGCCGACGTTTCTACAAACGCCGACGTAGTTTTAACTTTACCAGTATCTTCTCTGGGCAAGAGAACGTACCATTCTGACACTTTCAACGTATCTCCAGTAACTTTGCATCGTAGCTTTCATTATGCGTATGAACGGCTCACAGTTCAAACGTGGGGATTGGCGGGCGGCTTCAGGGTAGGAATCTTCTGAATGCGTCGTCGTATTCAGGACTGTTGCCCAGCCGTCCGTTGACGAGGCAGACGAGCTCAATCTTGCCTCGGAAACAGAGTTGGTCGTCGCTGACACGGTAGATGTCTTGGTGAAAGACGTACTTGATGCCCTCCTTCGTGAGGTTCAGGCAGGAGAGGAACTCGTCGTCGGGGCGCAGCGGAGCCTTGTACTGCAGCGACATGCGGGCCACGACGGCATCGACACCCTTACGGTGCATCTCGGCGAAGCTCAGGCCGCACTCCTTCAGGAAGAGGTGGCGGGTGTGCTCGCAATAGTGTATGTACTGGGCGTTGTTCACGATACCTTCGATGTCGCACTCGTAGTCGCGAACGGCCATGCGGGTGGAGAAATGATAATCTTTATAGCTCATTGTTCGTCTGCTTTCTTCGTTTTGATGACAGAATTTGCCGTTATTGTTCTGAAACTCGGTGCAAATATATGCATTTTCCCCCATACGACAAAAGAAAGATTCGGAATTCTTTGGCTATTCCATTATTTTTGCATACCTTTGCACCGTCGCACGCCGTTCGAGAGGTGCTTCGTGCATGTCCGCAGCCTGCTGAGAGATGCAGACCGTCGACGGTGGGCGGCCATATTTATGAGAAAGACGTTTTCGAACGTCTGTCGTTGTGAGCCTTGAACTTCGCAAACTCATTTCCCACAACAGGCAGATGGCAACCGAAGCGTCTACGCAGTACGTACTACTATATTATTTATATAGCCCGTGCTGGCGTGGGCTGGTTTGTGTTGCTTATCCTGTGTGGGAAGGGCAATGCGAAGGCCTAAGGCTCCAGGATGGGCAGAGAAACAGACACCTACGCCTTTTTTGTATCTATGTTTAACCAATAATCTAACTCTTATATCGCCGAATTGGGGTGTCAATAGGCCTTTATTGTTATGATTAGTAATACTAAATTCCGTGCTTATGTATTCTTGGTGGCTATGTACCTCATGGTTGTGCCAGGCATGGCACAGACATCCCTTACTTACAGGAGTGGTGACGTGAATGGCGATGGGATGGTGGATGTGGCGGACATTGCATCAGTAATTTCCATCATGTCTGGAGATTTTTCGGACAAGCTAAAATTGGCTTCCAGCTCCATAGGTCTAATGACTGGCTATGGTGGCGTTATTCCCATCGTAGAAGGTACTGGCAATTATAGTGCAGAGAGTAACAATCCCGAAATTGCTACAGCAAGCGTAGGTCAGCAGAAAGATAGCAATGGTCAGCTGAAAGAGGGAATGTTTGCTGTGTATATTTATGCTCAGACGGCAGGTGAAGTAAACATTACCGTAACTGATAATGTGACCTCGCTGGCAGAGACTATTAAGGTGACAGTAACTGACAATCCCAATCCAATTACTGGAGGCAGCTATGTTGATTTGGGATTGGCCAGTGGAACGCTTTGGGGAACTTGCAACGTTGGTGCCGATACGCCAGAAGATTATGGTTGGTATGTCGCTTGGGGAGAAACGTCTGAAAAGGAGCAATATTCAACGGATAACTATTTGCGTAGCTCTTTTGAGTCATCATCCCTACCTGACGTGTTTGATGTTGCATGCGTAACAATGGGCGACCATTGGAGGATGCCCAAAATTGAGGAGCTGGAGGAACTACTTTCCTGTACGTGGTCATGGGAGGAGCACAGTGGAGTGAAAGGTGCCCGTGTCACAGGACCTAATGGAAACGCTATTTTCTTGCCGGCTGCTTCATTCAAATTTACTCGTTTAGATTCAAATTATCCTCCGGAAATCGGAACTTACGGTAGTTACTGGAGCCGAGATGCCGATGGTTCATATGGTGCAGAACTCGTATTTGGAACACTCCATCATCTCTTATGGATTGAAACAAACTTCTATTGGGACATGGGCACGACAGGCGTCCGTACCCATGGCCGTTCCGTCCGTCCTGTTTATGATATGTCTTATATATCTGATATACCAGAATCGCCTAAAAAAGATGGTGAAGACTACACTTCATACATAACCAACCCCAGATATGACAATAATGATACTAACGGATGGGAGGGGACACCTCTTGGTTTTGTTAACCCCGATAACAATGCTGAACACTATAGCAAAACTTACGACACATATCAGAGCATCTCAGGGTTGCCAAAAGGGGTTTATCGGCTTGGTGTGCAGGCTTTCTACCGTAGGGGTAACTATACAAATGACTATGAATTATGGACAAACGGAGACACCGAAAATAATAACGCCTTGCTGTATGCTACCTCCTCAGTAGCCTCAGTAAGCAAGCCTTTGGTGTCAATAAGTTCCGGTGCTATTCCTGCAGGCTTAGGCGTTAAAGCGGACAAAGTTGGAGACAATCTGTATGTACCCTTTGATATGGTAGCGGCAGGAGCTTGGTTTGCCGCAAACTACTACCAAAACTATTTGGAGGTGAAAGTTGGTGATGATGGTGCCCTCGTCATTGGCATAAAGAAAGAAGTGACCATTTCCGACGACTGGACAGTCATAGACAACTGGACGCTTTACCGTATAGGTGATTAATAATTATGTATAGCGGGCAGACTGCAAGAACAATGATGCAGTCTGCCCGCTTTATTGTTTCGTCCAGAATGAAGGCTATCCGTTGGCCATCAGCCATGCCTTGAAGAAGGGATCTTCCAGCTCGTAGCGGTTAGTGTATATGACGTAGCCGTCTTTCTGCAGTCGCTTCAGTGCGCTGTAGACGCAGCTTGTGCGATGCTCTCCTGACTGGAGGAGGTTTTTCGGGCCTTACGGCTGGCTGCTGCGCAAATATTCGTAGCCGAAGCGGCAGCGGAGACAGTCGCGGCGGTCGCAGTATTCGCGTTTGAGCTGTATGAGCGCCTGGCTGTCGCCAGCGTTATGGACCTCGAGGCCGCACTCCTGCCACATGCGGATGATGTGGTTTTTCTCGGCCTTAAGCTGCTCCAGCAGGTCGAAGGCGCGGTCGCAGTACTCTTCCTTCTGGCGGTGTCGGCCCACGGCGAAGAGCACGGGAATGGCGGTGTTGATAATGATGACGTCAAGCGAGGCGGCTGAGAGGTGCTTCTCGCTGTGGGTGCTGGTGGCGGCGCCGAAGGTGTAATGAGTCTCCCAGTAGGGCGTGACGTGGGTGGAGAGCAGCTTGTGCAGCTGTTCCACGGTCTTGCACTCCAGCAACTGGCTCAGTTCTGAGCGTCGCTCGTGGTAGAGGCGGGCCAGCTGGGCAATGCGAATGTGGGGGAAGTTCTGCGGGCGCAGGCGCAGGAATCGCCACACGCTGTAGTCCATTGGCTGCAGCGTGAACTTGTGTGCAAGGTATTGGTACTCTTTGCGCAGACGGGTGAAATAATCCTCTGCCAGCGCCTCGTCGCGGTAGCGTTCCGGCACGCTCTCTGTCTCGAGCAGCCCTGCCTGGCCCATGAAGACGGCCTCTACCTGAAAGAGGTCGTCGCGGTGCTTGCCTACGGCCTGCAGGGGAATGTTCAACGCCCATTGCTCGAAAGCATCGCCGTTGATGCCGAATCCGAAGTTGCGGGCCAGGCAGGTGAAGTAAGCAGCCTCCCATGAGCCGTTGCAGCGGCGGGCCCACTCGGCGATGGCCTGTGTCTTCTGTTCCAGGCGTTCCGTTTGCAGGGCGGCCATCCAGGAGTGGATAGTGAGTTTGCTCAGTGAAGGCACTATCTTATAGCACGGGGGATAATGGTCGGTACGGAGCAGCTCCTCATAGTTGTGCTTCAGGCTCCCAGCGATGGGCACCACGACCTGCGGCAGGTAGTGGCCGTCCTCCGTGCGCACGTCGCAGTCGGCCTCGCAGACTACGTGGAGTACCACATTATTATATTTAGGGTCACGGTCGTGACCATGCGTATACCAGTCAGCGCTCTTCAGGTGCAGCTCCACGTTGCCCACCCACATCGTGCCGTCAATGCGCACCTTCGCGTTGAAGAAGTCAGGCCCCGCGTTGCGGTTGTGCAGTCCCGGGTCGATGACCTCTACCTCCCTCCCATCGGTGGTCTTCAGCTTGCCGAGGGGCAGCAACTTGTGTCGCCAAGTGTAGTGCAGCAGGTCTTCCATAGTCAGGTAAGCTGTCATTTGGAGAAGTAGCGCACGGGATAGCGGACGGCGATGAAGCCGACGATGAGGACGGTCACAAAGACGAGCACCACGTCCCAGGGGTGTACGCTGACGGGATAGGCGTTGACCACGAAGGCTCCCTCGCTGCTACCCATAGTGATGATGCCGAACTGCTGCTGCAGCCAGCAGAGCAGCAGGCCCACGGCGATGCCGATGACGGCTCCGATGATGACGATGAGCCTGCCTTCGAAAAGGAAGATGCGTGAAATCTGGCGGTCGTTGGCGCCAAGGTTGCCCAGTGTCTGAACGTCGTCGCGCTTGTCGATGATGAGCATGGACAGCGAGCCGATGATGTTGAAGCAGGCCACGACGAGGATGAACGTGAGGAAGATGTAGGCGATGAGCTTCTCAATCTTCATGATGCGGAACGTGTCGTCCTGCTGCTCGTAGCGGTCGAGCACGGTGTAGCGGTCGCCGCAGATGCGCCGCATCTCGGCCTTCACCGCTTCGAAGTCGCTGCCGGGCTTCAGCCGCAGCTCCAGCGACGAGACCATGCCCTGCTGGTCGAACAATCGGCGGGCAAAGCCTATGGAGGTGAGGATGTAGCCCTTGTCGTATTTGCCTTGGTTCACTTCTAATACCACACCCGGCGACCACAGCTCGTCCTCCTCAAAGCCGTCGGTGGGGTCGGTGAGGTCCAGCTGGCCTTCGCGGCGCGGGGCATAGACGCGGAGCGGCTCGTCGAAATAGTAGCCTGTGCCCAGCTCGTAGGCCAGTCGTATGCCCAGGATGCCGTATTGCAGGTCGGCGGCGTGGAGCTCAAAAGTGCCCTGACCCTGCAGGATGCTGCGAATGTGGGTCAGCTGCTCGAAGCTGTCGTCGACGCCCTTGATGGTCACCATAGCCTGCGTACCGTGGTACATCACCATGGCCTGGTCTTCGACGCACTCTGTGGCCACGTCGACCTGCGGCAGAGAGCGGAGCTCCGTCAGCACGGGGTCGTCGGCGGCAACTGTCTTGCCCTCTACGGGCTGCACCTTCAGCTGGGGGTCGAAAGCGGTGAAAAACGAGGCTACAAGGTCGCTGAAGCCATTAAACACGCTCAGCGTCACCACGAGGGCCATTGTGGCCACGGCTACACCGATGACGGAAATGGCGCTGATGACGTTGATGACGTTGGTCGACTTCTTCGAGAAGAGGTAGCGGCGGGCTATGTAGAGTTCAAAGTTCATGAACTCTGCAAAAGTAGCGGTTTCCGCCCAATCACGCAAATAAATAGTCAAAATTTTTGACCGCACTCCGTTTTTTAATACTATTTAATATTTCATGCTTTCCCCGCTGAAATAATGTTTGTACCTTTGCCCACACTTAAAAAAACGCTAATAAAGGCCCCTCCAGAAACGCTCTCAGACCAAGAGCCGGTCATGCGCTGAGAAAAAGCCGTTCTTTCTATGGGAAAAAGCCGTTTTTTCGATTTGAAGAAGCCGTTCTTTCAATGGGAATAAGCCGTTCTTTCTCTGCACAGCTACGAAAGCGCCACCCTTCGGGATGCCGAACACAAACGATGAGACTCTATTCAGACAGTGAGCTGGCACAGCTGCTCGACCAGGACATCTTCCGCCGCATTGGACGTGTGGCCGATGAGCTGGGCGTGGAGTGCTATGTTGTCGGCGGCTATGTGCGCGACATCTTCCTCGAACGGCCGTCAAACGACATCGACGTGGTCGTCGTGGGCAGCGGCATAGCGGTGGCCAGCGAGCTGAAACGGCAGCTGGGACGAAAGGCTCACCTCTCCGTATTCAAGAACTTCGGGACGGCGCAGGTGACGATGGGTGATGAAGAAGTGGAATTCGTCGGTGCCCGCCGCGAGAGCTATAGTCACGACTCGCGCAAGCCCATCGTCGAAGACGGAACCTTAGAGGACGACCAGAACCGACGCGACTTCACCATCAACGCTATGGCTATTTGCCTCAACGAAGGGCGATTCGGCGAGCTCGTGGATCCTTTCAACGGGCTGGCTGACCTCGAGGACGGCATCATCGCCACGCCCCTCGACCCCGAGGTGACCTTCAGCGACGACCCGCTGCGCATGATGCGCTGCATACGCTTCGCCACACAGCTGAAGTTCCAGATAGAGGAGCGTACCTTTGAGGCCCTCGAGCACATGTCCGACCGCATCAAGATAGTCAGCGGGGAGCGTATCGAGGTGGAGCTGAACAAAATCATCATGGCCGACACGCCCAGCCGGGGATTCGTAGACCTGCAGCGTTGCGGACTACTGCAGCTCATCCTGCCCGAGGTGGCTGCCCTCGACATCGTGGAGCAGCGAAATGGAAGGGCGCACAAGAATAACTTCTACCATACGCTGGAGGTGCTCGACAACATTGCTAAAAATGAAGAATTAAGAGTGAAGAATGAAGAATTAGCTACTGCACAAGGTGATGCGGAAGCAAATTCTTCATTCTTCACTCTTCATTCTTCTCTATATTTGCGTTGGGCTGCCCTGCTCCACGACATCGGCAAGACGAAGACGAAGCGGTGGGAGCCGCTCACGGGATGGACCTTCCATAACCATAATTATATAGGGGCGAAAATGGTTCCGGAGATTTTCCGACGCCTGAAGCTGCCTATGGGTGCTGAGATGCGCTACGTACAGAAACTCGTAGACCTGCACATGCGCCCCCAGGTCATTGCCGACGAGGAGGTCACCGACAGTGCCGTGCGCCGGTTGCTCAACGATGCTGGCGACGACATCGACGACCTGATGACCCTCTGCGAGGCCGATATCACGTCGAAAAACGAGGTGAAGAAGAAAATATTCCTCGAGAACTTCAGAATGGTACGCGAGAAACTCACCGACCTGAAAGAAAAAGACTATAAGCGCCTACTGCAGCCTTGCATTGACGGCAACGAAATCATGGAGCTATTCAACCTGAAGCCCAGCCGCGAGGTGGGCGTGCTGAAGCAGACGCTGAAAGATGCCGTACTCGACAACCGCGTGGAGAACGAGCGAGAACCGCTCATGCAGCTGCTCATGGAGAAGGCAAAGGAAATGGGATTAACAAACAATAATAAAAAAATATGAAGAATACACTACCGAGTTTATTATTTATTATTTGTTCATTATCATTTAGCCCTGTAGGGGCGCAGAAGCTGTGGACCATCGACGACTGCATCAGCTACGCCATGCAGAACAACATCACGCTGCAGAAGAGCCGTCTCCAGTTGCAGACGGCAAGCGAGGAGGTGCGTGCCTCGAAGGGCGCACTGCTGCCCACACTTAATGCGAACACCAGCCAGAACCTGGGCTACCGACCTTGGCAGCTCGACGGAATGGCCACCGTCACCAACGGACAGGTGAACACGAAGGTGGACAAGACCTACTACAACGGCAGCTACGGGCTGAACGCGCAGTGGACCGTCTGGAACGGCAACAAGAACTACAACAACCTCAAACTGTCGCGACTCTCCGAGCAACAGGCCGAACTGAGTGTCGAGGAACAGGCCAACAGCATACAGGAGCGCATCGCACAGCTCTTCGTGCAATGCCTCTACCTCCACGAGGCCATCGGCGTGAGCCAGGCCAGTCTCGAGACCAGTAAGAAGAACGAGGAACGAGGCAAAGAGATGGTCGAAGTGGGCAAGATGTCGAAGGCCGACCTGGCACAGCTCACCGCACAGCGAGCCACCGACGAATATAACGTGGTGGAGGCTCAGAGCCAGCTGGCAACGTGTAAACTACAGTTGAAGCAGCTGTTGGAGCTGACCGGCGACCAGAAGTTCGACATCGCCATACCGCCCACCACCGACGAAGAGGCGCTGAACGAAATACCCGCCCTGATGACAGTCTACGAGCAGGCTCTGGCCACACGCCCTGAAATAGGGAACAAGAAACTGGCCATTGAGAGCAGCAACGTCAATCTCGCCATCGCAAAGGCCGGATGGCTGCCCACGCTTAGCCTCAGCGGCGGCTTTACCTCGAGCACCAATTCACTGGCCAACAACAGCTGGGGGAACCAGATGAAAACAAACACAAACATGTCGGCCGGATTGACTGTCTCCGTACCCATCTTCGACGGATGGCAGACGCGCTCGTCAGTGAATAGGGCTAAGATTTCGCAGCAACAGGCTCAGCTCGACCTGCTCGACCAGCAAAAGACGCTCTACCAGACCATTGAGGACTACTGGCTTGATGCCACCACTAACCAGCAGAAGTTTCGTGCCGCTAAGATCACTGTGGAGAGCGAACAGCAGAGCTACGACCTGCTCAACGAGAAATTCGACCTCGGACTGACAAACATCATCGAGCTGCTACAGGGCAAGGACAAGCTCCTCTCCGCACAGCAGAACCTGCTGCAGTCCAAATACATGACGCTGCTCAACATGCAGCTGCTCCGCTTCTACGCTGCCCAACGCTAATCAATCGCACATTACAATCTTATCCGTCCGGCCCATCAGCGCATAGTACTCTCGCCAAACGTTTAGCGAGTGAAGGGGTATGAAAGTACCTTTCAGGTCGTGCCTTTCTGTGATGTCCTTCCCGAGCAATGGGCACTCATGCGCCACACCGTCTTTAACGATGACGAAGCCGGCAATGAGGTCAACCTCCGTGCCGTCGATGACAAACTGATGATAGTGGCGCGTCTGGTAGCGGGCATCGTCTTTTCCAGGCATGAGCTTTCCCATTGGGGAAAGCAAGTCCTTTGCACGCTCAACCTCCCTTTCGTCCACCATCAGGTCAATGTCGTGCACGTTCGTGGCACGGCCACGAAGGTAAAGCATCATCGACCCTCCGACAGCCCATGTGATTCCTGCGCCGTTGAGTCTTTCGGCTATGCGCTTCAGCGTTGTCGTCTGAGCTGTCTTCATCGTCATGTTCATCTGGAAGATGGCGGGCAAGATGATGAGCAGCGAGAAGCCCACGGCCAGTAGGGCTCGCCCTTCGCTGCCGAAGATGTCATAGATGGTGATATCGGTCGAGGGATAGGCATGATACATGAGGTAAGCGGCGGTGTTGTTTGCCCAGTGGTAGACGATGCCGGGCAGCACACTGCGAGTGCGCTCGTACATCCAACCCAGCAGCAGCCCGATGATAAAGGGATGGAGCAACTGGGCAGGGTTCAAGTGGGCTAAAGCGAAGATCAGGGCCGAGAGAACTATCATCAGCCAACGTCGCTCGGGCTTCCACTCCAGCAATGTGCGAAGCGCGGCACCACGAAACACAAGCTCCTCGGCCACAGGGGCCAGCAGGCACACCACAGCATAGCCGCCAGGAGTAATCATCAGCTGTGCCGCCTGCTCCTCCATCTTGTCGATGTATTTCTGAATAGCCTCAGGCCATTCGGGCAACAGTCCCTGGAAGAAGAGCGAAGGAAGAAGCGCGCCGATAGCCGCTACAGCACTCCACCCCAGCACAACCCAGGGACGGCTGAGAACATAGCTGCGCGATACCGGCGACCACTTCGCCAAAGTGAACAGCGCGATGGCCGAAAGTGAGAAGAGCACCATCGAGGCGATGGTCCACGGAGCATTCAGTTGTCCCGAGGTGTCACCACTGACGATAGAATGAACGATAGTGATGGCTGTCATTGCTATCACTTGTATGGCTAAGAAGATGAGCACGTAGCCTACGGCCCAGAAGGGATTTTCTTTGGTTTTCATATTCTTGCGTCTCTCATTTCTCATTTTTCATTTCTAATTTAGCAAGCAGAGCTTGCGCCCGCTCCTTGTCTAAAGAGAGCTGGCGAGCCAGTGCCGTGGGCGAGGGGAACGGTATTTCATCCCGCAGCCTCGCCACGAAGGATATGGTCAGTGGCTGGTCGTAGATGTCTTGAGTGAAATCAAAGATGTGGGTCTCCAGCGTCTGCTCCTCTCCTTGGAAAGTGGGTCGCGTGCCGATGTTTGTCATCGCGTGGTGATAAGTGCCGTCAGGGAACATGGCCTCCACGGCGTAGGCACCACGGGCAGGGATGAGCTTCTGCGGTTCGTCGGGAAGAAGGTTTGCCGTGGGAAATCCTAGGCTGTGGCCTTTCTGTTCGCCATGCACCACACGCCCGCTGATAGAGTAATACCGTCCCAGGCAATCTGCTGCTGCGGCCACATTGCCTTCAGCTAATAGCCGCCTCACCAGCGACGAGCTGAAAGCCCTATCTGTTAACTCTGCTTGTCTCGTATGCTGCGCTATTTGCGCAGCTTCCCCTCCCATTGTCAGCGGGCAGGCACAGACCACCTCCATGCCCAGCTCACGGCCGTAGCGCTCGTAATCGGCATACGTCTCTGAGCGGTTATGCCCGAAGCGATTGTCATAGCCCGTGAGCAGCAGCTCCACGTGAAGCCGGTCGTGCAGCACATCAGCCATGAACTGCCGGGCAGTCAGGGCGGCCATCGCCTTGTTAAAGGGAAGCACAACAATCTCGTCGATGCCCGTCTGTTCGAGTAGCGCCACTTTCTCGTCAAGGGTAGTAAGCAGTTTTGGCTGCCAGCCCGTCTGTACCACCTGCCGAGGATGACGGTCGAAGGTCACAGCCATACTCATCAGGCCTCGGGCATCAGCCTCCTGCTGAAGCTGCTCCAAGAGAAAGCGATGGCCACGGTGAACACCGTCGAAGAAACCTATCGTGGCCGCATAACGGCCCGCAGGAACAGCAGTAAGTGGATAGTGAACAATTTCCATATTCGGCTGCAAAGGTACGAAAAAGTTACGATTTGACGTTTTTTTTGCCAAAATATTTGGTTATTACGCAAACATATACTACCTTTGCACCCGCTTAGAGCATCGGACTTGTAGCTCAGTTGGTTAGAGCAACAGACTCATAATCTGGAGGTCCCAGGTTCAAGCCCTGGCTGGTCCACACTGAAAATCAAGCACTTACGAGTTTCTCGCAAGTGCTTTTTTCATGTCTGCGTAAACAATGCGT
>JAGCNO010000152.1 GCA_017645905.1 Prevotella sp. | reverse complement strand
GATCCGAAGAGTGGCAAGGCTACCCGTGTCGCCATCAAGCGCGAGGGCAAGAAGGTCACCCGTATCGCTAAAAAGTCAGGGGAGGAGATTAAGTAATGGCAAATACAGCACAGTTAAAGGCAGAGTATAAGGAGAAGATTGCTCCGGCTCTGAAGAAGCAGTTCAACTACACGTCGGCAATGCAGATTCCCGTCCTGAAGAAGATCGTCGTCAACCAGGGTCTGGGTGACGCCACACAGGACAAGAAGATCATCGACGTGGCTATCAACGAGATCTCGGCTATCTGCGGTCAGAAGGCAGTGGCCACTTATTCCAAGAAGGATATCGCCAACTTCAAACTTCGTAAGAAGATGCCTATTGGCGTGATGGTGACCCTCCGTCGTGAGCGTATGTACGAGTTCCTCGAGAAGCTCGTCCGTATTGCACTGCCCCGTATCCGTGACTTCAAGGGTATCGAGAGCAAGTTCGATGGCCGTGGAAACTACACACTGGGTATCCAGGAGCAGATTATCTTCCCGGAGATCAATATCGATTCAGTGGATCGCATCCAGGGTATGAACATCACCTTCGTGACATCGGCTCAGACCGATGAGGAGGGATTTGCACTGCTCAAGGCATTCGGTCTTCCATTCAAGAACGCTAAAAACGATTAAGAGATATGGCAAAAGAATCAATGAAGGCTCGCGAGGTGAAGCGCGCCAAGCTTGTTGCCCGTTACGCTGAGAAACGTGCGGCTCTGAAGAAGATTATCGCTACTGCCGACGTAACCACTGAGGAGGGCGCCATGGCCGCTTATGAGGCAGCCCGCAAGTTGCAGGAGATCCCCCGCAACGCCAACCCCATCCGTCTGCACAACCGTTGCAAGATCACGGGTCGTCCCAAGGGTTACATGCGTCAGTTCGGTCTCTCCCGTATCCAGTTCCGTGAGATGGCATCAAGCGGTCTGATACCCGGTGTGAAGAAGGCCAGCTGGTAATAAGAGAAGAATAGAGATTTTATTAATATTGTCGGGGCAGTCCCGATTAATTTAAAACATTATTTTTATGACAGATCCAATAGCAGATTATCTGACCAGACTCAGAAACGCGATCATGGCTCATCACCGTGTCGTGGAAGTGCCTGCGTCAAACTTGAAGAAGGAGATCACCAAGATCCTCTTCGAGAAGGGTTACATCCTGAACTACAAGTTCGTTGAGGATGGTCCTCAGGGTACTATCAAGGTAGCCCTGAAGTATGACCCCGCCACTCGTGAGAACGCTATCAAGTGCCTCAAGAGGGTTTCTACCCCGGGCCTTCGTCGTTACACGGGTTACAAAGACATGCCGAGAGTAATTAACGGACTTGGAATCGCAATCCTTTCCACGTCTAAAGGTGTTATGACTGACAAGGAGGCCGCTGAACTGAAGATTGGCGGTGAGGTCCTTTGCTACGTCTATTAATAGGAGGATAGAATATGTCAAGAATAGGAAAATTGCCAATTAGTATCCCCGCAGGCGTTACTGTCGCTCAGGACAAGGACGGCATTGTTACCGTAAAGGGTCCCAAGGGAGAACTCTCACAGAAGGTTGACGCTTCTATCAAGATGAAGATCGAGGATGGTCATATCACATTCGAGATTGACGAGAATAGTCCTGTGAACTACGAGCAGAAGCAGGCTTTTCATGGCCTCTATCGCGCACTTGTCAACAATATGGTTGTCGGTGTGAGTGAGGGCTACAAGAAGGAGTTGGAGCTCGTAGGTGTTGGTTACCGTGTGTCAAATCAGGGTAACATCATCGAGTTCGCACTGGGTTACACTCACCCCATCTTCATCCAGCTTCCCCAGGAGGTGAAGGTTGAAACCAAGATGGAGCGTAACCAGAACCCCCAGATTATCCTCGAGTCATGCGACAAGGCACTGCTCGGTCTGATCTGTGCTAAAATTCGTTCTTTCCGTATGCCTGAGCCTTACAAAGGAAAGGGTATCTTGTTCAAGGGTGAGGTTATCCGTCGTAAGTCGGGTAAGTCTGCATCAGCAAAGTAATTAAGAATTAAGAATTAATTAAGAATTCAAGATTATGACAACGAAGAAAATAGAAAGACGAATTAAGATCAAATATAGAATTCGCAAGAACGTGTTCGGCACTGCCGAGCGTCCCCGTCTGAGCGTCTTCCGCAGCAACAAGCAGATTTATGCTCAGGTAATCAATGACTTGGAAGGTAAAACACTTGCATCTGCATCTTCACTGGGTCTGGAAGCTATGCCGAAGATCCAGCAGGCAGAGAAGGTCGGTGAGCTTCTGGCTAAGAAGGCTCTGGAGGCCGGCATCAGCGCCGTGGTCTTCGACCGTAACGGTTATCTGTATCACGGCCGTGTGAAGTCGCTTGCAGACGCAGCTCGTAAAGGTGGACTTAAATTCTAAACGATTATGGCAATGAAAAATGTTAAAGTAAATAGTGACGTAGAGTTGAAAGACAGACTGGTTGCCATCAACCGTGTAACGAAGGTTACCAAGGGAGGTCGCACCTTTACTTTCGCAGCCATTGTTGTTGTCGGCGACGGCAACGGCATCATTGGCTGGGGTCTGGGTAAGGCAGGCGAAGTGACCGCCGCCATCGCCAAGGGTGTAGAGGCAGCCAAGAAGAATCTCGTGAAAGTTCCAGTGCTTAAGGGTACTATCCCTCATGAGATGGAAGCCCGCTTCGGTGGTGCTCAGGTGTTCCTGAAGCCGGCTGCTGCCGGTACTGGTCTGGTGGCCGGTGGTGCCATGCGTGCCGTACTGGAGAGCGTAGGTGTCAAGGATGTGCTCGCCAAGTCGAAGGGTTCTTCTAACCCTCACAACCTGGTGAAGGCAACCATCGTGGCTCTGAGCCAGATGCGTGATCCCTATACGGTGGCAGGTACCCGTGGTATCAGTATGGATAAAGTATTCAAAGGATAAAGGAGACAAAAACTATGGCAACAATTAAGGTAAAGCAGATTAAGAGTAAAATCGGTTATCCTATAGACCAGAAGCGCACGCTCGAGGCTCTCGGCCTGCGTAAGATCTCTCAGGTTGTTGAAGTAGAGGATAATCCTTCAATCCGTGGTATGATCCGCAAGGTTCGCCATCTCGTGACCGTTATTGACTAATAGCAACAATTAAAAAGTAGATTCAATTATGAAACTGAATAATTTAAAGCCGGCTGAAGGCTCAACCCACTCACGTCGTCGTATCGGTCGCGGCACAGGCTCTGGCCTGGGCGGTACCTCTACCCGTGGTCACAAGGGTGCCAAGGCCCGTTCTGGTTATAAGAGGAAGATTGGTTTCGAAGGTGGTCAGATGCCTCTCCAGCGCCGTTTGCCGAAGGGAGGCTTCAAGAACATCAACCATAAGGAGTACTTCGCTGTGAACCTCTCAACACTGCAGAGGCTTGCAGAGGAGAAGAACCTCACTAAGATCGGTATTGCAGAGCTCGTGGCTGCTGGCCTGACCAATGGCAAGGAGCTTGTGAAGGTGCTCGGTAATGGTGAGCTCAAGGCAAAGGTTGACGTAGAGGCCAACGCATTCTCAAAGACTGCCGAGGAAGCAATCAAGGCAGTAGGTGGTAACGCAACAAAAATCTAAAGAGTAATGAAGAAGTTAATAGAGACACTGAAGAACATTTGGAAGATTGAGGACCTGCGCCAGCGCCTCCTCATCACACTCCTGTTTGTGGCGATTTATCGTTTCGGCTCGTTCGTGGTACTTCCCGGTATCAACCCTGCCATGTTGAGCCAGCTGCAGTCGCAGACTGCCGGCGGTCTGATGTCGCTGCTCGATATGTTCTCTGGTGGTGCATTCTCCAACGCATCTATCTTTGCGCTTGGAATCATGCCTTACATCTCTGCTTCTATCGTTATGCAGCTTCTCGCCGTCGCTGTGCCTTATGTACAGAAGATGCAGCGTGAGGGTGAGAGCGGCCGCAAGAAGATTGCCATGTATACCCGTTGGCTCACAGTGGCTATCCTGCTGTTCCAGGCTCCGGGTTACTTGATGAACCTGAAGATGCAGGCTGGTGCTGCCCTCGCACAGGGCATCTCCTGGTCTGTATTCATGGTTCCGGCCGTCATTATCCTGTCTGCAGGAAGTATGTTTATCCTGTGGCTGGGTGAGCGCATTACCGATAAGGGTATAGGAAACGGTATCTCGCTGATCATTATGATCGGTATCATCGCCCGTCTGCCCCAGGCATTTATCCAGGAGCTGACGTCACGATTCACCGCCATCTCTGGTGGTGGTCTGGTGATGTTCCTTGTCGAGATCATCATTCTCTACGCAGTTGTATGTGCATCTATCGTTCTGGTACAGGGTGTCCGTAAGGTGCCCGTACAGTATGCAAAGCGCATTGTGGGCAATCAGCAGGTTGGCGGTGCACGCCAGTATATCCCTCTGAAGCTGTTCGCAGCCAACGTGATGCCTATCATCTTTGCTCAGGCTCTGATGTTCATCCCGCTGACGCTCGTACAGTATTCTGCTCCGGAGAATGCAAGTTGGTTCGTGCGTACGATGCTTGATCATCACAGCTGGACCTACAACGTAATCTTCGCCCTGCTGATCATCGCATTCACATATTTCTATACGGCCATCACGCTCAACCCGACACAGATGGCTGAGGATATGAAGCGTAACAACGGATTCATCCCCGGTGTGAAGCCGGGTAAGGAGACGGCTGAGTACATCGACACTGTGATGTCACGTATCACGCTGCCTGGTTCGCTGTTCATCGCCTTCATCGCTGTGATGCCTGCTTTGGCAAGCCTGCTGAATGTGCAGGATGCATTCTCTCAGTTCTTCGGTGGTACGTCACTGTTGATTCTCGTCGGTGTGGTGCTCGACACACTCGCACAGATTGAGAGCCACCTGCTGATGCGCCACTACGATGGTCTGCTCAGTTCCGGCCGTATCCACGGTCGTGGCATGGCGGCTTATTAATCTTCTATGAAGATATTTCTGAAGACTGAAGACGAGATTGAGCTGATGCGCCAGGCCAACCAACTTGTTGGTAAAACGCTTGGCGAATTGGCAAGACATATCAAACCTGGAGTAACGACCCTCCAGTTGGACAAAATCGCGGACGAGTTCATCAGAGACCATGGTGCCGTCCCGACGTTCAAGGGGTTCCCTAATCCATATGGAGGGCCGTTTCCTGCCAGTATCTGTACGTCGGTGAATGATGTTGTCGTACATGGTGTACCGAACGAGCGGACTGTATTGAAAGAGGGAGACATCATCTCCGTCGATTGTGGAACGCTCTTGAACGGCTTCAATGGTGACTCATGCTACACGTTCTGTGTGGGCGAGGTCTCCGAAGACGTAAAGCAGTTGCTCAAGACTACCAAAGAGGCACTGTACCTTGGTATTGAGCAGGCTGTTGCAGGAAAACATCTGGGTGATATCAGCAGTGCCGTACAAGATCACTGCGAGGCACAGAAATACGGCGTGGTGCGCGAACTGACCGGTCATGGCATCGGTCGCGAGATGCACGAGGATCCGCAGGTGCCTAACTACGGCAGGCGGGGAAATGGTGTCATGCTTAAGGCAAGCATGTGTCTCGCCATCGAACCGATGATCACGATGGGTGATCGCTCCATCTGGCTGGATCAGGACCGTTGGTCCGTTAGGACGCGTGACGGGAAACCGGCCGCACATTTCGAGCATACGATTGCCGTCAGGCGAGGTAAAGCTGAGATATTGTCTTCTTTCGAAGAGGTAGAACAAATAGAAGGTAAATTATATTAAGAATAAGAATGGCAAAACAATCCGCGATTGAGCAGGACGGGACAATCGTAGAATCGCTGTCGAATGCGATGTTCCGCGTAGAACTGGAGAATGGGGTTCAGATTATAGCACATATCTCAGGTAAGATGAGGATGCACTACATCAAGATTCTGCCTGGTGATAAGGTGAAGGTTGAGATGAGTCCCTATGATTTGACAAAAGGAAGAATTGTATTTAGATACAAATAAACAAAAGAACAAATATGAAGACAAGAGCATCATTGAAGAAGCGTACCCCAGATTGCAAGATCGTACGTCGCAAGGGACGCCTGTTCGTTATCAACAAGAAGAACCCTAAGTACAAAATGCGTCAGGGTTAATGTTAAATAAGCATAAAATGTGCGGAGGTTTGCGAAAATCTTCGTACCTTTGCATGCTTTTTAGCAGAATTTCGAAATTTATAGTTTTTATTTATCACTAAATTAACAAATGGCAATAAGAATTGTTGGAGTAGATTTGCCCCAGAATAAGCGTGGCGAAATCGCATTGACTTATATCTATGGTATAGGTCGAAGTAGTTCAGCAAAGATATTGGACAAGGCAGGTGTCAGCCGTGACCTGAAGGTCAGTGAGTGGAGTGACGACCAGGCAGCCAAAATCCGTGAAATCATCGGCGCTGAATTTAAAGTGGAGGGTGACCTCAGGTCTGAGATCCAGATGAATCTCAAGCGTCTCATGGACATCGGTTGCTACAG
>JAGCNO010000001.1 GCA_017645905.1 Prevotella sp. | reverse complement strand
GCAGGAATTTTCGAGTTTTGAGAGCCTTAAAACGACCCCTCACGAATACAAACTCGTTGATAATGAGGAAGAAATGCGTCAGCTTTGTGATTTTTTCTTTACAAAAGAAATTCTCTGTTTAGATACAGAAACCACTTCCACCCACCCCGTTGACGCAGAATTGGTCGGTTTAAGCTTCTCAGTAGAGCCTCATAAGGCATTTTACGTCCCCATTCCCACTAATCGTGAACAGGCGTTAAAAATTGTGGAAATATTTAAAACCCTCTACGAAGACCCCAAGATTTTGAAGGTCGGACAGAACTTGAAGTATGATTTAGAAGTTTTAAGAAACTATAACATCCGCTTACAAGGGCCGATGTGGGACACGATGATTGCACATTATCTCATCCAACCCGAGCTACGTCACAACATGGATTTCATGGCTGAAGCCTACCTGGGCTACAAGACCATTCACATTGATGAACTGATAGGCCCTCGAGGAAAGAACCAACGTTCTATGCGCGACCTCTCCCCTACCCTTGTCTATGAGTACGCCTGCGAGGATGCCGACATCACCCTGCAGCTGAAAGAGAAACTGGAACCGGAACTGAAGCGCTTAGACTGCGAAAAACTTTTCTACGAAATAGAGATGCCCCTCATGCCCGTACTGGCCGAAATGGAGATGAACGGCGTGCTGCTCGACACTGAATCGCTACGCCAAACGTCAAAAGATTTGACAGCGAGAATGAACGAAATTGAGGCACATATCTACGAGCTGGCGGGCGAGCAGTTCAACATCTCTTCGCCGAAACAGGTGGGCGATATTCTCTTCGCCAAGATGAAGATTATTGAGAAGCCGAAGAAGACCAAGACAGGACAGTTCGTCACCAGCGAGGAAGTGCTCACCCAACTGTCAGGAAAGCACAAAATCGTTGCTGAGATACTGGCTTTCAGAGGTTTAAAGAAACTGCTTTCCACTTACATCGACAACCTGCCACTTCTTATCAACAAGCGTACAGGTCATATCCACACCTCTTTCAACCAATGCGTCACGGCTACTGGACGCCTCTCTTCCAGCGACCCGAACCTGCAGAACATTCCCGTTCGTGGTGAGGACGGAAAGGAAATTCGAAAGGCCTTCATTCCTGAGCCAGGATGTCAATTTTTTTCAGCAGATTACAGTCAAATAGAATTGCGTGTTATGGCTCACCTTTCGCAAGACGAAAACATGATTCAGGTGTTCCGCGAAGGGAAAGATTTGCATGGTGCTACAGCTGCGAATATCTACAAAAAGCCTATCGAGGAGGTGAGCCGCGACGAGCGCACAAAGTCGAAACGTGCCAACTTCGGCATCATCTACGGTATTACTGTCTTCGGCCTGGCCGAGCGATTAGACATCAGCCGTGACGAGGCAAAGAAGCTCATCGACGGCTTCTTCGAGACGTTCCCCAAAGTAAAGGACTACATGGAGCGAGCAAAAGAGGAGGCAAGGCAAAAGGGCTACGTGGAGACACTCTTCGGGCGTCGCCGTTATTTACCGGACATCAATAGTGGCAACGCCACCGTGCGTGGCTTTGCGGAGCGTAATGCTATCAACGCACCCATACAGGGCACCGCTGCCGACATCATTAAGGTGGCGATGATTCGCATCCACGAACGCTTCCAGCGTGAGGGTATAAAGAGCAAGATGCTCCTGCAGGTACACGACGAACTAAACTTCTCGGTCTATCCGGAAGAGCGGGGTAGGGTAGGGGAGATAGTCGTCCAAGAGATGCAGAACGCCCTGCAGCTCGCCGTTCCCCTCGTAGCCGACAGCGGCTGGGGCGACAATTGGCTGGAGGCACACTGAGGACTTGCTGCGCATTTAGCGCAGCCTACGGAACAGGAAACTGCTGCTGTCAAGTATGCCGCGCTAAATGCGCGGCCACCATAAGAAAAGGACAATGAAGACACCAGAAGAGATAGCAAAAGAGGCCGAAAACCACCGCAACTGGGCAGGGCCGAAGAAATCCTCCATGAAACGTCGATGCAACCAGCATGACTACCGCGACCGAGGTATCTATATGGTTACGCTTTGCTTGGAGGGACGTCTTCCGCTATTGGGAACATTAGAAGGAGACCCTACGCTGAAAGAAGGGGAGGGTAGGGCACATATTGTGTTGTCGCCACTGGGCAGGAAAGTGAAGGAATGCTGGGAATCTATACCGAAATTTCATCCTGTGGTGGAGCCTATGAAGCTTTGCATCATGCCAGACCACATCCATGGCCTGCTCTTCGTGCACGAGAAAATGGAGAAGCACCTCGGCAACGTCATCTGGGGTTTTAAGACAGGCTGCAGGAAAGCCGCCCGCGAGCTGGGTTTTCTCCAGGACAAACAAGCTGCGCAGATAGCGCAGCCTACGGAACAAACACGGAAAACCTCTGACCACGCCCTTGGAACACTCTGGGAGAGCGGCTACAACGACCGCCTGTTAAGGGGGAAAGGGCAGTTAGACCGCATGGCTGCATATATGGACGACAACCCACGCCGCCTACTGTTGAAACGTCTTTACCCAAAGTACTTCACGCACCTTGGTAAGCTCATGATAGCTGGAATGGAAATGGACGCCATGGGTAACCGCTTCCTGCTCGATAACCCTGTAAAGATACAAGTGCAATGTTCACGGAGCCTTACTCAGGCCGATATAGAGCGTGAGAAAACCGCCATCCTTGATAAAGCTTTCGACCAGGGGGCCATCATCGTTTCACCTTGCATAAGTCCTGGCGAGCAGCAGATAGCTACCGCTGCTATGGCTGAGGGTATTGCCCTCATCGTGCTTTTAGTTAACGGTCTGCATCCCCTTTTTAAGCCTTCGAAACGTTACCTCGAGGCTTGCACCGAGGGCCGTCTGCTCATCCTTGCACCCTTTCCCTACCAGAACGAAAAACAGGAAAACATGCGCCAACGGTGCCTTCAGCTGAACACGCTGGCTACTCAAATCTGTAACAACGAATAAAATAACATAGAACTATGGAGCAAAACCAAGAACTGCGCACGGCATGGGAGTTTGTGGAGAACACCGGACGCAGCATTTTCCTTACAGGAAAGGCAGGAACAGGAAAGACAACTTTTCTGAAGACGGTGGTAGAACGTTCACGGAAAAGGCCTATTGTGGTGGCTCCGACAGGCGTAGCGGCCATTAATGCCGGCGGCGTCACCATCCATTCCTTCTTCCAGCTGCCGCTGTCGCCCTACGTGCCTGGAGCCAAGACAAAGGAGCGTTTTGACTTCAGCAAACAGAAGCGCCAGCTCATTGCCTCCGTTGACCTGCTCATCATTGACGAGATATCGATGGTTCGTGCCGACCTGCTTGATGCAATCGACGACGTATTGCGCCGTTACCGTGACCATACAAAACCCTTCGGAGGCCTACAGTTGCTTATGATTGGCGACCTGGCCCAGCTGACACCCGTAGTAACGCCAGCCGATGAGCGACTACTGCGCGGCTATTACGACACACCCTATTTCTTCGGCTCAAAAGCCCTGCAGCAGACCGACTACGTCACCATACAGTTAGAAAAGGTCTACCGCCAGCAGGACAACAGTTTTATATCCATTCTCAACGATATACGTCACGGCCATCCCTCGGCCCAGACCCTCCAGCTGCTCAATAGCCGATATGTCATGCCGCCTCAGGGCCAGTCGTTCATACGCCTCACCACCCACAACCAGCTTGCCGACCACTACAACGAGACCGAGCTGGCCCGCCTGACGGGAAAAATGTTCTGGTACAAGGCCGAGGTGGATGGCACTTTCCCAGAGTACAGCTTCCCCACGTCGGCCACGATGGTGTTAAAGGTTGGCGCCCAGGTGATGTTCATCAAGAACGACCCGACAAACAAGCACCGCTACTACAACGGGCGCATAGGCCATGTAACGTACGTCGACGAGAAGAAGGTGCTCGTGCTTTGCGAGGGTGACGAGAAGGCCATCGAAGTGGAACCGTTAGAGTGGGAGAACGCCCGCTACACCATCAACCCTGAGACACGCGAGATTGTCACCGACGTTCAGGGCACGTTCCGCCAGTTGCCCCTGCGCCTGGCCTGGGCCATCACCATTCATAAAAGTCAGGGGCTGACCTTCGACCGCGTGGTCATCGATGCCGGACAGTCGTTTGCCCCTGGTCAGGTCTACGTTGCCCTGAGCCGTTGTCGCACGCTGGAAGGCCTCTTCCTGGCCACGCCCATTGAAGGCCGGGCAGTTATCAACGACCAGCGCGTGGAAGGCTATATCGCCCATCAGGAGCAGGCCGCACGCGAGAGCATCGAACAACTGCCAGTGCTGCGACAGGAATACGAGCGCCACCTGCTGCTACAGCTTTTCGACTTCCGCTCACTCTTCCTAGCCGAGGAGTCAATGGTACGCCTCATGGCCGAATACTTCATGCGCAGCCACAGCGACCTGATGCAGTTGCACAACCAGACGTACGCCGCCCTACGCCAACAGGTTATGGAAGTCTCGCTGAAATGGACGGCCCAGATAAAGGCCATGCCGTTAGACGGACTTCACCAGCAGGCATTTCTCGATAGGGTAGGGCGGAGTGCGGCCTATTTCGCCCAGCAGATTGACACCCTGATGATGAAGCCCATCCAGCTCTCAGCAACCATCGAATCGAAGAACAAACGGGCGATGAGCCGACTCTCCGACATTCTTCCAGAGCTGCGTCAGCAATGGTTCATCCACCGTACGTTGCTTGCCAAGATGGCCGAAACGGAATTCAACGTTACCACTTACTTAAAGGAACGGCAGATGACCATGCTCGATGCTGCCGACGACCAAGCCCTGCGCCGTCTGCTGAAGCCGAAGAAGGAGAAGACCACAGAGGTAACCTTCCGACTCTTCAGTCAGGGAATGACGAAGGAGCAGATAGCTGTTGAGCGTGGCCTGACCACCGGCACCGTGATGGGCCACCTGGCCTCGCTGGTAGGGGAGGGGAGGCTGAAAATAGAACAAATCATCACGCCGGAGCGTCGTCAGAAGATAGAAAAGGTAGTACGTGCCGTAGGTCTCGATAACGGCACTACAGCCATCAAGAACCTCTGCCCGCCCGATGTAAGCTGGGACGAGCTACGCATGGTCATTGCCAATATGCCTCACGCCTAAAAGCTCTATTAAGGCTTTTTGTGCAATAGGAACCGGTCGATAAACGACTGTACCAGCGGCCACTGGCTCTGCGGCAGTTGGCAATGGCCGTGACCGCCTACGATGTCACAGTCAAAGCGGTCGGCGATACCAAAACGCTCCCATACCTTCTTAGCCTCCTCGGCCGAAGCCTGCATGGCAGGGTCAGAGAGCCAGGGATAATCGGGATTGCCCAGCAGGAGCAAAGCCCTCGGACAGACCATTGTGCAAAGCTCGTGCTGGTCGTAGGGCAGGTAATATACGGAGTCGCCCTTGAAGTTCTCGCGCTGACTCTCTAAGAACCAATGGTAATCAGTCTTGTCAATGTCCTCGACATTCTCCTTCGATTCATGCGACTTACGCCATGCTGCAGCGCCTCCTCCACCAGGTTCTTGGGCAATAGTCAGGGCCACACGCTCGTCGAAGGCTCCGCAATAGAGCGCCATCTTGCCAGCGTATGAACAGCCAGTCACGCCGATGCGCTTCATGTCAATCTTCGTCACCTCAGGCCCTAACTGCTGCAGACCGTCCAGCAGACGGCTGAAACCCCATGCCCACTCGCTGTAGGCACCGTTTTCCTTCAGCTCAGGATAGAGACGGTCGAAGTTGTGTTCGCCACGATCATGATGCCCACGCCGCCATTGCGAGTAGTCGTTCACCTGGGCCTCGTGATAATTCATCATAGCGATGGGCCGACCCTCGAACAAATCCCTCGGCAGCGCGTTCATGCTGGCTCCAATGATGAGGGCGTAAGGAGGCTCTCCCACCTTTGGATAATGAATATTGGAGCGCAACGTAAGCGTCTCGCCGTTCACAGTCACATCCACCACCAAGGCCGTGTCGCCCTCCATACGGGCCTTCACCTGTTCGGGCTTTACGGCAGGCTTTCGGCCGATACCATAATGCTGAATCATGTGACTGATGTCGCTTCGCCGCCGACTCCAGTCGCTGAAGTCCTTAACTCCTTCCAGCGCATCCGGCAGTTCGCGGATTTCCTTTAACTGGTTTGGCGCAGGCATCACAGGCACCATAAACTGGCTGCCCGTATTCTCCACGTCATACACTAACGGTCTCTCGTTTTCCTGGCTCAGCCCCGTCATCCAGATCAGGGCGAGCAATGTTGTTGCAAATAGTTTCCTCATAATAGCCGCAAAATTAGACATAATTCTATGAATGACCAAATTTTATAGAGGAAAGTTTGGTTATTTATTCCATTTTTCGTAATTTTGCCCCCTATAAAACTATATAAATGCTATCATATATGATAAAGAAGACTGTTTTTTCCATTGCCTTATTACTTTCGTTTCTGCTTCCTTCGGAAACATTTTCCAATCCCGCCGACCCCTCTGTACGCCGAATGGTCACGCTTCCTGACGGCCGTAAGGTCGAGGCCTGCCTGGCTGGCGACGAGTTCCTGTCGTATTGGCGGCTCACCGATGGCAGCAACCTCTGCTTCAAAGAACTGAAGCAGGACGGCGAGCTCACCCTTGTTCCTGTAGACAGCATGCGGGCAAGGCGTAAAGCCATGCGTCAGCGCCAGCAGCAGGGTCGGGGATTGCAAATCCCCTCCAACGTGGGGCACTACAGGCGGCTGCCCCTAAATGTCCTGCAGGGACAGCGGAAAGTGCCCGTCATCATGGTGCAATTCTCCGACGTGAAGTTCCAGTCAACCACTAAACCCAGCACCTTCAGCAATATGTTTAATACAAGGGGTTACTCCTCAGGCCAGCAACAGGGCAGCGTGCGTGACTACTTCCTCACACAGAGCAACGGGAAGCTCGACCTTCAGTTCGATGTCTACGGCCCGGTGACGCTCTCGAATGAAGTGGCCTACTACGGCGAGGATGAAGACAATAATACCCAAAAGAACATGGCGGAACTGCTTCACGAAACGATAGCGCTGGCCGACAACAGCATTGACTTTTCGCTTTACGACTGGGATGGTGATGGAGAAATGGAGCAGTTCGTCATTATGTATGCCGGTTATGGCCAGGCTGAGGGCGGCGGCACAGAGACAATATGGGCACACCGGTCTACTATGACGGCTGAACTGCACGACGGAGTCATCGTGTCGGCCTACTGCTGTAATCCCGAATTGAGAAAGATAAACGACAAGCCGGTACTTTGCGGCATCGGCACCATGTGCCATGAGTTCTCACATTGTCTTGGACTTCCCGACTTGTACGACGTCGACGATGTGAACTACGGTACGAAGTACTGGGACATCATGGGCCTCGGCGTTCACAACAACAACGGCTATACCCCTGCGGGATATACCGGCTACGACAAAATGGCCCTCGGTTGGCAGGAGCCCGTCGTCCTGGAAAAGAGCGGCCACATAGCAGGTATTAAGCCCATGAGCGAGGGAGGCGACTTCTACATGATACGTAACGACAATCACCCTGACGAGTATTACCTTTTGGAAAACAGGCAGATGACGGGATGGGATGCCAGTATTCCTGGTGGCGGCCTCTTAGTGATGCACATCGACTACGACCCTCAGTTCGCCAGCGGCCCTAACCGTACCGAGAAATCGGATAATACCCATCAGCGTTGTGCCATCGTCAATGCCGACAACGACGAGGAAATAGACTACAACGACTACTATAACTGGGTAGACGATTTGCGCGGAGACCTCTTCGGATACAAGAACCACGAGCTGACCGATGAATCCACCCCTGCCGCCATGCTCTACAACATGAACATAGACGGAAGCAAGCTCATGGGAAAGCCCGTGACGAACATCTACGAAGCCAACGACAAAACAATCTCCTTTGACTTCGAGAATAAGGTGGCCAACAAGGATATCTACATGATGGGAGCGGACAATGTGAAGATAAAATACACCTCTGCAACCGACATCGCCATCACCGCCAACATCACGAACTTCTCAAAGAATTCCTACAAGCGGAAAGTCATAGCCTGGATCTGGGGCGAGGGCCAATGGCTGAAAAGCAACTCAGTAACCATGAACCTGGCATCACAAAAGTCACAGGAAACTACCTTTACCATAAACGGGCTGAAGGACGACGTTAACTACGCTATGGCACTCTACTACTACGAGGATGATAGTACCAGTGACTTAAAACAAATGACGGAGTATATATACTTCAAGATGAACCAGCGGAATAATTTCAACATTTCGCTGGTTAGAGAGCCTGAGATTACCGTCTTGTCAGAGAATTCGGCTACTGTAGACTTTGTGCTTCACAACGAGTCGATGAACTCCTTCAATAAGCCTGTCTATGTCTATCTCTGGCAAGGGTCAAGCTGGCACTCAGAGAGGCCAAGCATTACCCAGACCATAGAACCGAGTGGCGACATGAAGTATCATTTCAAGCTGTCCACCCTTGACCCGCAGACGGTTTATCAGGTCTACCTGTATTATAATAATAACGGCTGGTATCAGATTGACAATTCAAAGAAACTCTGTTCTGGGGTAAAAGTAAACAAGAAAATTAAAGGCGATGTCAACGAGGACGGAAATGTGGACGTGGCCGACATTGCCTGCATTATCGACATCATGGCAGGGGCCGAAGCCAACAAGCAAGCCGACGTCAATGAAGACAACAACGTAGATGTTGCCGACATTGCAAGTATTATTGACATCATGGCAGGTAATATCCAGTAGAGTTTCAACGGAGGAAACTATGAGTTTCAACGGCAGAAACTGACAGTTTCCTCCGTTGAAACTCTTACTTTGCTCCGTTCTTTCTCGGAGACAACTCCGTTTATTCTATGAGAATGCGGGCATCAACGGCGATGATATCATCGCCATCGGCCAGGAGCGGATTAATGTCCATCTCCTTGATCTCCGTAGCAAAGCGGAGTAGGGTAGAGAGGCGGACGATAATCTCGGCATATTTACGTTCGTTAATGCCCTGCTGACCACGGGTGCCCTGAAGAATCTTGTAGCCGCGAAGCGAGTGAATCATGGAGAAAGCCTCCTCATAGGAAAGTGGAGCCAAGCCGCTGCTCACATCGCGAAGTACCTCGACAAAGATGCCTCCCAAGCCGCAAAGCACGACGTGACCAAAGCGAGGCTCGTACTTGGCACCGATGAAGAGCTCTGTGCCGCGTAGCATCTTCTGAACCATCACACCAGTAGCATCCTGAATCTGCATCATGCGGTCTATTTCGGCACTCAGCACTTCCTTGTTGCGAATGTTGAGGGCCACGCCGCCAACATCGCTTTTGTGCACAGGACCCACTACCTTGGCCACAACAGGATAGCCTACCTTTTCGGCAAAAGCCAGCAACTCGGCCTTGTCAGCGCTGACGAACTCAGGCACCGTTGGGATGCCGGCGGCGGAAAGAAGGTCGTGTACCTTCTCAGGACTGATGTAGCCACTTTCCTTAATGCCGTCAATAATTCTCCTTATCTTTGGCACGTCCACACCGTTCACGACGACATTCTGGTCGGCAGGAGCAGGCGTCTTGATGACACGAGTAAGGGCGGTGGCCATCGTTACTTCATCACTAAAGTTTACATGACCTTTACGTAAGAACTCCTGCACCTCCGGTCCGGCGGTGTTCACGCTGGGTAAGATAGGGAAGATGGGTTTCTTGCAAGTGAGCATCTTCTTGTGAAGCACGTCGTAAATCTCAAAGACCTGCACCAATCCTGGTGTACCGAAAATGACCATAATGGCATCGATGTTGTCAAAGCGGTTCTCACAATAGTCTATGGCTGTGGCAAGATGCTCTGGCTGAGCCGTAGCGAGAATGTCAATGGGGTTGGCTACCGATGAGCCTGGCAACAGCTTCTGTTTCAGTTCTTCGGCGGCCTTTCCCTCCAATTTCGGCACGTTCATACCGCCCTTGGAAAGTGCGTCGGTAAGCATCACACCAGGACCGCCGGCGTGAGTAACAATAGCAAAGTTTAAGTTTGACTTTAAACTATCCACTTTCGACTCCAAACTCTTAAAGATACAACCTACCGTAGTCAGTTCCTCACGGCCGAAACAACGAACGATTCCTGCCTTACGGAAGAGAGCCTCTACGGCAGAGTCACTACTGGCCATTGCACCTGTGTGACTGCTGGCAGCACGACTTCCTGCTGCAGAAGAACCGGCCTTGATGGCTGCAATATGACAGCCCTTGCGAATGAGTGACGTAGCATGGAAGAGCAACTTGTCAGGGTCACCGATATTCTCTATATAAAGAAGTTTTATTAATGAGTCACGTTCAGGGTCGAAATGCTCGTCCATATACTCCAATACGGTCTCTATGCCTATCTGATGGCCGTTACCTATCGACCAGACGCTATTGAACTGCAAGCCCTTTGTAACGGCACTCTCCAAAATGAATACCGCCGTAGCTCCAGAACCAGAGATAAAGTCCACACCCTTGGGGTTCAGCTGCGGGATAGGTTTGGTAAATACTGAGTGATGCCAACTGTTGAGCAAGCCGATACAGTTAGGGCCTATTAGGGCACAACCATAACGGTCGCAAGTGTCGGTTATTTTCTTTTCCAAGGCAGCTCCTTCGGGAGTCTCCTCACTAAAGCCGGCAGAAATGATAATAAAGGCCTTGACTCCTTTCTCCGATGCCAATAGCTCCACATAGTCAGGACAATACTTTGCCGCCACGACAAGCACGGCCAAGTCGGTTGGCGGTAACTCTCGGGCATCGTGAAAAGCCTTAATGCCCTGTACTTCGTCTTCTTTAGGATTCACCACACGTAGCGTGCCTTGATAGCCGCCATTAAGAATATTGCGCACTACAGCACCGCCGGGCTTATGCACATTGTTGGAGCCGCCGATGACGACGATGCTCTCAGGATGTAACAGCTGGTTGTTTATCATAGTCTTAGTGTTTTCGTTATTATCAACGCCCTATCATTTTATTATTTCTTTTTTATCTTTTAAAAGAAAAAATATGCTGAGTATGATAGGGCGTTGATAAGTTGATAAGTATTTTGTCTTTTACTTGGTTAATTGTTTTTCCACATGATATTAGGATTTTCAGTTTGTCGGTGTGGATGTTAATTGACTGATATTTACACCTCTTTGTATGTTATCCACAATTTCCTTTTTCGGTGGAGAAAGTTATTGTTTATAATCTTTTCTTTCTGTTATTGGTTGATAAGAGGCGATTAATTGTAGGAGTTATTCCATGTTTTCCACGATGTTTGGCTTTCCTTCTGCTGTTTTGCAGTTATCCACAATTTAGTAGCGTAGTTATCCACACACTTATCCACAATTATTCTTCCTCTTCGGGCCGGTCTTCCTCAATGACGAGGTTATCGATAATGAAGTTCTGACGCTCCATCGTGTTCTTGCCCATGTAGTATTCCAGAAGCTTTTGTACCTGGTCTGTCTTATGAAGGGTGACTTGCTCCAAGCGAATGTCCGGGCCTATAAATCCTGCGAACTCCTCAGGAGAAATTTCTCCTAACCCTTTGAATCGTGTAATCTCTGGATCAGGGCCGAGGTCGCTGATAGCCTGCAGACGTTCTTCTTCGCTGTAGCAATAGCGAACTATAAAATCGCTCTTATCGTTCGTCAGTACTTCCTTCTTTTTTATTTTAGTACGACGATTGCGAACGCGGAAGAGCGGTGTCTGCAATACGTAGACATGCCCGGTACGGATAAGCTCGGGGAAGAACTGCAGGAAGAAGGTGATGATAAGCAAACGGATGTGCATACCGTCGACATCGGCATCGGTTGCCACGATAACCTTATTATAGCGCAGCGAGTCTATTCCGTCCTCTATATCAAGGGCAGCCTGCAGGAGATTGAACTCCTCGTTCTCGTAAACCACTTTCTTGGTAAGGCCAAAGGTGTTCAGCGGTTTTCCTCTTAACGAAAAGACCGCCTGAGTATTGACGTCTCGGCTCTTTGTGATGCTTCCGCTGGCGGAGTCGCCCTCGGTGATAAAGATACACGATTGTTCCTTTAGTTCGTTCTTTACATCGCTGTAGTGTATGCGGCAATCGCGGAGCTTACGGTTATGTAAGCTGGCTTTCTTGGCACGTTCACGGGCAAGCTTTGTGATACCCGCCATAGCCTTGCGTTCCTTTTCACTTTCCTGAATCTTCTGGAGCATCACTTCTGCCACGTCGCTGTTGCGGTGCAAGTAGTTGTCCACCTCTGTCTTGATGAAATCACCGACGTACTTATTGATACTTGTGGGAGAAGGATTCTCGGGCGTTGCCGGCGCCATATTGGTAGAACCGAGCTTAATCTTCGTCTGACTCTCAAAGACGGGTTCTTCCACATTAAGAGCAATAGCCGCAACGATGCCAGTACGTATATCGCCATACTCGAAGTTCTTCTGGTAGAACTCCTTAATGGTGCGGGCGATGTGCTCCTTAAAGGCACTCTGATGCGTTCCGCCCTGCGTAGTGTGTTGTCCGTTTACAAAGCTATAATACTCTTCACCATACTGGTTAGCATGAGTAAAGGCTATCTCAATGTCCTCGCCCTGCAGGTGGATGATAGGGTAGAGGGGGTCGGCACTCATTCGGTCTTTCAATAAGTCCTCCAAGCCTCGGCGGGAGACGATGCGCCGGCCATTGTACATGATGGTCAGACCTATGTTCAGATAGGTGTAGTTGCGGAGCATGTTCTCCACAATGTCATCGTGGAAACGGTAGTTGGGGAAGAGCGTTGGGTCAGTATCAGGCTCGAAGAAGATATACGTTCCGTTCTCGTCCTTCGTGTTCTCTGTGGTATCGCTCACGAGCTTTCCTTTCTCGAAACAGGCACGTCGCACCTTACCATCACGATAGCTTGCCACCTCGAACTTTGCGCTCAAGGCGTTCACCGCCTTCACGCCCACACCGTTCAGTCCGATAGATTTCTTAAAGGCCTTTGAGTCATATTTACCGCCCGTATTGAGCACGGAGACAGCCTCAATCATCTTACCCTGTGGAATGCCTCGGCCATAGTCACGTACAGAGACGCGCAAGTTGTCGTCCACATTGACTTCCAGACGGTCGCCAGCCTTCATCTTGAACTCGTCGATAGAGTTGTCTATCACTTCTTTCAGCAGCACGTAGATGCCGTCCTCGGCCAACGAGCCGTCGCCCAGTCGGCCGATGTACATACCTGGACGCAGACGTATATGCTCTGTGCCAGTAAGGGTACGTATGTTGTCATCGCCATAGTCAACAGGCTGCTGACCGTTCACAATATTATTATCGTCCATATATTAATCCATTTCTTCGTCGGGTTCGTAGCCGCCCATTTCGCGGAGGGCGTTGCGCAGCATGGTGTGCTGCTGGTAGAGATGGTTCACGGGCAGTTCGCCCTGTGTGTAGTCATGCATAGGACTCTTCAGGAAGAAACTCAGGAAGCGCTGCGTGCCCCATCGTCCGGCACGAGCAGCCAGGTCCATAAGCAGACAGAGGTCGAGGCACACGGGAGCTGCCAGGATGCTGTCTCGGCAGAGGAAGTTAATCTTGATCTGCATAGGATAGCCCAGCCAACCGCGGATGTCGATGTTGTCCCATGACTCCTTGTTGTCGTTGCGCGGCGGATAGTAGTTGATGCGCACCTTGTGGTAATAGTCGCCGTAAAGTTCAGGCTGCTCGTCGCCCCGCAAGATGGTCTCTAAGGTAGAGAGCTTGCTCACCTCCTTGGTGTGGAAGTTTGCTGGCTCGTCAAGCACCAGACCGTCACGGTTACCCAAAATGTTCGTCGAGAACCATCCGTCGAGAGCCAGGCAACGGGTGCCTATGATGGGCGCGAAGCCACTCTTGACGAGCGTCTGGCCCGTCTTGAAGTCTTTGCCGGCGATGGGCATGTGCATCTTCTCGGCCAGCTCCCACATGGCGGGAATATCGACCGTCGTATTGGGCGCTCCCATGATGAAGGGACAGCCCTCCGAGAGTGCAGCGTAGGCATAGCACATCGACGGGGCGATGCGCTTGCGGTCATCGGCCTTCATCGCTGCCTCAAGCGTTTCGAGTGAGTAGTGCACCTCCTTGTCCACGGGAACGTAAATCTCCGTCGACGCAGCCCAGAGTACCACCACGCGGTCACATTTCTTCTCAGCCTTGAACCGCCTGATGTCCTCGCGTAGCAGCTCGACCATCTCCCAGCGGGTGGGGATTAAATCAGACCCTCCCCTGGCCCCTCCCTCACAGGGAGGGGAATATTGACCTATTTCTCCAAAATTATCAGCTGAGATAGTATCTATTCCCCTCCCTGAAGGGAGGGGCTGAGGGGTGGGTCTCCTTTTCACATTCGTCCCATCTAACCTCTTTGCATAATCCTTGTCGAAGGCGGCCGTCATGGGCACTATCTGCTCCAGCTCGTCACGCACAGGGTCAATGTCCTCCTTGCGCAGCACCTCGGCATAGATGGCAGCCTGATAGGCATTCTGCGGGTAGACATCCCAGCAGCCGAACACCAGGTCGTCGAGCTTTGCCAGCGGCACTATCTCGCCATAGTGCAGATAACATTTCTCCCCACCTTCGGAGGGGTTGGGGGAGGTCTTTACTCTTACTTTGTCATACTGCGTCATCGACCCGATAGGCTTGCCCAGTCCACGACGTGCCAGGAGAACTCCAGTAACAAAAGTTGTAGCAACAGCACCGTTGCCCACAATAAGTATGCCCAGCCGTCCGGCGGCAGGCTTCACATTAGCGTTTTTCATATCGGCTGCAAAGTTACGATTTTCTTTTCAATAATCCAAATAAATATCACACTCCACCGTTTTTTTGTTTTTTTTCAACCTTTTATGGTGGGTAAAAGATTTAATCTTTGTAATTTTGTAGCCGAAAATATGTGCTGCGGAGAAAGAACGGCTTTTTCTCATAGAAAGGACGGCTTATTTGGATGGAAAGGACGGCTTATTCGAATGGAAAGAACGGCTTTTTCTCCAAGAGAAAACGGCTCATTATAAAAATGATTAATCACTAAACGAAAATAGTATGCTGTTGAAATCTGAATGGAAAGCCCAGGGCTACATTGACGAGCCTGCACCCGAGGGTATTGACCTGGCGACTGAGATTCGCCGTCTTTGTGAGGAGAAGCAGGCCGTCATCCTGGCACATTATTACACCGAAGGCCCTGTGCAGGAGGTTGCCGACTTCATCGGCGACTCGCTGGCGCTGGCCCGTCAGGCTGCTAAGACCGATGCCCGTATCATCGTGATGTGTGGCGTTCACTTCATGGCCGAGACCTGCAAGCTGCTCTCGCCGGAAAAGCTCGTGCTCTGTCCCGATCTCAATGCCGGCTGCTCGCTGGCCGACAGTTGCAAGGCCGACGACCTGCGTCGCTATAAGGAAGAGCATCCGGGCTATAAGGTGGTGAGCTATGTGAACACTACGGCCGCCGTGAAGGCCCTCACGGACATCGTCGTCACGAGTGGAAACGCGAAGAAGGTCATCGACACCTTCCCGCAGGACGAGAAAATCATCTTCGGCCCCGACTATAACCTCGGCAGCTATATCAACGCCATCACCGGCCGTGAGATGTTGCTCTGGAATGGCGGATGTCATGTTCATGAGCGCTTCTCCGTCGAGGCTATCGTAAAGCTTAAACAGGAGCATCCGCAGGCGATTGTCCTTGCTCATCCGGAGTGTAAAGGCCCCGTGCTGAAGACTGCCGACGTGGTGGGCTCGACCGCCGTCCTGCTGAAGTATGCCGCCGAGCATCCCGAGAACGAGTTCATTGTGGCCACCGAGGCCGGTATTCTCCACGAGATGCAGCGCCAGTGCCCCGATACAAAGTTCTACCCCGTTCCGCCAGAAGTCAGTGAGGGAGCCATCGGCTGCCACTGCAATGAGTGCCAGTACATGAAGATGAACTCGCTGCTCAAGATTTACAACTGTCTCCGCTACGAGTGGCCCTCCGTGACAGTAGACCCCGCCATCGCTGCCGATGCCGTCAAGCCCATCGAGCGCATGCTGGCTGTAAGCTGATCGCTAAAAATTCAACCCTGTGCTACCGTTCCCCTCCCGTCAAGGAGGGGCTAACCCATCATAACTAACCAACATGAAACACATCCTCTTTACATTCTTCGCCCTTCTTACTGCCCAGACGGCTCTGGCCCAGCTGGAGGTGAGGGAGCTGAAGCTGAGCAACGGCATGACCGTTTGGCTCAACGAAGACCATTCACAGCCAAAAGTGTTCGGCGCCGTCGTGGTACGCGCCGGAGCCAAAGACTGCCCCAATACCGGCATCGCCCACTATTTCGAGCACATCATGTTCAAGGGCACCGACCGCCTCGGCACCATCGATTACGCCGCCGAGAAGCCCTGGCTCGACAGCATCTCGGCACAGTATGACCGTCTGTCACAGACCAGCGACGAGGCCCTCCGCACCAATATTCAGCAGCATATCAACGAGCTGAGCCTCAAGGCCGCCGACTATGCCATTCCCAACGAGTTCAACCGGCTGATATCGAAGTACGGCGGCAGCGGACTGAACGCCGGGACGGGCCACGACATGACCTACTACCACAATTTCTTCATGCCGCAGTTCATCAGCCAGTGGTGCCGCCTCAATTCGGAGCGACTCATCAATCCGGTGTTCAGAGGCTTTCAGGGAGAGCTGGAGAATGTCTACGAGGAGAAAAACCGAGCCGCCGACGGCATGGGCAACCTGGTGGACGATATCTTCGCTGCCGTGTTCAAGAAGCAGCCATACGCCTATCCCATCATAGGTTCGACGGAGAACCTGAAGAACCCTCGGCTGAGCGACATGGAGGCTTTCTTCAAGAAATATTATGTAGCCTCGAACATGGGACTTATCCTCTCTGGTGACATCACGCCCAACGATGAGCTGACCGCCCTGCTGGAGCAGACTTTCGGACGTGTGCAGACAGGTCCTGTGCCGGAGCGCGGCCATAGTCCCATGCCCGACATCACCGCCGGTGAGCTCTACGAGATAAAGCTGCCTATACCCCTTATCGGCATGGAGGCCCTCGTCTTCAAGGCTCCCACCGAGTTTGAGCCCGATGCCGATGCCCTCGACCTTGTCAATAAGCTGCTCTACAACGACAAGGCCGGACGTCTCGACTCGCTGCGCAATGAGCATAAGGTGATGCTCGCTGCGGCCGTCAGCATGACTCTCGACGACGCCGGAGGCACCGCTATTGCCGTCGTCCCCAACCTGTTCGGCAAGATGAAAACGGCCGAGGAGCGCATCATGGAGCAGCTGAAGCAGGTCATGGACGGAAACTTCAGCAACGACCAGATGGAGGCCCTGAAGCAGGAGATGGTCATGGAGGCTGAGCAGTCGCTCGAGACCATCACCGAACGCTCGATGCTCATGGTCAATGCCTTCTCGAAAGGACGCTCCTGGCAGGACGTGCTCGACAAGATTGCCCATATCCGTCAGCTCTCTAAAGACGATGTTATGGCTGCTGCCCGTAAGTACTACGGGGCTAACTACATCACCCTCAAGAAGAAATACGGCACGCCCGACAAGGAGACGCTCAAGCAGCCCGGATACAAGCCTGTCAGCCCTAAGAACATGGATGCTAAGTCGGCACTGGCACAGGAGCTGGAGCAGCTGCCCGTCAGGCAGATGGCAACGCGCACCGTCGACTTCAACCGTGACGTGACGACGCGCCGTCTCAGCGACCACGCCACCCTCTACTACAAGGAGAACCCCATGAACGACATCTTCACCTTCACCCTGCGATACAAGGACGGTAAGCTCCATACGCCCAAGCTCGACATGCTGGCCGCCTATCTGGGCGCCCTCGGCACCGACTCGCTGAAGAAACAGCAGCTGGAGCAGGCCTGGCAGCGCATGGGAACGACGATGGAGGTGGAGGCTAGCGACAAGACTTTCAGCCTCAGCCTTACCGGCCCCGACAAAGAGCTGCAGCCCGCCCTGCAACTGCTCCGCCATTTCCTCAGCTCGGTAGAGGGCGACGATGAGGCACTCGACGAGGTGAAGGACGAAAATAAGGTCGACCATAAGGGCTTCGGCAAGCAGAAGGACGATGTGCTGAAACCCGCCCTGGAGCGCGTGCTCTATGGCGAGAAGTCAAGTTTCCTCACCCAGTTGTCGAAGAAGGAGGTGAAGGCGCTGAAGAGCGACGAGCTGCTTAGCCTATTCCGCGACTTGCAGCAATACGACTGTGAGCTGTTCTACTGCGGTCGTCAGCCGGTAGAGAGTCTGGCCAGTATGATTCCGCAGACCCTCCCCATCGCCCAGTGCAGCCGTCCGCAGGCCGACGTTTACCGACCCTTGCAGCAGCCTGCCGAGCCTACCGTTTTCTTCTACCATGTGCCTAAGTCGCGCCAGAACTACGTTGTCAGCTACGATGCCGTCAGTGCCCTTCCCTCGGCCGAGGAGCGCACCGTGTTCGACCTCTTCGACGAATATTTTGGCGGCGGCATGTCGTCTGTCCTGTTCCAGAATGTGCGAGAGTTCCGCTCCTTGGCCTATTCCACCAGCGGCAAGGGCATCACCCCCAGCCTGGCACTCTATCCGCAGGCACCCCTCGGCTATATCACCGCTACCGGCACCCAAGCCGACAAGACCCTCGAGGCTATGGCCACCATCGACTCCCTGCTGCGACAGATGCCGATGAAGGATGCTAACCTCGATGCCGCCCGTCAGAGTGTCATCAATGACATTCAGAACCGTTATCCTACCTTCCGCAGCATTGCCGAGTATGTGGCCGACAAACGTCTCGCAGGCTACGATGAAGACCCCAACGCCGCCACCGCCCGTCTGCTGCCCGCCGTCACCACAGAGCAGGTGAAGCAGTTCCACGGGCAGCACATCGCCGCCAACCCGAACCGCGCCTGGATTGTCATTGGCGACAAGAAACGCACCGACATGAAAGCCCTCGCCCGCTTCGGTAAGGTGGTGGAACTGAAGAAAGAGGAAATCTACAAATAGAAATTACAGCCCTTTGTGTCTTTGTGTTCAGTTATTATAGTTAATGGAACACAACAGTTATTATATATTGGTTTACACTTGGTTTCTTATTTCCCAAGACGCTGTCACTCTGACTGTTGGCAGCGTTTTGGTTTAATCGTGGTTTACTATTATTTGTGATAAAATTTGGCCTTCTGCCTGGTTTTGCCTATTTTTGCAAGCACATAACCACAAAGTATTCGTAAATTGACTACACTCATCACTCATCACTTGTCGCTTCTCCTGGCCAGTGCGCTCCTGCTGTTTACGGCTTGCGAGCCTGGCAGTGAGCGACGCCCTGGAATCGATAATCCTCGCGAAGAGCTGCTCCGCGCCAGGGCAATGAACCGCGACTATGTTCCCTTTACCACCGACTCTGTGATGAAGGAGGTGGCCGGATATTACGACCGCCACGGCACGTCCAGCGAGAGGGCTGAGGCTCACTACCTGTTGGGCTGTGCTTATCGCGACCTGGGGGAGGCTCCCCAGGCCTTGCAGTGCTATCATGAGGCCGTGGCGTATGCCGACACGACGGCCGATGGCAATCTGCTGTTCAGGATTTACGGGCAGATGGCGGAGCTCTACGACGCGCAGAATCTTCCCCATGACGAGATAGCGGTGATGCAGGAGATTCAGCGTCTGGCACTCAAAGAGCATGACAGCCTGATGTACATACGTGCTCTGGAACTGATGACCAAGCCCTACTACAAGCTTGCAGACACGGCCAAGGTCATTGAAACTATTTGGGAGGCTCACCGTCTCTACACGGAGAGAGGCGACAGCCAGAAAGCTGTCAATGCCTTTGCCACCTTGGCCCACATCATGGTGAAGCGGGGACAACTGGCCGAGGCCGACAGTCTGCTGAGGGAATTTGAGACCAAGAGCGGGCTGTTCGACGACAGCGGAAACATACGGCGGGGCCATGAGATGTATTACTACATCAGAGGAAACTACTTCCTCAGGGCAGGCAAGACCGACGCCGCAGAAGAGTTTTTCCGAAGGCTGCTCTTTGTTCCCGGTTTAGATGCCGATGCCTGCCGAGGGCTGCTCTCTGTCTTCCAGAAGCGTAGAGAATTGGATTCCATTGCCAAGTATGCCCTGCTGTTCGAGGCGGCCGTCGACAGCCTGAACGACAGCAGAAGCATGGAGACGGTTCACCAGATGGCTGCCCTCTATGACTACCACCGCTACCAGCAAAAGGCTGACATGGAGGAGCTGGCGGCTGCAGAGGCACGGGGCAGGGCGAACATTGCCATCGTGCTGACGGTGCTCCTCGGCATTGCGGCCTGCATCTTGTTCATCAGGTATCGGAAGGGCAAGCAGAAAGAGATGGACAGGCTCAGCAAGGAATGCCTTGTCATCAGCGGCATGCTTGCCAAGGCCCGCATGGAGCTTGACGAAGTAAGGAAGGCCGCGGAGGAAAGAGTGAACGAAGCTCAAAGTCACGACACCCTTGAAGCGGAAATGCAGGAGAAGCTGGAAGAAAAGACCAACGAGGTGAAGGAGCTGGAAGGCAGGCTGCAACAAATAGAGGAGCATTATCGCTACATCACTCATCTGTCAAGCATGGAGAAGCGGAAAAACAGCGAGGCCGTCAGGGCTATCAGGGCTAAGACGGAGTGGAGACATGGCGCAAAGCTGCCCACTGCCGACGACTGGATAAAGCTGACCAACCAGTTCCGTCTCGATTTCCCCCACTATTACACAACGCTCGTCCAGGGGAAGAAGCTGGCCACTAACGAGCTGCGCACATGCATGCTGCTCATGCTCGACTTCAAGGAGGGAGAGATTGCCGTGCTGCTCGACGTGAAGCCCCAGCGTGTGACCAACATCAAGAAAAGGGTCAACACGAAACTCTTCGCCGACAGCTCGGCCACCACGCTCGTCAGCAATATCCTGGAGGCATCCAAGGTGGTTTAGTCTTGGTTTGTTTTTTTGTAAAACATTGAAACGTAGGTTGTTAATTGTCTTTTGATTTATTCTTGATTTATTTTTATTGCTTATAAAATTTGGCGTAATGTCGTTTTTCTTTTACCTTTGCACTCGAAAACCTAAAGAAATGAAGAATTGTCTGATATTCACTCTTTTGCTCGCGATGCTGCTACCGGTCCTTCCGATGGCTGCCCAACAGCCAATACCCAATACATTATATATAGAGAACACGGAGGCGCTGGTCGATTCTGAGATTACGTTGTCGGTAAAGATGCGCAACGACATCGCCGTCGAGGGCTTCGGCTTCGACCTCGTCCTGCCCTACGGCATGAGCATTGTGACCGACGCAGACGGTAACCCCTTGGTGAGCCTCTCGGAAGAGCGCACCACAGCTCGCCGCACGGACACCTTCGGAGCAGCCTTCCTGACTGCCTACCGCCCAAATGAGGCAATACGCGTCATTGCTGCCAGCTCCAACGCCTCAGCCATCCCAGCCGGCGATGGTGAGGTGTGCACTATCCGTCTGCGGATTCCAAAAAACATGGATGGTGGTGGTTACAGTTTAAAAATGATGAACATTTCCATAGTCGACACTGAGGCCCATAGCTATGACGTGAATAAGATGACTTCCATAATAAGCATCCGTGGCCTCAGTCTGGGCGACGCCAACGGTGACGGCAAGGTAAATGTAGCCGACCTGATTGCCATCGCACACTATGTGCTGGACAGACCACCGTTAAATTTCTCGACAAGGGCTGCCGATGTGAATTTCGACTGCAAGGTGAATGTGGCCGATTATGTAGGCGTGGCTCACATGCTCGGGGAAGACCCAACCCAATCTCAAGGAGGGTTTCCACGTATGCCAATGAAAAAATGAAGCTTCAAAATAACATTTATCAAATCTTTTAAAACAATACAAGTATGAAAATTTTAAGACTAACAACAATGTGGGCACTACTGATGATAGTGTCCCAGATGTCGGCGCAGGGTCGGTACATCTATGCCGATCCCGTCACCATTGAACCAGACGGCGAGGCAGAAATTGTTGTGAAATTGGATGTCGAATCCAGAGAGCCATTACACTTTCTTGAATTCAGGTTCAAACTTCCCAATGGCATAGAACCAACAAATCCTGATGATCCTGTCAAATCGTGTACATTGTCTGAGGAGCTTTTTGGAGAGATAGACAGTGATAATGTTTTTTATGTGAATAACAATGGTGATGGCAACCTGTACTTTTTAATTAGTTTGGATATTATTTCGCAATCCCTCAAAGATTCTCATGGTGAACTGTTCCGAATGAGAGTTAAATCGAAGCTTAGCGAGCCTCTCACATTCACTCCTGAAGACATAATAATTGATAACATCTACGATATATTCGGCGAATTAATTGTTTGGAAAAATAAACTTCAGGATTACGTTCGTGACCATAGAAACTACCTCTACATAGAAGACACAGAGGCACTTATGAATAACGAGTGTATACTGTCGGTGAAGATGCACAATGTGATTGATATTGAGGGTTTCTCCTTTGAAATCGTTTTGCCTACTGGTATGATTGTTGTGCTTGACGATGAGGGCAATCCCATGGCGAGTCTCTCGGAGGAACGCACCACTGCAGCACGCACGAACACTTTCAGTGCTGTGATGCGCAACAATCCATTTAACGAGGTGGTGCGTGTCATCGCTGCCAGCAGCAATGGCTCTGCCATCAGTCCTGGCGACGGTGAGGTGTGTACGGTGCGTGTGCGTTTGGGCGCTGGCATGAAGGGTGGCAAGTACGATTTATGGATGTCGAATAGCACCCTTGCCGATACAGAGGCCCGCAGCCATGAAAGGAGAGATTATTGGTTCACCATAAATTTCCTCCCCCTTGAAGTTGGCGATGCCAACGGCGATAAAACAGTGAATGTAGCTGACATGACCGCCATTGCTCACCACGTGCTGGGCAACACGCCGGAGGGCTTCTCAGAGACGGCTGCCGATGTCAACCAAGACGGACAGGTAAACGTGGCCGACTACACCGCCGTGGCTCACCTGCTGCTCTACGGGAGCATAGAACGCCCGGCCGGCAGTAGGGAATCTCGCTTGTCTAATTCCGCCAGCTTGTCTAATTCCGAACAAATCAAAATTGCGGAACAGGAGAACATGGTGTATATGAACCCTGCGACAGTCATTGCCGGCGAGGAGGCCGAGCTTTCCGTGCGGATGAAGAACGCCGTGGATGCCGAGGGCTTCCAGTTCGCCCTGACGCTGCCTGAAGGCGTGAGCGTGGTACGCGATGCCGACGGTTTCGCCGAGGCTACCCTGAGCACGGAGCGCACGACGGCGGCACGTACGAATACCTTTGCAACATCGATTCTGACCGACGGCACGCTGAAGGTGATGGCGGCCTCGACCAACGGTTCGGCCATCGGTGCCGGCGACGGCGAGGTGTGCACCGTCAAGATAAAGGTCAATGCTGGCATGGCCGAGGGCGACTATACCCTGCTGCTCAGCGACGTGGCCATCAGCGATACCCACGCCAAGAGCTACAACGTGGAGCCGTTGGAGACAAAGCTGACCGTGAACGAAGCCTCAGGCATCAGCGAAATCGTAAATCGAAAAACCGTAAATCGTAAATACTTTGACCTGCAAGGCCGCCGCCTCTCGGACAAGCCACAGAAGGGCGTATACATCGAGGACAGGAGGAAATACGTGAAATAAGGAATCAGACGATATTTCTGGTGCATGATGGCGCAGCCGCTCCCCTCCCATCAAGGGGAGGGGCAGGGGTGGGGTCTGTAACTAATTGTCAGTTAAGAAGATACTGACCCCACCCCTAACCCCTCCCCTACATGGGAGGGGAAGGGCTGTGCACTATTTAGACTGTATGCACTGGAATTTTCGACTGACCCGAAATAAGCCGATGTAAAAGGACTAAAGGATAGTCTTTAGTCGGTTGATAAACGGACCTTTACGGGAGAAAGAACGGATTATTCGATTAAATTCTCTAGAGAATTAGTTCGAATAATCCGTTCTTTCTCAGCGTCTAATCCGTTCTCTTGCTGAGGAAGGTCCGTTCTTTTTGTTGTTTTCCTCTAACTTACTTCTTGACAAAGACCACTCGGCGGTTTTTGGCACGCCCCTGCTCGGTCTTGTTGTCGGCGACGGGCTCATGCGAGCCTTTGCCAACGGCACGGAGGTTGAAGGGGTCGCAGCCCATGCCTTCAAGGGCCTTGATGACAGATTCGGCACGTTGTTGCGAGAGTGGGTCGTTGACAGCGTCGCTGCCCTGGTTATCGGTGTGTCCCTGCACCTCGAAGCGCACGCCGGGATTCTTCTTCATGAAGTCGGCGACCTTCTGAATCTCGGCCATCGACTCAGCCTTGAGCGTGGCCTTTCCGGTCTCGAAGAGGATGTTGTTGGTGACGAACATGCCCGTCTCCTGGATGGCTTTCTCAATGGCTGAGACGTCGGTGGTGTTACGCTCGTAGAGGTCTACGCCGCCCTTTGCCAGGATGACGTTGCCGAAGCCGCGGTACTTGTAGTCGCCGTTTGAGAAGAACTTCAGCGAGGCGGGAGCGGCCACGTTGGGCAGGTTGATCAGTCGCACATTGTTAATGTAGTACTTCAGGGCGCGCTTGTTGAACGACACGGCGAAGTGGTTCCACTGGCCTTTCTTCAGCAGACGGGCGACACCGTCGTAGTTGGCTCCGCCGATGTCATCATCGCTGTTGGGCTTCCTGAATGACCATTGCAGCCAGGAACCGGCATCATCAGAACGCCAGGTAAACTCAATGTTTCCTATCTGATTGTTCTCCGCGTCAAAGAACTCCGGCTCTATGATGGACTGTCCCAGCTCGCCCTGCTTGCTGATGAACACGTCCCACTCGAGGGTGAAAACTTCGGGCAGGTAGGACTGCATGTTCTTCATCATGGGCTGCATGCGGTCGTAGTCGGTGGTGCCGTTGAGATACTTCACGCCGTTGACGGAGGCGGTCTCAGCGCTGCCGTCCACGGGGTCCCACTTCGAGGGGAACTCGCCCATCTGCTCGCCGGCAAAGCTATCCTCAAAGAGGACTACAGCGCCGCGCTTGAAGTCGCTCTTCTGAGCCTGGGCGTCGGCATCGGGGGTGTCGTCGGCAGGTTCTTCAACAACTTCTTCCTGGACGTCCGAGTCATCGACCTCGTTGCCCTCGATAGCGTTTTCCACCTTGGCCTCCACTTTTTCCTTAGCCTTCTCCAGGGCCTTGTCCTTGAGTTTGCCTAACCATCCCTGTGCGAAGGTGTCGGCAGGCCATGACAGTGCTGCGACAACGATGGCAGCAAGTAGCATTGACTTTTTCATACGTATTTACAGTTTTAGGGGTTGTTTTTTGCAGAATAGGTTGCAAAGTTAGGTATTTCTGCATATACGGCCAAACTTTTTATGTATTTTTTTGCCTAATTCAATAATTATGAATAACTTTGCGCCTCGATATGAAAAGATATTTTATTGCATTTATTGCCATGGCCGCTACGACCGCCGTGGCGCAGACAAAGGTAAACCTTAGCGGCAAGGCCACAGAGGGCGCAAAGACCGTGTACATCTACGACGGCATGAACTTCCGTGTCGCTGCCGACAGTGTGGCCGTTACGAATGGCTCATGGCACTACGAGGCCGTGAAGCCTGCGGGCCAATACGTTATTGGTGTATGTGATGATAATGGCAAGGCGCACTACATGGACAAGCAGTCGTTTGTCCTTGTAGACGATTTGGCAACGACCATCGACCTCACCACAGGAACCGTTGAAGGTTCGAAAGGCTCCGTAGCGACTAACGAAATCTTGCGTGGCTTGGCGCAGCTCGTGCAACAGGGACAGACTCGGGAGAACGAGCAAAAGCTGCTGGCAATGATACGTAGTGCCGTGATGGACAACCTCGACACGATGCTGCCCGCAGTGTTCGTGCCCATGATTGCCAGCGAACTGTCCGTGGATGACCTGCAGAAGATACTGCAGCCTGTTCAAGGAGATTTGCAATCCTCGTACGTCAACCTTCCGGAGATGGCTTCGGCACGTGAGCGCCTGAACATGCTCACGGGCAACTCGCCGCGCTCTATAGGGAAGATTTTCACCGATATGGCCATGGCCGACACCGAGGGCGTGGAGCATCGGCTGAGTGAGTGGTGCGGCAAGGGCCGCTACGTGCTCATTGACTTCTGGGCCTCATGGTGTGGACCCTGCCGTGGGGAGATGCCCAACGTCGTGGCCTGCTATGAGAAATACCACGACCGCGGGCTCGACATTATCGGCGTCAGCTTCGACCAGAAGAAGGAACCCTGGCTGAATGCCATCAAGAGTCTCAACATGCCCTGGATTCACCTCAGCGACCTGAAGGGCTGGCAGAGCCTCGGCTCGCAGGTCTACGGCATTCGCAGCATACCCGCCAACATCCTCCTCGACGGTGAGGGCAAAATCATCGACATCGACCTGCGTGGCGAAATGCTCGGCGCAAAGCTCGAAGAGGTGATGGGGGAAAAATAAGTAACAAAAATCGGCGGCCCGACCTTGTGTGGGTGATGCCGCCGAAATAGTTATGCACCTGATAGTGGATTAGTCGTGATGCCAGTTCTGTGCTACCGACGGAAGAAAAGTTTCCCATCGCGGTCTATATTCGCCTTAAATGCTGGGTTGCGAATGTCGGAGTAGATGTTGGTGTCGAAGAAATAGGGTATGTGCGACTCGTAGAGCTTATCATTAAGCACCCGGATAGTCCGTTTGGTAAGGTCTTTTCCTTTTAAGGACAGGTCAATGTCTGATGCATGCCAGTAATCGCCACGGGCACGAGATCCATAGATAATGGCCTCGTCAATCTCAGGTATAGAAGCCAATATCTGAATAAGTTCCTTGTATGACCTGTCGCTCAATCCGTACATTCTATATGTTTCATTTTTTCTTGTAGTGCCAGCAGCAAAGGATGAAATGTAAAAATGATGCTATCAGAAACGTCGGCAGCAGTTTCCTCATCATAGACGTGAGACGTTTGATTGCGTGCATCTATCATGTCCATCCAAGCCTCTCCGTTTTCTATCAGCCCTAAGGCCACGGCGTGTCGGATGACATCCTTTGAACCAAGCATCCCAGTGACACCATTTTCTTTCTCGAAACTCATCATCAGCTTCCAGCCCATCTCGTATGTGAACTCAAAACGCTTGATGAGACTGTCACGTTCAAACTCATTCAGTTTTTGGTGTCTACTAAGGTCAACGACAACCGTCAACCTTTCCAGAGCGTTGCCGAAAACTGTAAGTCGCTCCGTCCATCTAGGGTATTCTGCCATAATCTGTCACTTTTTGTTTGCTGCAAAGGTAGTACTTTTCCCTGATACCGCCAAATGTTTATCAGACTTTTTCAAACAGAAAAGCCGTTTGTGGCATAAAGCAGAAAAACGGTGGCACCGCCCATGTGTGGGTGATGCCGCCGAAATAGTTATGCACCTGATAGTGGATTAGTCGTTCTCTACGAGACCGCTGTAGCGGATGCCGCTAACCTTGTACTTGGTGTAGCCGTCATCGGGGTACCAGGGGTCGTTCTTGTAGGTGACGAAGAAGATGATGCTGTCGGCAGGCGAGCCGTTGTTCTGGCGGCCGGCACCCTTCAGGATCTTACCATCGATGGTGACGGGCATAGCCTTCTCCTCGTGGAACATCACGTCGACGGTCTCAGGCTCTGTCTTGTCCTCGTCGGCCCAAATGGTGTCACCCTTCTCGTCGAGCTTCACATCTGTTCTCCACCACTGATAACCCTCGCCGAGGTTCTCTGAATCAGTGCTCTTGAATGTCAGGGCGTTCTGGTCAATGATAACCTTGGTCTTGATGGTGTAGGTGGGATAGAAACCATAGCTCTTCCAATAGTTGGCATAGTCGGCAGCGAAGTTCCCGATGCCCATGTTGTCCACCCACATCTCCGTGGCTGAGTTAGCCGAGGTGTTGTAGGTCAGGATGAGGGTTCTGGGATTCTCGAGTCCGAAATAGTTTTCTCCGTCGTTATATCGAACGGGATTGCCATTCTCGTCAAACTGAATAGGAACATGAATGGGGACACCGGCATCATCGACGGCATCTACCGTGCAATACCACTGGCCAGACATGCTGACGGTGGCAGTGTTCTCAATATCTTCCTTCTCGCAAGCTGTAGCAAGGAATAGCAGTGCTGCAAAATATAATACTTTCTTCATAATCGTTTTATTGCTTTACCCAGTTCATGTGGAAATACATAGTTTTACCGTTGTAAACGGAGATTACGTGGAAGGTTTTGGCCTCGGCATCGTAGGTTCCGCTAAGGTCGTCGAGTGAGTCACCCCATCCGGGAACGAGACTGCTCACGAGCGACAGCGTACCGTCAGCAGCAAGTTTCATCTTGCCGCCCATCTTGTAGTTGTCGCCATAGCCGGCGCGCTGGCAGTACCAGCCTCCGAAGAAGTCGTCGACATAGACATTTTCGCCTTCAGCGCGGATGAGCAGAATGGTGAAGTCCTTGTTAAATCCCACTTGGTTGCCGTTGTAAATGCGATAGCCATCGGCCGTGCAGGTGTAATAGCCATCGAGGCCGTTGGAGGGATCCCATACATAGACAGTACGTGAAGTGCTGGAGCCAAATCCGTCGCTGTTCTTAGCGGTGGTGTACGTTACGGTGTAAACACCGCCAGTGTTCATGTCGACGTTTGAGTTGACGGTGACTTTGTCGGTCACGTCCTCAGTACCCATCATTGAGGTGTAGCCGGGGTCTTTCCAAGCTGAACCCTTGGTGACAAAGATGGTAGAGCCACCCTCCAACTCAATGGTCGGATAGTAGGTAATGCGCGAGAGGCCTGCTGACTCGTCATCGCCGCAGCTGGTCAATATGAAGGCGGCAGCTGCGAAAAGCATTGTATAGATGATATTCTTTTTCATAATGTCTCTTTTCTTAAGTGAATTATAGCGGAATTAGACATGCTCTTTCCTACTTGCCCCAGAAGACGGGAGTTGTGTAGCCGGGGAATTCGGGCGAGCTGCCGTTGCGCGATGCCGAGCTGTCGGCGTAAGGCCAGCGCTCCAGAATCTTGTTAGGTCCTAACTTGTCTTCCACCAAGATGGGGGTGTAGAGTGTTCCGGGTACATAGAGTTCGGGCTTGTAGGAAGAGTCGTCTCTCTGATTGTACATCTGTGAGCCACTGACGTTGCCAAAGGCGGGGTAGTTCAGACGGCGAGCCTCGCACCATGCCTCGTAGTTGTTCGTTCCGGCCAGTGCAATCCACTTCGAGATGCCGATGGTCTGTTTCCAGCTGCCCTGGTTGTAGGGGAATTTGGCGATGACCTCTTCGGCACCACTGACGCCTGCTGAAGCGCAGGAAGCCTCGATGGCGGCGTTGTAGTGAGCCTGAGCTTGTGCGGCATTGTTCTGGCGGGCGTAGTACTCAGCGATGAAGAACTCAATCTCCGAGCGGGTAATGAGATAGACGGGCATGTCATACGATGCCACGGGGCGGCACCAATAGGTAGACTTGTAGTTGTCTGACGTGGAGAAGTTGGAGCCAGAGATGCTACCGGTGTAGTTACCCGAGCTGTTCTTCTCGAAGAAAGCGGGCAGGCGGGGGTCTTCGTAGGTTACGTTGCCCTCGTCATCTTTCTGTAGCATGGTGCCGATGATGGCGACGTTGGCCACGACATTAATCTGTGTGGAACCCCATGCAGGCGAGAACTCTTCAGCAAAGTAGGGGCTCATGGCTCCGGCCTCGTCCTTCCAGCAGCCGGCGTAGGCCACATCCTCTTCGGGGAAGTTGTCGTCGGTGACGAGCTTGCCAATGGCAGCGACGACGTCGTTCTTGACGTCAATCTCACGCATCATAATCTTCAGCTTGACGGCGTTGGCAAACTGAATCCAGCTGGCGGCGTTCTTTCCCGGGAACAGGAAGTTGGTAGCCACTTGGTCGGCAGCCTGTGCCTTTTCGAGTGCCTCGTCCAGCTCGGCAAGGATACCGGCATAGATGTCGGCGCCGTCGTCATACTTCGGCGATGACTTACTTACATCGAAAGCCTCAGAGAAAGGCAGTTCGCCGTAGCAGTCAACGAGAGCCTGATAGGTGAAGGCGCGCAGTGTGGTGGCGGCGAGATAGCTGCCCCACTCCTCATTGGCCTTGGCCAGCGAGCGGATGGTCTCCAGGTTCTTCAGCACGCGTGAGTTCAGCTGCGTATAGGTGCCGCTGGAGCGTGTTGCCGACATCTTGAACTGTGAGAAGTCCAGATAGTTCGACGTACCGAAGGTCTGTGCATAGTGCTGTGCGTAGTAGCCGCCGGTGATGCGCATGAAGTTACCATAGCTGCCGGCAAGGTTCAACTCGGCTGCGGGCAGCATGATGCTGGTAGTCATGTTGCTTTCGGCGGGCGAGTTCGGGTCCTGGTTGATGTCCAGATAGCTGTCACAAGACGTAAAGGCCAGTCCCAGTGCAAAAGTAGATATAATTGCTAATTTCTTCATAATATTCTTCCTCCTTCTCTTTAGAACTTAATACCTACGTTGAAACCGAAGTTGCGGCAGGCAGGGTTAGAATAGAGTTCACCGAAGAGGCCATCGAGGTCGTTACCGTAAGACGAGGTCTCCGGGTCGATGTAGCGGTTGGCCTTGTGGGTCCAGGTGAACAGGTTGTTGGCGAATACCGAGAGGGTGATGTCGCTCAGGTAGAGGCGGCTGACCAGCGTCTTAGGCAGTGAGTAGGCCAGCGTGATGTTGCGCAGCTTGACAAACGAGCGGTCGAGCAGGTAGAACTCGCCACCTTCGCCAGCGCCATAGAGATTGAAGTAGTCCTGTACGCCCTGGTTGCTCAGGTAGATAGGCGTGGTGTTCTCCGTTCCGTCGGCATAGACCGAGTTGGGAATGACGAACGGACGGCGCTCGTTGTAGAGCGTGATGTCGCCGTTACCGGTAAACTGCATGAGGTTCTTCGTACGTGAGAACATCCAGCCGCCCTTACGGATATCGAGAGCTGCGCTCAGGGTGAGACCCTTCCATGTGAGGGCTGTGGTGACACCGCCAGTCCAGTCGGGGTTCACGTTCTTGCCAGTGTCCTTCACTTCGTCGGTCAGCAGGGGCTGTCCGCTGTCACCTACGATGAGCTTGCCATCCTCGGTGTACTGGGGCAGATAGGTGAACAGCTCACCCATAGGCAGGCCCTCGACTGCACGCATGTAGACGGCGTCGTTACCAGCGGAGAAGCCGTTGATGTTGACCATACCACCATCAAGGCTTGCAGGCATCGAGATGACCTTGTTGTTGTTCTTGGCGAAGTTGAAGCCCAGTTCCCAGCGGAAGTTCTTGGTCTGCACGGGAACGGTGTTGACTAACAACTCAAAACCGCGGTTGCGCACCTTACCGAAGTTAGTAACCATGTTACTGTAACCCGTAGCGGGGTCAACGGGCAGGGTGAAGATCTGGTCGTCGGTGTTACGGTTGTAGTAGGCGGCGTCGATGTTGATGCGGTTGTTGAAGAAGGCCAGGTTCAGACCAATCTCAAACTCGGTGGTCATCTCAGGCTTCAGGTCGCTACTACCAGCCGTACCTGCTGTCTGGAAGGCGTTGACACCGTTGAAGGGGAAGGTGGTCAGGTCGGCAGCATAGTAACCATTGGAGTAGCCCTGTACGTAGCGAGGATAAACCTGGTAGACACCAGCGTCGTTACCTGTCTTACCATAGGCGATACGTGCCTTACCGAAAGTCAGGATGTTGTTCTTGGGAATGAGTCGGGTGAAGATCCAGCTCAGCGTAGCGCCGGGATAGAAGTAGCTGTTCTTCTCCAGGGGCAGCGTCGACGACCAGTCGTTACGTGCGGTGAGGTCGAGGTAGATCATCTCGTCCCATCCTAAGGTCAGGTCGCCGAAGAGGCCTACAGAGCGGCGCTTTGACTGGCTCTCAAAGATTTCGGTCTTGGTGGAGCCGTTGGAGAGGTCCCAGAAGCCGGTATAGAAGGTCAGACCGTCGGTCTGGTTACGGGTGGCGGTGCTGTAGCGCTCGCTCATGTTCACACCAGCCATGAGGTTCACGTCGAGGCGACCGTCGAAATACTTGTCCTGCCAGTTGGCCAGGAAGTCGTGGTTCAGCTCGTACTTGCGCAGATAGGTCGTCGAGACGTAACCGCTCTGGTTCATGTTCGAGGGAGCATAGCCATAGTCCTCATTGATGAGGGCGTCGTCGAGGTTGATTTCGGGCACGCCGAGCTTGTGGTCATAGTCAGTGTAGTCGAAGCCGAAGCGATAGGTCAGCGTCAGCTGGCGGAAGGGCTTGATGTCGGCCTGAATCTTACCGAACACCTGCTTGGCGTCGTTGTGGTTGTAGTTGTTCTCAATAGCCCAGTAGGGGTTGGTGATGCCGTAGGGCGTGTACCAAGCCTCAGGTGTGGCGAAGGGCGACGAGAGGTCCTGACGGTCTACGAGCGAGATGTCGCGGGGGAACTCCAGGATACCGTCAATCATCGAGGTTCCCTGGTAGGTGCCGACGGTGTTGGTATTGCTCTTAGAGAAGTTCACGCTCGACGAGAGCTTCAGCCACTTGGTGGCGTCGTAGCTGCCGCGGTAGGCGATGGTGTTACGGGTGTAGGTGTCCTTGTCGCCGGGGATGATACCATTGTCGTTGGTGTAGCTATAGCTCAGGTAGTAGGTCACCTTGTTGTCTTCAGACACGCCGTTGAGGGCCACGCTGTGGGTGTTTGAGACGCCGGTCTTGTAGAAGTCCTTGATGTTGTCCTCCACAGCCTCATACTTGTGGATGAGCTGCTGGTTGTTCCAGATGGGACCATAGATCTGCTGTGAGCCGTCGAACTCAGGACCCCAAGAACCGTTTTCGATGAACGTCTGCTTACCGTTCCATCCCTGTCCAAACTGGTTCTGGAACTTAGGCAGCGTGCTGACGCTGCGCCACTGTACGCTACCGTCATAAGTAATCTGGAAGTTCTTGTCGCCCTGCTTCTTACCGCTCTTGGTGGTGATCATGATGACACCGTTGGCAGCGCGGCTACCATAGAGTGCGGTAGCGGCAGCACCCTTCAGCACCGTCATGTTCTCGATGTCGTTGGGGTTGATGCTCGAGATACCGCCCACAGCGTTTTGGAACTCGTCCTGGCCTTTCTGATTGCCGGAGAAGGTGGTCTGCTGGAGGGGCACACCGTCAACGACGTAGAGGGGCTGGTTGCTTCCGTTGATAGAGCTGATACCACGGATGATGACCGAGTTGGCCTGTCCGGGGTCTGACGACGTGGTGTTGATCTGCACACCGGCCACCTTACCGGCCAGTGCCGAGGTGACATCGGTCACCTTACCCACCGTCAGCTCGTCGTTGTCGAGGGTCTGAGCCGAGTAGCCCAGCGTCTTCTGCTGGCGGCTGATGCCCATGGCCGTCACCACAATCTCGTCGATAGTGGTGTCGCCCGAGCGGAGCACGATGCGCATGTTAGGACGTGCGCTCACTTCGAGTGTCTCCATGCCCACATACGAGATGCGGAGCATCTTTCTGCCTTCGGGAACGGTCAGCGAGAACCGTCCGTCAGTGCCTGTCACGGTACCGATGTTGGTGCCCACAACGAGGACAGACACGCCCACTACGGGCTGTCCATCCTCCTGCGAGATCACGATACCATTCACCTTAGACTGCGAGAATACTCCTCCTATGAGTAGGAAGAGCATCGCAACCAGAGTCATGATTCGTTTTCTTTCCATAAAACTCTCTCGTTTGTTTGTTAATAAAAGTTAGTTAATATATAAATAAATATGTAAGCGTTTTAAGGGCATTTTTCGACCCAATAAGGCAATTTGGCCGCAAAAGTACAAATAAACATTTAAAAAACCAAATAATCTGATAAAAATGTAGACTTTTTGGACTGTTTTCTTAACAAATGTCATATATGGAAGGGCGTCTTTTGCGTGATGTGCGGTAGAAATCGACATATACATGTCTGTTTCAACCGCACAGCACGTGTTTTTGCTTGGCAAATTCCGTTTTGCCCATACACACGGTGAGGAATGAGCCTACCAGGAGGGGTCAGAGAAAGTTGCGATTAAGCGAGAGGAAAGAAAAAGCCATTTTTCTTTCCCGAGCGTGAGCAACTTGGCCGCGCAGCGGCAAAGAACGGCTTATTCGCTTTGAAAGAACGGCTTTTTCCCGACGAAAGAACGGCTTATTCCCATCGAAAGAACGGCTTATTCGAATCGAGAGCGCCCGGCATCCCGAAGGGTGACGCTTGCGTAATGAAATGGAGCAAGAACGGCTTAAAGTCTGAGGGGCAGCAGTTTTTTTGCCCTAAATGCATGTTTTTTGCCTAAAAACACGCTGACTTTAAGATATTTTGTGTAAATTTGTGGCCGAATTGCGATTTTTTCGTTTTTGCATCTTATTCTATGGACAACAAACAGAAAGCACTGGAGTTGGGTCAGAAGCCTGTGGGACAGCTGCTGTGGCAGTATGCCCTGCCAGCCATTGTGGCGATGACCGCCTCTTCGCTGTATAATATTATCGACCGTGCGATGATAGGTCAGGTGGTGGGGCCTAATGCCATTGCCGGCTTAGGCATCACGTTCCCCTTTATGAATCTCAGCGCTGCCTTCGGTGCCGCCGTGGGTGTTGGAGCCTCGACGTGCATCAGCGTGAAGCTGGGCCAGCGCGACTATGAGACGGCGGAACACTTGCTGGGCAACACGGTGACGCTGAACGTCGTCATCGGACTTGTCTTTATGGTAGTCTGCCTGCTGTTCCTCGACCCCATCCTGCGCTTCTTCGGAGCCTCGGACGTGACACTGCCATACGCCCGTGAGTTTATGGTGGTCATCCTTTTAGGCAATATCATCACTCACATGTACTTTGGCATGAACGCCGTGCTGCGTGCCGCCGGCAAGCCGCGCCACGCCATGTGGGCCACGCTCTTCACCGTGGGCATGAACATCGTGCTGGTCATTGCCTTCGTGTGGTGGCTGAGGTTAGGCATAAAGGGTGCGGCATTGGCTACCGTCACCTCGCAGTCGATGGCCCTGTGCTGGCAGATGTGGCTCTTCAGCGACAAGAAGGAACTGCTCCACTTGAAGCGCGGCATCTACCGTCTGAAGAGTGAGCTGGTGACGAACATCATCGGCATCGGTGTCTCGCCTTTCCTGATGCAGACCACATCGTGTGTCATCGTCATCTTCATGAACAACCAGTTTGTGCGCTACGGCGGCGACATGGGTGTGGGAGCCTACTCGATAGCCAACTCGATGGTCATGGTGTTCTTCATGTTCGTCATGGGCGTGACGCAGGGCATGCAGCCCATCGTGGGCTATAACTACGGTGCGGAGAAGTATGACCGCATGCTGCGTTGTCTGTGGCTGACCATCGCCGCCGCCACCGGTTTCCTGCTTGTAGGATGGACGGTGTCGATGCTCTTCCCCCGTCAGATAGCCCGTATCTTCACTACTGACCCAGACCTCATCAACCTGGCCGCCCGGGGACTGGTGTTCGACATGCTGGTGTTCTTCGTCGTGGGCTCGCAGGCCGTCATCACCAATTTCTTCCAGTGCATCGGCAAGGTGCGCATCAGCATCTTCCTCTCGCTCTCGCGCCAGCTCATCTTCCTCCTGCCCCTGGCCTACCTGCTGCCCCTGTGGTGGGACCTCGACGGCGTCTGGGCCGCCATGCCCTGCAGCGACTTCATCGCCTTCGCCTTCACCATCCCCATCCTGATGTGGTATCTGAAGAAACTCAGACGGAGGCAATCTCAATAATAAATCGACTCTCATTTCACGTAAATCGACTCTCATTTCGCAAATGAGAGTCGTTATTTTCCAATTGTTTGGTGTTTTTTCGATATTTATTGTTATCTTTGCCGAAATTTATCTAAAACTATAAATAATTATGTATAGACATTTTACACTTTTATGGTGTCTGTTCCTCTGTCTACCTGCCTTGTGGGCTGAGCCCGTAGGCAAGGAGCAGGCTATGGAGCAGGCTCGGCAGTTCTACAACGGCCGCGGCCAGTCATCGAAGGCTGGAAGGCTGAGGCAGGTGGCCCGTCAGACCGACGTCAGCATGCAGCTGGAGAACGACTGCTTCTATGTGTTCACCCCTGGAGCCGACGACGGCTTCGTCATCATCAGCGGCGACGACCGCACTCCGTCTGTGCTGGGCTATGCCGACGAGGGCAGCTTCTCGCCCGACGCCATGCCGGATAACATGAAGGCATGGCTCGACGATTATGCCCGCCAGATAAGCTATTTGCAGCAGAACAGGCTCGCAGCGCCCGCAAAGATTGCCACCCACCCGGCCATTGCGACGATGCTGACGACGAAGTGGAATCAGGATGCGCCGTACAACAACCAGTGCCCCGTGTTCTTCGACGAGAGTAAGTACGGACGTGCCGTGACGGGATGCGTGGCGTTGGCGTTGGCACAGATTATGAAGTACTGGAACTACCCGAAGACTTCCTTGAAGGCAATCCCCGGCTATCCGTGCACAAGCGACTGGAGCAGCTACATCGGCAGCAGCACGAGGTCGTATATCACCGTTCCCGAGGTGGGTATCACCACTTTCGACTGGGACAACATGCTCAACACCTACGACGGTAACGCCTCCGACGCGCAGAAGAAGGCCGTGGCCACGCTGCTGCAGGCTTGCGCCACATCTGTCAAGGCCGATTTCGGCATCTCTGAAGTGGGCGGCACGTCTGCCGACGCACAAAGCCTGAAGAACGCACTCATCAGCTACTTCGACTATGATAAGAGCATGAGGTACGCAAGTCGTAATAGCTATACTGCCGACCAGTGGGACGAGCTCGTATATTCAGAGATGAGCGCCCACCGCCCCGTGTTCTTCAGCGGACAGTCTATCACAAGCGGACACACCTTCGTCGTTGACGGCTACGACGGCAAGGGCTATTACCACGTGAACTGGGGATGGGGCCGACTGAACAACGGCTATTTCCTCCTCAGCGTGCTGAACCCCGGGTACGAATCGAGTATAGGGGTCGGAAAAGGAGGATATAACTTAGGTGTGAGCGCACTCATCGGCGTGAAGCCGAATGCCGGCCACGACAATCCGCTAACCGACATTATGACCGTCACAGATGGAGTTTTATCGAAAAAGTCGATTACTCGCTCATCTACAAGCGATGACTTCAAAGGTATAACTGTGTCCTATAGCTTCTATAATAAAACAGGCATCACTACGACGTTCGACCTTGGCTATGGCATCTTTGACAGCGATAGGAATTTGAAGAAGGTGATAACAGTCGAGGAAAATGTCGACCTGCTGGCTAATCAGGGTTTATCGTCCGATTACACCAAAGCCACCTTCGATTTCGGAGCCGGTATCACAAGCGGTGAATACTGCATCGTGCCCATCAGCAAGCTGTCGGCGGCCACTCAGTGGCAGCCTTGCGTCGGTGCATGGAGATGGTATGCGGTGGTTACCATTGACGGAAACACGCTCAGCCTGACACCGATTACCAAAAAAATAGCATTTGAAATAGACCTCGTCAACACACCAGAGGTAAAAGGCCCCGCTGACCTGAAATTGACGTTCACCAACGACGGACCCTATTATAATGGCAGTTTCCTCCTTTTTGAAGACAAGAATAAAGAACATCCCCTTTACGGCGATCATCTGGAGCTGCAGAAGGGTGAGACCAAGATACTCAATGTGTCGGTCGTGCTCAACGAACAGAGGTCGTACGTTATTTGTGGCGGTCATTCTGTCGAGGACCCTGCGGCTGCTATTCCCGTCACGCCTACGGCACCCAAGCCTCAGAAACTGGACTGCACCTACAGCGTGACCAATGCCAATGCCTCACAAGAGATTAATGCTGACCAGATGGAGATAACCATCGAATTTCAGAATACCGGAAACAACGACTACGACAACGAAGTACTGATCAACCTGATGAAGCGCGAAGGCACGAGCAACTCCTGGGATTTGGTGTCGACGACGACCGACCGCCTGAAGCTGTCGAAGGGAGCCAAGAAGAAATGCAACTACGTGCTCCGCGACCTGGAGGACGGCGAAACCTATGCCGTCATACCGGTGTATAAGAGCAGCGGCGAGTTAGTCATAATCTCCAGCAGCGACAACTATACCGTCAACTTCAGCAGCACGCCACCCGAAATAGCGGAGGCTTACGCCGTGGTCGACGGCACCACCCTCACCTTCTATTATGACGGCAAGAAGGACAGCCGGCAGGGCAAGAAGTACGGCATGAACACGGGCGACGACTTCCCAGGCTGGTCGGCCGAAAGGGACAACATCAAGAAGGCCGTCATCGACAGCACCTTCGTGGCTTACAGCCCCGCCTCCACCGCCCACTGGTTTGAGCACCACATCAACCTCACCAGCATCGAGGGAATGGACAACCTCAACACCTCGGAGACCACCTTCATGCGCTCTATGTTCTATGAGAGCTCTGCCCTGACCAGCGTTGACGTCAGCAAGTTCGACACCCGCAACGTGACCGACATGAGCTGGATGTTCTACGGCTGTACCTCACTGAAGAGCCTCGATGTGTCGAAGTTCAACACGTCGAAGGTGACCAACATGAAGGCCATGTTCTATAATTGCCAGCAGCTCACCACCATCGAGGTCAGCCAGTTCGATACCCGCAACGTGACCGACATGAGCTGGATGTTCTTCGGCTGTCAGTCGGTGAAAGGCCTCGGCCTGTCGAAATTCAACACATCGAAGGTAACCGACATGAAGGCCATGTTTGATAACTGCTTTGCACTTATAAGCATCGACGTCACTTCCTTCGACACGAGCAACGTGACCGACATGAGCTTCTTCCTCTTTGGATGTAAGAACCTGCAATACATCGACCTGTCGAAATTCAACACGTCGAAGGTGAAAGACATGGAAGCCATGTTTGACGATTGCGGACTAAGCGTCATCAACCTCACCTCCTTCGACACCCAGAATGTCACGAACATGAGCAGGATGTTCTTCAGGTGCGGCAGGCTTAACGGTGTTGTCTTTGGCAGCAAGTTCAACACAAAGAAGGTGACGACCATGAAGTCGATGTTCGAAGAATGTATAAGCCTGAAAACCATCGACCTCTCCCCGTTCAACACCTCCAGCGTCACAACGATGGAATTGATGTTCAGCCAGTGCGTAAGCCTGACGCAGCTCAACGTCAGCTCCTTCAACACGTCCAACGTCACCAACATGGTTAAGATGTTCTATCATTGTACCAAGCTGGAGAGCCTCGACCTCAGTAGCTTCACTACCGACAATGTGGAACTGATAGAGGAGATGTTCTCCGGATGTTCAGTGCTGCAAACCATTTACGCTTCCAACTCCTGGAACACCAGCAAGACCACCGACGGTATGATGATGTTCGTAGACTGCAACAAGCTCGTCGGCGGAGCAGGCACGAAATACAAGTTTGACCTCAACACCATCGGCAAGGCCTACGCCCGCATAGACGGCGGAACGAGTGCCCCGGGATACTTCACCTTTAAGGAAGCCTCGGGGACGGGCGACGTCAACGGCGATAACACAGTCGACGTGGCTGACATAGGAAACATAATCGATGTGATGGCCGCAGGCGGTAATGATGCCTCAGCCGACGTCAACGGCGACAACTCGGTCGACGTGGCAGACATCGGCATGGTCATCGACATCATGGCGGCCAACTCGCGTAGGGCTTCTGCCACTGCTGGTCAACATGACAAATGAAAAAAATCTCCAGAAAATACAATCCCGTTTTAAGAAAAGATTCTTGAAAATGGGAAAAAATACAGAATATTAGACGTTTAGCAAAAAAAAATTTGGAGGGTATTAATAAAAGCATTATCTTTGCAGCGACAATTTTATTGTTTAACTTTTAAAACAGAAAAAGTATGAAGAAATTATTGATGATTGCAGTAGCCGCTTTTATGGTTACAATTAACGCTAACGCTCAGCAGATGTTCCTGAAACCCATGGTGGGTGGAACGCTGGCAACGATTACCGGTGACGGTACTGATGATGCTAAGATGAAGCTCGGCCTGGCTGCCGGTGCTGAGTTTGGCTATTATGTCATGGAGCCTCTGGCCATTACCGCTGGTGCTCTGGTATCAATGCAGGGTGCAGGTATGAAGGATAACGGCGATATTACCGATGGTTCTGAAACCCTGACCTACCTGAACATTCCCGTCATGGCTAACTACTATGTTGCCCCCGGTCTGGCTCTGAAGGCTGGTGTGCAGCCTGGATTCCTGCTCTCGAGAAAGAACAAATACACAAGGAATGGCCACGAGCACGAAAACACCGACAAGGACGGACTGAAGTCGTTCGATTTCTCAATTCCCCTTGGCATCTCCTACGAGATTTCCGACTTCGTCATCGATGCTCGCTACAACCTCGGCCTGAGCAACATCATTGATGTCGAGCACAGCGACTATAGCCAGAAGAACAGCGTTATCATGCTGACCCTTGGCTACAAGATTCCGTTCTAAGTCTTGTTAAGAGATAAATCTAAAAGGGTTCACTTCGGCTGAAGTGAACCCTTTTTAGTGGGTCATGGGGAGTGGGTCATGAGGACAGGAACGCTGACCCAAAACTGAGTCAGGGGCCTGTCCCCGTGACCCACTTACCAGTCTTCGTCCTCGTTGCCCACGATGCCGTTCTTCAGCGCTTCCTCAACCTTGTCCATTATGGCGTTGCTGTAGGCGTGGGTCATGACGAGTGCCTTTGAGCAGGTGCGCTTCTTATTGTCTTTTTCCACGAAGGGGTAGTGGTGTGCTATCTCCCACTGCTCGTCGTAGAGGCGTCGGTCGGTCTTGTCGTCCTTCATGCGCTTGCCGTCGCTGTAGATGTTCTGCTTGCTCTGGCGGTTGTCGCTGTTGTCGGCCAGTACGCCGAGCCATCCGGCATCCTCGGCCTTGAGAATGTCGTAGTTCTGCACGGTGTAGGTGACGCGCACCCTTCCGTCCTTGATGTCAATCTTGATGATGGGAGTGATGCTGACGATGTAGCGGTTGAGCGTTCCGGTATGGTCGGCAATGCCGTCGATGGTTGCCGAGATGATGATGCATCCTGCGTCCTTGTCGTTGAGGGTGATGGCCTGCTTGTCCTTGAAGGTGGCGGTGGCCCAGTAGTTCAGGGCGACGTAGATCTGCTGCTTGGTCTTCCCCGGTGCCTCAATGACCTGCTGGTAGGTGAGGCTCTCATTCTTGTCGAGGGTAAGCGTGCTGGCCAGGTTAGCGGCGGCGTCGAGCCATTTGTCGCCATAGCGCTGCTTGGCATATTTCTCCAGGTCGGCAGCCTTCATCACTTGTGCCTGAATGTATGTTGTGCCGCAAAGTGTAAGGATGGCGGCAAGCATCCATAGTCTCATAGTTTTCATGGGTGTTGGGTGTTTAAAGGAATCCTTGTCTTTTGAGGGTGTCAAGGAGCGTCTGGCTCATGGCTTCGTTGTCGGAGCGGGTGTAGCGAATGTCGGTATACACCTGTGCGAGGGTCTCCTTGTGGTTAAGCTCACAGAAGTGTTGGTTCTCGGGCAGTTGCTCCTTAGCGGTGTAATAGCGGTCGATGTCCTCGGGCGTATAGTCGTGGTAGGCCTCCTGATGGACGAAGCTCTCCACGGACAGCCTGTCTGTAAGCGGCGGGGATTGCAAATCCCCTTCAACAGCGGCAGGCCAGCCCACGGTGAGTGTTGCCACGGGCATGACGAGCTTTGGCAGCTGCAGGATGTCGATAATCTGCTGCGGCTGGTAGACGGTGGTGCCGAGGAAACAGTAGCCCAGTCCCTCCTCGTCCATGAGGCAGCAGAGCGTCTGTGTGAAGAGCAGGGCGTCGGTGGCTGCGTTCTGGTAGGAAAGGAAGTTGTCGTAGCCCGGGTCGGCCTTGCGACAGCGTGCCCATTGCGTAGTGCGGCGGTAGTCAGCACAGATGGTGAGTACCACAGGTGCCTGGGTGACCATCGGCTGGTTGAAGTGGGCTGGTGCCAGCGCAGCCTTCTGCTCGGCAGAGCGGGTAACGACCACGCTGTAGAGCTGCAGGTTGCCCATGGTCTGCGTTCTCGAGGCAAGGGCAAAGAGGCGGCGCAGTAGGTCGTCGCTCACCTCACGGTCGGAATATTGGCGGATGGTACGCCGGGTTTCAAGGTTCTTCATTGCTAATTCCTGCCATGATGTCGATAATCATTGCGATGTCGGCCACATCGACCGTGCCGTCGCCGTTCACGTCGGCCCTAAGGATGAGGTCTGGATTATCATTAGGGTCGATAGTGCCTGCCATCACATCGATGATGGCAGCGATGTCGGCCACGTCAACCGTTCCGTCGCCGTTCACGTCGCCAACGAGAATGACTGGCGGCTCCTCGCTGGGGCTGATGACGAGCACTTCATCGAGGAGGAAGCGCAGCTCGGCGGTGAAGGTGAGCCGTACAATGCCCTTGCCCGTGATGTTTACCGTGTAGTCTTTCCATGCGAAGGAGTTCATGGTGAACTGGCTGATGTCTAATGTGGCAGCGGAGTCAGGGAGTTCAGTACCGATAGAGTCCAGCATCTCGGTCGTTATGGAGTCTGGGACTTGCGTAACGGCATAGTTGCGGATGGATAGTTTCAGCTGGTTGCCGTCTTTGTTCCATCCTGCGGCCCGGAAGGTGAGCACGGCCTCTCCGTTGATGGTGAAGGGCGGAGTGGTGGCCTCGCCCACGGTCGAGCCGTTGCCGTAGCGTGCGCACTGATAGCCGGCGTATGCCTTGGAAGCTTCCCATCCCTCGTTGTCGGTGATGTACTTCTGTGTCGAGGTGGCTATGGTGGTACTCCATTTGCCGTCGTTGCCGCCTGTGCCGTCGCACTTGTCGAACGACTCATAGAAGAGGGTGTCGCCGCGTGCCTCGATGGGGATGATGGTGTCGATGGGCTCCACAGGGCCTATGGTGTCTACGGGCGTGACGGTCTCGGTCGTGTCTTCCTTGGCGCGGTAGATGAAGTTCATCGTCTTGTCGCTGTTCTGCGTAATGTTCAGGATGGCGCCTTGCATGAACTTCTTGCCCTTGCTGTTTTTGTTGAAGAGGGAGGCTGCAGGCTTCGACGTTGCCGTCAGGCTGTCGTTATAATTGTAGGGGTAGAGGTCGGTGGTAAGTGTCGTTTTGGTGTAGTAGCTACCGTAGGTACTCCAATATTTGTGGTCGTCTTCATTGTCGGCGTGGAAGATGGTGCAGCGCTGGTGGTCGTTGGTCTTGGTGAGCTCTCCGTCAGACTGGGCTATGTCAGACTGTGTTACCTTGGAGTTAGGTGTGTTCTGCTCCCAAATCTCCTTGTCGAAGTCCACGTGGGTAATCATCAGTCCCTTGCCGGGCAGGTCGGTGTCCCATTTGGTTTTCTGACGGTTCTCTATCATGTAGAACTCATCCGGATGGGCATCGTTGTACATGACGTAGGCTCCGCCGTTCTCACTGGTGGCTACGAGACTGTCTACCGTGACATCTTCATCGGCGAGGACGGTGGGTTCTAACCATCCGGCCATCCACTTCTCGTAGGCGGTGTATCCTGCTGGGCGGAAGGCATCGCCGTTGTAGCTGCCCTGATCCATGAGGTCGAACTTGCTCATGCCGAACCACCCCTGATAGGCGATGTCGTAGAAGTCGGGGTATCCCAGGCAGTGGCTGAACTCATGGCAGAAGCATCCGATGCCCGTTATGTAACCATCGACGGCCGACAACTCGTTGGCGCAGGCGTAGGTGTCGATGAGCACGCTGTCGAGGGTAATCTCCATTCCCGTCTTATTCAGCCAGTACATGTGTGGCCAGATGGTGTTTGAAGATCCGCCGTCGGCCTCGCCTTTTCCGGCATAGACAATGAATACCTGGTCTACCTTTCCGTCGCCGTCCCAGTCGTAGTCTCTGAAGTCCACCTCGTCGTCGGCGGCTTTCACGGCCTCAACAACGAGCTCGTCGGGGTGCATGTCGTTGCCGTCAGCGTCGTTCTTTCCGTAGTAGGCATAGTTTTTCTTGGCGGGGAACGGGCCTAAGACATCGAACGTCAGCTCGAACTGTCCGCCGCTCTGCGCCTTGAAGTAGTCGGCCACGGAGCCCTTGAACGAGCCTGTCGTGTAGTTCTCCTTGTTGAGGATGTCGTTGTACTTCGCCTGGTTGTTGGCGGTCTTGAACTTGGTGTCGGTGAACTGCATGAGAATGACGATGCCCTTCTTCTTGCCTGTATAGTGGGTTCTGTCGCCGATATTCACTTTTCGTGGTGAGCGCAGGCGCTTGGACATGTTGTTTGCTGCGCGGCGCTTCATGGCGTTGGCACGCATCTTCTCCATGTCGGCCTTCGTGGCTTTGCCGTCGGGCTGGATAGTGTATCGCTGTCCGTCCTCTGTCAGCCAGAAGTGCATGTGCTCGTCGCCCACGAGCTGGGCGCGCACCACTGAGCCGTCGGTAAGGGTAAGCGTCTGCCACAGGCCGCGCTTGGCGGGGATGGCAAAGAGGACCAGAACAGTCAGTACGAAAGATAAAGTGATGATTAGTCGTTTCATTGTTGACGATAGGTTGTTTGTTGATTTTTGAATAAGCCGTTCTTTCGATGCGAATAAGCCGTTCTTTCTATTGGAATAAGCCGTTCTTTCGATGCGAATAAGCCGTTCTTTCTCTGACGGCCGGTTTTGGGGTTTTTGGGCTGCAAAGTTAGTCTGTTTTTTCCAAATGACCAAATAATAAGTCTGATTTCGGAAGAAAATTGGTAAAAGACTTGGTTGTTTGACCTTTTTTAGCTAATTTTGCAGCCAATAATTACGACATGCGGCCAACCGCATGGTATTGATTATGGATACAAACAGCAATATAACCGACAGCCCACTGCAGACCATCATCGTGTCCTGTGGCGGCGAAGAGCAGCTCATCGACGAGCTGCTGGCCTTGGAGCAGGGCGAGTCTGACCCCGCTACCAGGGGTCAGATAGCCCGTATGGCCACCCACCTCAAGGACCTTGCCCGCACTCGTGGCATCAGTGTCAGCATAGGGCCCAGGGTGACGGAAGTTCGTCCCCAGGAATTGGAGTGCGACGTTGTGCGCTTCCAGAACAATAAGGAGAAATGGGTAGCCCTTGTGGGTCTGCTCGACGGTTATCCCTACGAGATCTTCACCGGCCTGCAGGACGACGACGAGGGCATCATGCTCCCGAAGTCGGTCACGAAGGGAAAGATTATCAAGCAGGTCAGCGCCGACGGTACTAAGCGCTACGACTTCCAGTTCACCAACACGCGCGGTTACAAGATTACCGTCGAGGGGCTCTCGGAGAAGTTCAACCCCGAGTACTGGAACTATGCCAAGCTCATCTCAGGCGTGCTGCGCTACCGCATGCCCATCGAGCATGTCATCAAGCTTGTCGCCTCGCTGCAGCTCAGCCACGAGAGCATCAACACGTGGAAGAACGGCGTGGAGCGGGCCCTGAAGAAATACCTGCCCGGAAGTCAGGAAGCCGAGGAAGAACAGTAGGGGACAATAATGTCAAACATAAAGTAGGCAAACAAGATGAACATGTCAATTGTAATGGACAACCTGCTCAGCCTGATTCATTCAATGGCTCTCTCCACCAGCAACAAGCAGTGGCTGGCCGATCATTTGTATGAGGAAGTTAGGTTGGAGTCGTCAGCGGCCAGCACAGCAGCTGAGGCTAAGAAAACACGAAAATTGCAAATCGATCCACGTGTAAAAGAAATGTTCAAGGGAACAAATCTTCCAATCGACTTTGACGAGAAGAAGGCTTACGCAGACTATTTAAACGAGAAATATAAATGAAGAATGTCTTCCTTGACACAAATGTTCTTATAGATTTTCTTGCTCACAACACCATAAATGGCCAAATTCGAGAATCGTTCATGAATTTGATAGTTTATAAAGATATGTCGGATAACAACTGTTGACGAAGAGACTATAAAGAAGTCTATTCTTGCTCCTTTTGAAGATTTCGAAGACGTAATGCAGTATTATTCTGCTTCAGCGTTCTCATCCGATATCATTGTTACACGCAATCCGGATGATTTCTCAAAATCCCGAATTTCAGTTATGGAGCCAAACGATTTCTTGGATATTTGGGAAGATGAACATCTAAATGAATGAGTACGACAGACTTTCATAACATAAAATGACAACCATTAGCACGATATTCCTCGACCGAGTGCGCCTCTATGCCTTCCACGGCGTGGAGGAGCAGGAGCGTAGTGTGGGTGCGTGGTTCACAATAAGTGTTCGCATACAATATAATATAAGTAGGGCGATGGAAACCGACAGCGTCGACGACACCATCAGCTATGCCGACGTGCTGCAGGTCGTGAAGCGCGAGATGGCCCAGACGTCAAAGCTCCTCGAACACGTAGCCGGGCGTATTGCCCAAGCCGTCATAGCAGAGTTCCCCGGCGTGGAGGCCGTGAAGGTCACGGTCGTCAAGGAAAACCCACCCATGGGAGCCAACTGTGACGGAGCAGGAGTGGAGGTGGAGGTAAGAGATGGGAAATGAGAAATGATAAATGAGAAATGAAAAATGATAAATGAGAAAAATGATGAGCATAGGATTAAGAATAATGGCAGAGAAATGGAGATTCAGGGGCTGGATGCCCTTGGTCATCATGTCTCTTGTTTTCCATTTCTCATTTATCAACGTTCATGCTGCGGGCAACCACAAGTTCACCCTCGTCATCGATGCCGGGCACGGAGGCAAGGATGCGGGTGCACTGGGCAAATACTCGAAGGAAAAGACCATCAACCTGAACGTCGCCCTGGCCTTCGGACGCTACGTGGAGCAGAACTGCCCCGACGTGAAGGTGATTTATACCCGCAAGACCGATATCTTTATTCCCTTGCATGAGCGTGCTGCCATTGCCAACCGCAACAAGGCCGATGTGTTCATCAGCATACACACCAACTCAGTGGCCAGCAGGAGACCCGTCACAGGCCTGGAGACCTACACCATGGGTATGCGTCGCAGCGACGAGAAGCTCTCTGCCGCCATGCGCGAAAACGACGTGATACTCATCGAGGACAACTACCAGGAACATTACTCCGGCTTCGATCCCCGCTCGCCTGAGAGCTACATCATCTTCGAGATGATCAACGATGCCAACATGCTCGAGAGCGTCAACCTGGCAAAGAAAATACAGAAGAACGTCTGCCGCACGGCCAGCCGTCCCGACAAGGGTGTGAAGCAGGATGCCTTCCTCGTTCTCCGAGAGACATCTATGCCCGCCTGTCTCATCGAGCTGGGCTACATCACCACTCCCTCGGAGGAGGCCTACCTTAACAATAAGGGCACCATTGACGACCTCGGACGAGGCATCTACCAGGCCTTCGTAGAGTATAAAAACGAAAAAACGAAAGGAAAGTCCGAACCTTCTCCCAAGACGGAAACAAAAGAGAAACCTGCCGCTGACAAACCAGCTGCTGATAAACCTGCTGACACAAAGCCTGACACCAAAAGTAACAACTCCTCACCCTCAGAGGGAGGAGCCGGGGGAGGGTCTGCTATCATCTTCAAGGTCCAGTTCCTCACCAGCGCCACCAAGCTGAAGTCCACCGACTCACGCCTTAAGGGCATCAAGGATGCCGACTGCTACAAAGATGGCTCACTGTGGAAATACACCGTCGGCTCGACCTCCAACTACAACGAGATACGCCAGTTGCGCCGTGAGGTGGCCAAGAAGTTCCCACAGGCCTTCATCGCAGCCTTCCGCAACGGCAAGCGCATGGACCTCGACGAGGCCATCAGCGAATCCCAGAAAACCCATTAACTCCCATAACTCCCATGAAACCCATCACCAAAGAAGTGAAAATAGCCCTGGTTGCCGTTGTGGCCATCGTCATCCTCTATTTCGGGATGCAGTTCCTCAAAGGCCTCACTATGTTCTCGTCTGACAACAATTTCTACGCCCACTTCACCGATGTCAGCGGTCTGTCGCCCTCCAGCCCCGTCTATGCCAACGGCTATCGCGTAGGAGTGGTAGAGGACATCGACTACGACTACTCACGTCCTGATAACGTAGTGGCCACCATCGGCCTGGACAAAAAGATGAAGTTGCCGCGTGGCACCCGTGCCGAGATTACCAGCGACCTGCTGGGCAACGTGAAGCTGGAGCTACGCTTCGGAGAGAATGTCCTCGACCTGCTGCAGAAAGGCGATACCATCGAGGGCGGCGCAAAGGAGGGACTGATGTCGAAGGCCGGTAACATGGTTCCACAGATAGAGGCGATGCTGCCAAAGCTCGACTCCATTCTCGTCTCGGTGAACACGCTGCTCGCCGACCCAGCCATCCGCAACTCGTTAGGAAACATCGAGGACATCACCGCCAGCCTTACTACAACCACCAAGCAGTTGAATCAGCTCTCCGCACAGCTGAACCATCAGGTGCCTCAGATGCTTGCCAAGGCCGACACGATGCTGGAGAACACCAACGGCCTCACACGGCAGTTCAACGACATTAACCTGCCGCAGACCATGAAGCGCGTGGATAATACCATGGCCAACCTGGAACAGACCACGGCCGCCATGAACAGCAAGGAGGGAACCCTCGGACGACTCTTGCACGACGCTTCGCTCTTCTACAGCCTCAATGCTACCATGGCCAGCGCCGACTCCCTGCTCGTAGACCTCAAGCAGCACCCCAAGCGCTACGTACACTTCTCTCTCTTCGGGAGAAAGGATAAATAGTCACTCTTCGCTATGCACTATTCACTCGATAAGATTCGCGCCGACTTCCCCATACTCTCCCGTGAGGTGTATGGGCGGCCGTTGGTGTACCTCGATAATGCGGCGACAACGCAGAAGCCGCTGCAGGTGCTCGATGCCATGCGCGAGGAATATCTCAATGTGAACGCCAATGTGCACCGCGGCGTGCACTACCTCTCGCAGCAGGCCACCGACCTGCACGAGGCCGCCCGCGAGACTGTCCGACGGTTCATCAACGCTCGCTCTACAGAGGAAATCGTCTTTACAAGGGGCACGACGGAGGCCATCAACCTCGTAGCCTCGTCGTTCTGTCAGTGGCTCACGGAGGAGACCCGCCGCAAGCCACAGTGCCCTGCGGTTTTCCCGCAGGGAGAAGAGTCCTGCCTTGAGATTCTCGTCACCGACATGGAGCACCATTCGAACATCGTGCCCTGGCAGTTAGAGGCCAAACGGCGCAATCTTCAATCTCCACCCGCGGAATGCGGGACTCGGAATCCGGAATTCGTAATTCGTCACCTGCCTATTAGCGACGACGGCCGTCTGCCTGAGGGCGACGAGCTGGACAGCTATTTCACTGAGAATACACGGTTGCTTAGCCTGACTCATGTGAGCAACGTGCTCGGAACGGTGAACCCTGTGAAGGAAATCATTAGGAAGGCTCATGAGCATGGTGTGCCTGTACTGGTAGACGCTGCCCAGAGCGCACCCCATTTGCGCCTCGACGTACAGGATCTGGATTGCGACTTCTTGGCCTTCAGCGGACATAAGATGTACGGGCCGACGGGCATCGGTGTGCTCTACGGCAAGGAGGAGTGGCTCGACCGTCTGCCGCCTTATCAGGGTGGGGGAGAGATGATTGACCACGTCTCCTGGGACAAGACCACCTTCGAGCGTCCGCCGTTGAAGTTCGAGGCCGGCACGCCCGACTACATCGCCACCCACGGACTGGCCAAGGCCATAGAATACATGGAGGCCATAGGACTGGACAACATTGAGCGCCACGAGCACGACCTCACTTGCTACTGCTTAGAGCAGATGCAGACCATCCCCAATATCCGCATCTTTGGTCCTAATGGTCAAAGGTCAAAGGTTGGTGGGGGTCCCGTCTCCTTCCTCGTCGGAGACATCCATCATCTCGACATGGGTACGCTGCTCGACCGCTTAGGCATCGCCGTACGCACAGGCCACCACTGTGCCCAGCCACTTATGAACCGTTTAGGCATCACAGGCACTGTCCGTGCCTCTTTTGCCCTCTACAATACTAAGGAAGAAATCGACCACTTGGTGGAAGGAATAAACAGAATTAGTAAAATGTTTTGAAATTTTTTCAAAAAAACTGTAACTTTTCCCTCCGTCAATCGTCTTAAAATAAGTAGAGAGCATGAGTGAAGCAAGTTTCCGAACCGATGTGCTACCTCTGAAAAACGAGCTGTTCAGGCTCGCAATGCGCATCACTCTCAACCGACAGGATGCAGAGGACATCGTGCAGGAGACTATGCTTAAAGTGTGGAGCCGGCGCGAGCAGTGGGCAGAGATAGACTCTATGGAAGCGTTCTGCCTGACCATCTGCCACAACCTGGCGTTAGACCGCGTTAAACGCATGAGTCGCCAGACGAGCACAACGCTCGATAATGACACGCTCGACCGAGTAGACTACTCCTACAACTCCGATCCGGAGGAGCAGACCGTGCAGCGCGACAGACTGCAGATAGTAAGGCAACTCATGGACACGCTGCCTGAGAAACAGCGCATCTGCATACAGTTGCGAGACGTAGAGGGGAAACCCTACAAAGAAATAGCCGCCATCATGGCTATTACAGAAGAGCAAGTGAAGGTGAACATCTTCCGGGCAAGACAGACAATAAAAAAGAAATTCATCGAAAACGAACAATATGGATTATAAGTACATCGAGCAACTCCTCAACCGATACTTCGAGGCTGAAACAACCTTGAAGGAGGAGCAGATTCTCAGTGCATTCTTCGCCCAGGACGACGAGGACGTGCCCAGCGCACTGCGCCGTTACAAGCCCCTCTTCGAGGCTATGGAGAAAGGCGATGTACTTGGCGCAGACTTTGATGACCGTATGCTCCGTCTGATAGACGGACAGACAGACGCCGACACCCCTCAGGAGGCCCGTGCCCGCGTCATCAGCCTCCAGGAGCGCTTCCGCCCGCTGCTCCGCGCCGCCGCCGTCGTGGCCGTCATACTCACCATGAGCACTGCCATCAACCAGTCGTTCCGTGATGACAACGTCTGGACTGACGATGAGCAGATAGCACACTATCAGGATGAGATTCGCAAGGCCGCCATCGCCGCCGCCACAGCAGACTCCATCCACCTCTACAGCGAAGGAATCGACACTACCTACCTTGCACCGACAGGGTATTTGGAATAACATTTTTATAATTTCTATGCTTTCTCTATATCATTTAAAACAATCTTTTCTGAAGCTGTGAAGCTTCCTCTATTAAAAACTAATACCATTAGTTTAGAAGGCCACCAACGTCGTGCTGACGAGTGGCCTTTATTTTTTGAAACATGCCTGTAATGATGCCCGTTGGAGAGAAAGCCGTTCGCTCTGTAGGTTTAAGCCGTTCGCTCTCATAGAGAAAGCCGTTCTTTCTATGGGAATAAGCCGTTCTTTCTCATCAATTCTCTAGAGAATTTGACAGAAAGAACGGCTTTTTCTTAGGGTCTGTCCTATCTTCTCTCCGAGATTGAACGGCTTAGGCCATCTCCATGTGGTGACATTTGACAGGAGTCAACATGAATACTATGCGAAGTCTTGCTTGCAAAGCGGCAAGGCCGAGCGGAGTAAGTTTTCATTTTTTGAGAAGTACATGATGCGTGGGGAAAATGACATTAAAATGTGATTATTTGCTAAATAACTTAACATTATGTGCGCTATTTGGATAAAAATATGTAACTTTGTAGCATTAACAACAGTAGGTAAGTCAAATTGGAACAACAAAAAATAATTCAAATATGTAAACGATAATTATTGGACAAGGTTAGAATATTGAGGAAGACTCCTTTGTTGGAAAAGGATTGGTCAAGCAATTCGAGTCTAATATATACGACAACTTCACATGCTTTGTAGCATTTGCAAGCCATGGGGGTTACAGATAATGAGAAATTATGGGTGAGTTAGATTTAAGTGGTCAAATTGTGTCGCAGTTCGAAACACAATCTTTGATGCAGGATTTGCGTCATATCATCGAGCAAGCTCGTGGTCATGTGGCAGCTACGGCCAATTATGAACAGACCATGATGTATTGGCATATTGGCGAACGTATCAATCGCAATGTGCTTGGAAACCAGCGTGCGGAGTATGGTATGCAAATTGTCGCGCAGGTTGCGCGACAATTGCAGGAGGAATATGGGAAGAAAGGATTTGATGAAAAAAGTATTCGACGAATGATGCAATTTGCGAATCTGTTCCCAGAGGAGCAAATTGTCGCGCAACTGGCGCGAAAATTGTACTGGTCTCATTTCATAGAGGTACTTCCATTAAAAGACTCCCTTCAAAGAGAATTTTATATTACAATGGCCGCATCTGGAAGATGGGGGCGCGATAGGCTTCGCAAGGAAATCGATGGTTTGCTTTTTGAACGCACAGCCATCAGCGGCAAGCCCGACGAGTTCATCAAAAAAGAGCTCACTACCCTGCGCGATGACAATGTGATGTCGCCCGACCTCGTGTTCAAGAGTCCTTATTTCCTGGAATTTGCAGGCTTGAAAGGTTTCTATAGTGAAAAAACACTAGAAGATTGTTTGGTTGCTCATTTAGAGCAGTTCCTTATCGAGTTGGGCAACGGCTTCTGTTTTGTAGCACGACAGAAGAGGATGATTATCGATGGTGAAGACTTTAAGCTTGATCTTTTGTTCTATCACCGTCGTTTGCATCGCCTGATAGCCATTGACCTGAAGAAGGGACGATTCAAGGCTGAGTATAAAGGGCAGATGGAACTCTATCTGCGTTGGCTGGAGCAGAACGAAATGGAACCAGGAGAAGAGACACCCCTTGGATTGCTACTATGTACAGAGGGGAGCAAGGAACAGATTGAACTGCTGCAACTTGATAAGGCTGGCATTAAGGTAGCTCAATATATGACAGAGTTACCTCCTCGTGAGGTGCTGCAACACCAAATCCAAAAGTCTTTAGCAGTGGCAAAAGCACGATTGGCTAATTATGTAGAGGATGATGTTTAAAGGTGACAGGTTAAATCTATAGAACAAAAATTATGGGACCATCAATCCAAATTAATTCAAATTTAAACTATCCTATAGGAAAGATTATCAACCAAGAATTACAGAATTCTGTTGAAACTCAGATAGCTGTGGCTTTTTTGAAAAAGTGAGAACTCATAAGTCGCAACGCAACAAGAGGTAAAACGGTTAAAGGGCGAATAAACCTTGACAGACAAGAACGTCTTTTGATGGTGCCAATAGATAAAGGGAATATTGTAACTTTGCACACAGTTATGAGAAAGACGATAATAACATTATTGACTGTCCAAGCTGCTATAGTGGCATGGGCGGGACAGACGTTTACCATTATGGTGGACCAGCCGAGGCAGACGATTAGGCACTTCGGCGCGAGCGATGCATGGTCGATGCAGGACATCGGTATGTGGAGTGACACGGTGGCGCAGAAGCAGATTGCTGACTGGCTCTTTTCTTTGGAGACGGACGCCAGCGGACAGCCGCAGGGAATAGGATTGTCGTTGTGGCGGTTTAATCTGGGAGCAGGAAGTGCGGAGCAGGGCGACGGTGCGGCCATCAACCGCGACACACGCACAGAGTGCTTCCTCCAGGCAGACGGCAGCTACGACTGGAGCCGACAGGAGGGACAACGGCGGTTCCTGCGCATGGCCAAGGAGCGGGGTGTGCCCTATTTCCTGGCTTTCCTTAACTCTCCGCCTGTGTATTTCACACAGAACGGACTGGCCACGAACACCGGACGTGGCGGCACGCTGAACCTCCGCGAAGACTGCTATGATGACTTCGCACAGTTCATGGCCACGGCGATGCGGGGACTTGAGGAGCACGACGGCATACACATCGACTACATCAGTCCGGTGAACGAGCCCGACGGCCACTGGAACTGGCAAGGGCCGAAGCAGGAGGGCTCACCAGCCACGAACCGCGAGATAGTGCGGCTGGCAAAGGCCACCAGTGAGGCGTTTCAGCGGCAGGGCGTCAGCACACAGATTATGGTCAATGAGTCGAGCGACCTGCGCTGCCTCTTGGGCATCTATGAGACAACGTGGGAGCGCGGCAACACCCTGCGAACCTTCTTCTCGAAGGATAGTACTGAGACTTACTTGGGTAATACGCCACTGGTGCCGCGCCTCATCCTGGGTCACAGCTATTGGACGAACACACCCGTGAAGCGCATGAAAAGGATACGTGAGCAGTTGCGCAAGGAGTGCCGTGACCTCGGCGTCGGCTTCTGGCAGTCGGAGATTTGCATCATGAGCAACGACGAGGAGATAGGCGGCGGCGGAGGCTATGACTTCACCATGAAGACAGCGCTCTACGTAGCTCGCATCATCCATCATGACCTGACCTACGCCGATGCCGAGAGCTGGTCGTGGTGGCGGGCTTGCGGAGGTAACTACAAGGACGGGCTTATCCGTGTCTGGAACCGTGGACACCGTGCCCAGGACTCGCGACTGCTCTGGGCCATGGGTAACTATAGCCGGTTTGTGCGTCCTGGGGCTGTACGCTATGACATCAGCGGCACCGAAGACCCACGCGGGCTGATGCTTACCGCCTTCCGCAACAAGGACGGGCAGTGGGTGGTGGTGGCCATCAACTACAGCGAGAAGGAGCAACCGCTCGACATCTCTTTCTCAGACCGTAGCCAGACAAAGTGGAAGTGCTATCGAACCAGTGACGTAGAGGGCGAGACGCTCAAGCCTGTAGCTGCATCCAATGTCCTTCCGCCGCGCAGTGTCACCACCTTTGTCAGTCAGACACAGACCGTGGTGGCTGCGGAGGGTGCTTGGTGCTGGTTTGCCGATCCTCGGGCGCTGCATTATAAGGACGAGAAAGGGACGGTGGACGCCACTTACATTGGCTACATCGACGTGCACGGCAATGTGAAAGCCACGCAGTATGACTGGCTGCGGCAGAAGAAGACCGACGTGCTGGTACGCTCATTCTTCCAGCCCGACGACCATAACAACCCGACGTTCCTCGTCTTGCCCGACGGCCGTGTGATGGTCTTCTACACGCGCCACACCGACGAGCCTTGCATCTGGTATCGCATATCGCAAAAGCCCGGCGACATCACTTCCCTGGGTGAGGAGAAACGCCTGGCCACGAAGAACAACACAACCTACCCCTCGCCCTTCATCCTCAGCGACGACCCGCAGCACATTTATCTTTGCTGGCGCGGCATCGGCTGGCATCCCACCATAGCCCGCCTGACCATGCCCGACGCCGACGGCAACTGTAGGTTCGACTACGGCCCTTACCAGGTGGTGCAGTCTACTGGCGCACGTCCCTACGCCAAATATGCCAGCAACGGCAAGGACAAAATCTACGTGGCCTACACCACGGGACATCCCGACAATGAGCAGCCCAACTGGCTATACTTCAACGTCATAGACATCAACCACGGGCAAGGCCCGCTGCTGCGCGACATCCTTGGACGGCAGCTGAGCGTTGTCAGCGAGGGGACGTTCCATGTGAACAAGAGCGAGGCCTATGCCGCTGAATATCCCGCTACCGTCATCGACCGCACGGCGCAGACGCGTAACTGGGTGTGGCAGATAGCGCTTGACAATAAACGGGAAACAATAAACAATAAACGGGAAACAATTAACAATAAACGAGAAACAATAAACAATAAACCTGTGGTGGCCTATACCCACATCGACGAAGCTAAGACCACCCATGAGTACTGGTATGCCCGTTGGGACGGACAGCAGTGGCAGACATCGGCAGTGGCCCCCGCCGGACATGCCTTCCACCTGAACTGGGACAGGACGGAGCGCTGCTATAGCGGCGGCATGGCCATAGATCCAGACGACACCCGCCAGCTGTACCTCTCCATGCCTACAAAGGACGGAACGTTCGACCGCGAAGGCACAAACGAGATATGGCACTACACTATGGCCGCCGACGGCACTGTTGTTAATAAGGAACAGGTAACGCGAGGCTCCACGAAGGGCAACGCCCGACCATACGTCATCCCTGGCTCGGCACAGTCGAAGATGCGGCTGACGTGGATGCAGGGCGACTACTACTACTGGATGGTGAACAAGTGGTACCCCAAGGGCTACCCCACAGCTATCGTATGCGATGGCCTGTTTGACGAGCATTATTCCCTACAGGATGCAGAGTCCGAAAGAGTTGGTGAGACCTTTGTTCTAACTCCGGGCAAGCCCGTCACGCTGACGCTCCATCCCGACACCGCCAACTATGCCGGAGTGCTCTTCACTGCCACGCTGGACGATGCTCAGCGTTCAAAGGCCAAGGGTCAATGGTCAATGGTCTACAGCATCAGTCCTGACGACCAGCGCCCTGTAGTCACCATCGGCGACCGTACCTTCCGCAGTCAGAACCGTCTGCTGTCGAGCGATGCCTGGGCGCAGCACAGCACCGGCACCAATGGCGACAGCCACCCCTCGAAGCTGACTACCATCCGTCTCACTCTCTGCTACGACGGTCGCACACTCACCATCCTGCGCGACGGCTACGTAGACCAGGTGGTGGAGTTATGACTGAAGGAAGTTTCATCCGAAAAACTATATTTAGCCTGCATTATTCATACGCTTGTTTTTACCGCTTCGCGGTCTTGAGGAAAACAAAAGAAAACCAACAAAAACCAAAGAATACAGGCATTTTGTTGGTTTTTCCTTGTTTTATTTGGTTTTTCCATAGCACCGCGTATGCGGTATGAATAATGCAGGCTATTGAATTTCGGAGAAAGCGCTCGGCGACGAAGGAGACGCTTGCGTAATGAAATGGAGCAAGAACGGCTTTTTCTCATAGAAAGAACGGCTTATTCGATTTGAAAGAACGGCTTTTTCGATGGGAAAGAACGGCTTCCTGCAAAAATGAGAAATGAGAAATGAAGCGCTCGGCGACGAAGGAGACGCTTGCGTAATGAAATGGAGCAAGAACGGCTCAAAGTCTTTGTGGGCAGTGTTAAAATATTGTTAAAGCACAGAAAAAAGACATAGTATTTGAGAAAATACTGTACTTTTAACCTTTAATTCTTTGTCAAAGACAAAATTTATTAACAAAAACTAAATAGAAAATGCTAAGAACCTTATTATTCCTAATTGCTTTTGGGCTGACCATGTGTCTGCCCATCAGAGCTGCCGAAGGGGGTAGCGGCTTCGGCGACATCCCAAAGAGCGTGAATGCCAGCGATGCCCGCATTCTGGATGTAGGCGTGGTGGCTTCCGATGTTTATCAATGGGTAACGGAGGACTCGGTGACCCACCTTCCCGACACTGTCTACACCGTGGAGCAGTACATTCTCTGGGAGAAGGATGGCGACATCGACGAGCAGGCCGCTGCCCGCCGTGCTGCTGCTCCGCGCAAGGGCCAGCGCCGTGCCATCTCCCCCAGCGGTCGCACCGGCTCGCTCTATGCTGGCTGGCTGGCAGAATACCACTACAATGTGTTCACCTACGAGTATCCGTCGGTGGATGCCGACGGAAACGAGGTGATGCTCTCCAGCATTGCCGCCTGCCCTACGAAGGGCGGAGGTAGCGAGGTGCGCGACGTGGTCATAGGCACCCACATCACCATCACTAAGAACGACGAGTGTCCCTCGCACACCACGAAGGGCTTCGACACCCAGGACTGGGGCGTGCTGATGTCGCTGGCCGGCGGCAAGAAGATAAAGTTCGGATATAAGACCAATCTCCTTTTGGGATACCTTACAAGTACTGTCATTTTAGCGCCATTTGCATTACCTATTTGGGCTGAATATGGCATTGCCACTGAGGTGGTGTCTGCCGAGCCGAGCAACAATTACAACCTTGTCATCATGCCCGACTACGAGGGCTATGGCTCGACTTACAAGCGTGCGCACCCCTATCTCTACCAAGAGCTGACCGCCCGTCAGGTGGTCGACGCCACGCGCTATGGCATAGCCCTTTATAAAGGCGATCCGAATACTGCCAAATTCCGTCATCCCTTACGTAAAAACTTCCGCACCATGAGTTGCGGCTACTCTCAGGGAGGCTCCGTGGCGCTGGCCACACACCGCTTCATCGAGCAGAACGGGCTGGTAGACGAACTGCATTTCGTAGGCTCGCTCTGCGGCGACGGCCCTTACGACCCCATGTCAACCCTGATGTACTATGTGGAACAGGACCTTAAGGGCAATCGCATGTCCATGGCCGTCGTGATGCCCCTCATCATCAAGGGCATGCTCGACACCAACCCCTACATGAAGAGTCACAAGGCGAGCGATTATTTCAGCCCTGAGTTCCTCAACACAGGCATCATGGACTGGATAGCCAACAAGAATTACACCACCGATGACATTGCGAGTAAGTTTGCAAAGGAGGGCGGCATCTTCGACTCCCATGGTCGAGTCATGATGCGTGACGCCATGAACAATGCGTGCTACCAGTACTTCCTCAACCTCTATAACGAGTACAAGGACAACTACAAGCTGGCCTCGGGCATACCCCTTCCGTCGCACCGTGGCGTGATGGAAGACCTGCACCTGGCCCTGGCCAGCAACGACATGACCTACGGGTGGACACCACAGCACGCCATACTGCTCTTCCACTCTACCAGCGACACCGTCGTGCCCTACGACAACGCCGAGAAGGCGAAGAACTCATTCGGAGGCTGGGCCGTGCTCCACTCTTCAAAGCTCGGACACGACCATGTGCCGGCAGGAACCGACTTCTTCCAGTCGGACGATAAGATGGACATTGCGAAGTCGCTGACCATACGTACCTTCGTAGCCAAGAAGTCAGGATTACAAGGTGAGCGAGATAAACCGCATGGCCTTCCGCCTGTGCACCAAACTGACGGGCGTGAACATCAGGGAGGGCGTCACCCGTGTCGGCGAGTTCGCCTTCGTAGGGTGCAAGCTGTCGGAGATCACCCTTCCCGCCTCCATGAAGTCGCTGGCCTCAGGAGCCTTCATCGGCTGTCTGAAGCCCGACGCCAACGTCACCTGTCTGGGCACTACGCCGCCACGGTGGGAGTATAACGACGTCTTTTTGTTCCACCTGAAAGGCATCGGCGACACCCCGCAGCTCATCACCGCCAGCATCGAGCTCTTTGTGCCCGAAGAGGCAGAGGACATCTACTTGAAGCAGGCATACGACAACGCGGCGCTGGGATGGACACATCCTGAGGGCTGGGACATGTTCGTCTCGCAACGCTTAGGACAGGCTGTCTATCACATTTATACGCCGTTAGACCTGGCCGCCCTTCGCGACATCGTGAACTATGGCCACCGGTTTGCCTCCATCGCAGAGGTGGTGCTCGACGCCGACGTTGACATGAGCGACTACAAGTGGGACAGCGGTATGGGCCCCAGCGAGGAGGAAGCCTTCGAGGGAAAATTCCTCGGCCGCGGCCACACCATCAGCAACCTCAACATCGACACCGAGGGCTACGGCGGGTTCTTCGCCCATTACGGAGGACACGAGATTTCCGACGTCACCTTCAAGAACTGCACCTTCAACTGCGAGCGCGCCAACCTCACGAAATACCCCAACGGAGTACTCGGCGGAGTTATTGGCGAGGGTGGCTATGTCTATATGTCTCAAGTGTGTATGGACAATTGCAGGTTCAGGTCAAACTTTGAGCAGAACGGACTCCTGATGGGTCGCTGCCTGACCGATGGCGGTGCCAACTTCCTGAACTGCGTGCTGAAAGACTGCTCGTTCATGTTTAAAAAACACGGCTATAACGGATTCCTCGTCGGCGACTGTTTTGGCGGCCGTGCCACCGACTGTGCTCTCTACGGGAATGAACACGACACCATGGCAGGAACCTTCCCGCGCCCCTTCGTCGGCTTGAGCCGCGACAATGAGGAGTTCTATGTGACCCGGTGCTATAACACCCGCGACTCTTACGGCTCTGATGATTTGACAAAAAATGTTTCAGCATTGCTTTATCATCCTGCCGAAAATGTAAAATACTCACAGGTGGTGCTTAATGTTTTACCCAGGACCGTGAACTACATCGATGCCAATGGCAAGCCCGCAAAGACGACGTATGAGTGGTCATTATCAAAATGGTACCCATACTTCACGTCACTGTTTATGGTGGCCGAGCTGGGCCTGGAGCACTGGTCGTATCAGGAGGGCGAGCACCCTGTGCCGACTGCTATGGAGCACTTGCTTGCCGCCCCACGGGTAAATTATCCCACCTACCGGCCGTTATCGGCACTCAGCGATGCTCGCGTCAATGGCCTCTCGCCCGTTGAGCCTATTCCCGCCAAAGCCTGGTACGACATGTCGGAAAATGGCTACCGCAGCTACAGTTATGCCACGTCGCGACTGTGGATAGACAATAATTTCAATGCCGACAGGACCTCTTTGCCCATCGGACCGGCCACCATCAGGGCCGTCAACGGCATTGAATACAACCGGGAGCTTGCAGTGACGCCTAACGGCAAAGCCGCCTATTCGCTGCCCAACGCCGTGCTCGACGGAAACGGCAAGCCCCAAACCGACGCCGACGGCAACTACCTCACCAATGGCGAAACAACGCTCTACGAATACGACGTGTTCAAGAACACCGACTACACGCTCTATCTGCCTTACGAGCTCCAGGTGAACGGCGGCGCCATGGTCTATCAGCCTTCGGGCGTGCGCCTTGACGGCAAGCAGCATCTTTTAGAAATGGATGTCGTGAGGGATGGCATCATCCGCCCGTGGCAGCCCTACTACATCGTGGTTAACGATGCTGCCGTCAGGCTCAGCACAGACCAAACGACGATAGTAGAGCCACGCAGCAAAGGCGTTCCCTACTTGTCGTTCGACGACGACAACTACCGCATGTACGGCACGCCGCGAGTGTTCAAGCCGGCCAGTGACGCCGTCATCTACCAGCTGCAGGAAGACGACACCTGGAGGGTCGACAACTCGCAGATGCTGCCTTTCACCTGCTATCTCACCAATGAGAGCCTTAAGGCAGTGGACTACTTTACGCCCAGGGTGGAGCTGCCGCTGATTGACAATGAAGAGAACGAGAGCACCATTGCCCAATACGACAACAGCATGGTAGACGCAGTGCTGGAGGGACGGACATTCTATAAGGACGACACGTGGTACACCCTGTGTCTGCCTTTCGACGTCAAATCCTTCGATGACACCCCGCTTGAAGACGCCACGGTGAAAAGGTTCTCCGGCTCGGAGTATAATGCCAATGAGGGAATCGTCAGCGTCCGGTTTGCCAATGCCACCACTATCCAGGCAGGCGTGCCCTATCTGGTCAGGTGGAGTCAGGCCAGCCGCGTCAAGAACCCCGTGTTCCAGAACGTCATCATCAAGAATGTGGATTTACAGGCAGACAAGCAAGGGCCGCTGACATTCTTAGGCACCTACTCACCCGTGGTGTTGCCTGAAGGCAGCGACCGAATACTCTACATGGGCGACGACAACCGTCTGTTCTACCCCGAGTCGGCAGTGACGGTCAACGCCTTCCGTGCATTCTTCACACTCGGTGGCTCTGCCAGCAGCTCCTCTGTCAGACAGGTAAAGCTCTGCTTCGACGACGACTTCACCGGCATTGACGACACAAGAGTCTCCCGCCTGGCCGACGACCGCTGGTACACCCTCGACGGACGTATGCTCAACGCGAAGCCCACCGCCGCCGGACTCTACATACACAACGGCAAGACAACGGTTATCAAGTAACCCCCCTCCTCCACAACGAATAGCGCGAATTACACGAAATTTAATATAACATTCACAACGATGATGAAAAGAATCATATATACGCTGATAGCAATGCTGGCCATCGCTTCGCAGGCACTGGCGGCGGATAAATATCAGATTAAGATCAACTGTGGCGAAGGCGGCACCGTCACGGTCAGCAAGATGACAGGCATGGCCAGCGAGGGCGAGTTACTCAGGCTGTTCATCCACCCCGAGAGCGACTTATGGGAACTGGAGAGTCTCACCATCATGCGCGCCAATGGTTCCAAGATAGACTATGAGGACTACTACGACCCCAATTACGAGGCTTACTGCTTCACCATGCCTGCCTCGAATGTGATCATCAACGCCATCTTCAAGCGAACCCGCTTTGCCGTTACGGTGAACAACACGTCTGAGGGCGGCTCAGCAGTAGCCAGCCCCGACAAGGGGACGCCGGGAACGGCCGTTAACGTCCACACTGACGCTCGCTACGGCTATTACGCCTCCGCCGTGCAGGTGACCGAGGACTTATTTGGCAAATCGATTGGCGTCATGTCCGTATCAGACAACGATTGGCAGTTCACCCTCGGTGATGACGACGTGACGGTGACCCCTGTCTTTGAGAAGCTTCCCTTTATTGAGATAGAGAAAGGCTCTCACAAGAACGGCGACTTCACCGTGACCGACCATGAATACTGGGGAGAGACGGTGCAAATATTCCCCACCCCCGACACGGGCTATATGGTCGACGTGGTCACCGTCAGCTACGTCCCTTCTACGGGCGGCGAAATGCAAAGCTTTGAGGCCAAGCTCAGTACTGCAGGCGACGGCAGCTACGCCTTCGTCATGCCAAAATGCAGCTCCGTGGAGGTCAGCGTGAAGTTCAAGAAGGCAGACTACTACGTTGTTATCGACAGCAGCATCGAGCACGGCACGGTGACCAAGCTCTCCGACGCTACGACCCACCAATACGGCGACTTCATCACGCTCTCCGTCGCTGCCGACGAGGACTACGTGCTCAAGCGCCTGTGGATGACCGATGCCGAGGGTAACGACGTGACCTTCTCGTGGCAGATGAAGGGCAAGCTGCTCACTTTCGTCATGCCTGCCGGCAATGTCAAAGTTTATGCCCAGTTCCGCTCTGCGGTGTTCGACCTTGAAATTCTGACAGACGAATTCTGCTCGGTCGTTGCCAGCAAGGAAAAAGTGCGTCCTGGCGATGTCGTCGCTCTCGCCATCGTTCCCAACATGGGCTATATGGTCTCCGAGCTCTCCGTAGAGGCAGGCTACAACATCACTGGCGGCAGCGTTCCCCATGCACCCAAGAGAGCACCGGGGTTGTGGCACAAGCAGGCCGATATCAGCGTGGAAGAAGTCAGCGTTTTCGACTATCACTTCGTGGTGCCCGAGACGCTCGACGACGACCTCTCGGCCGGATACCTCGACGACACCAGGTTCCGCGTTACCGTGGCCTGCAAGAACGCCGGACCACGAGTCATCTGGTGTGAGGACATCCAGACACTCTACTTCGACTATGAAGTACGACCTGACAGCGAGCCCAAGGCCGGCGACGACTACGAAGGGCACACCATCACCGAAGTGTGGGTTGGCGACAATGCGCTGCCCAGGCGTCCATACGTGCCCTGGTGGAACACTACATCGGTAAGAGAAAATGTCACAAGAGTGGTGTTCACACCCAGCTTTAGCTACGCTCGACCGAAGAGCTGCTACTGGTGGTTCTTTAAATTCAAAGACCTGAGCGAGATAGAGGGACTGGAAAACCTGAACACCTCAGAGACAACCTCCTTGAAGTCGATGTTTGAGGAATGCTGGTCGTTGAAAACTATCGACGTCAACACCTTCGAACTGACCAACGTGACCGATGTGTCCAGGATGTTCTTCGACTGCTTCAACCTTACCACCATCTGGTGTAATCACACATGGAACGTCGAGACCTCCACCTCCATGTTCATCTATTGTTCGGAACTAAAGGGCGCCGTCCGCTATGACATTAGCAGAGTAGACTGCGCTATGGCTAACCCCGACACGGGCTACTTCACCGCCTTCCCCACCATTGAGCTGAAAGACCTCGAGGACAACAGCGCCGTGATTGCCAACAATGTCGGCAAGAAGGTGAACGTGAAATACGACCGAGTGCTTCGGGCCATCGACAACGGCGATGGCACCTGGACAAGCAAGGCCTACACCGTCTGCCTGCCCTTCGACCTCGACCTGTCCGAACTGAGAGATGCTGGAAAAATCCAAGTTTGCAAGCTCTATTACATTCAGTACCCCTCGGAAGAAGAAGCCAATGATGGTAAGCGTTACGAGTTTATCTTCTCAAACACCTTAGCTCGTCTGCAGGCTGGAAAGGGCTATCTCATCATTGTCAGAGAGGGCGAGGTGGAGCTCAATGGCGACGGCGTCATTATCAAGAACGAGGAGCAGGAAGAGAGCGTCGACCGCTGGGGCTATCTCGGAGAAAACCTCGGCAAGTGGAGAGGCTCGCTGCGCAACCGCTCCAATCAGGAGTGTACGGAGAACCTGGTCTACACCATGTCAAACGACGGCGACTTCCGGCGCATCAGCAACACCACCGAGAGAGAGCGAGGCGCATGGATGGCAGCCTTCCGTGCAGCCTTCTTCGCCAACGAGTTCAAGGGGCGCAACAGGTTCTACACCTCCTTCAAGATGTGGGTTCAGGGCGACGGTGAAGACGGCGAAGACCCCATCGTCACCCTGGATGCTGACAGCTTCGAGGCCGACAGCGACTTCTCCGGCTATATCGATGATGACGAGGTTGTAGGCATCAGGGAAATCGTAAACGGCAAGTCTGCAAACGGTAAACTGTTCGACCTCCAGGGCCGACAGCTCAACGGCAGACCCCTTGGCAAAGGCATCTATATTAATAATGGTAAGAAAGTAATTAACAAATAGAAGAAAGGAAAACAACTATGGATAAGAAAAACTATCAGAAGCCGAGCGTGAAAGAAGTGATGGTAGAGGAGTGTCTCCTTCAAGACAATTCCACGCAAGGTCCGTCCTCTGGCGACTCTCGCACGTACCGCGACTTTGGTGAAGAGGAATAGCCTTGCTCATTCATCCTCCTCTGGGAGTGCGACGGCTCTTGTGCCGCCGCACTCCCAGTGTTTTTGCCCTATATGCTGAAGAGATGAACCAAATTATTAGAAAACGTACCAAGACTTTGAGCCGTTCTTGCTCCATTTCATTACGCAAGCGTCTCCTCCGTCGCCGAGCGCTTCATTTCTCATTTCTCATTTAGCGGAGCGCAGAAAGCCGTTCTTTCCCATCGAATAAGCCGTTCTTTCCCATCGAATAAGCCGTTCTTTCCCATTGAACAAGCCGTTCTTTCCCATCGAATAAGCCGTTCTTTCTCCCAGAGTTAGTCATTAAAACTATGCGCAGCCACTCCCCTCCCCTCAAGGGGAGGGGCAGGGGTGGGGTCTGTATATATATGGTTACCAGGGAGTTACCGTGCAGCCATCAGAAAAAATCTTGCTATGCAAGCGGCAAATCCGAGTTCTGACCCCACCCCTACCCCTCTCCTACATGGGAGGGGAGTGGCTGCGTACAGTTTACACTGGTTGCGTACTATATAAAGTGGACTCAGAAGTATAGCTTAGCGAGTCAGTGAGAATCGCAGTGAGAATCCGAAGTCGTGTGTGGTGGTGGGGTAGCTGGAGGATGAGAGGAGCGGCGTGTTGGTTTGCCGGTCGTAGTAGGCGGTGAGGGTGAGGAAGCGCGAGAGGGTGTAGTCTGCACGGAACGAGATCTTGAGTGCCGAGTTACCGCTGCTGGCCGAGGAGACGCCTGTGCGGATGTCGCGGGTGATGGAGGCCTGCTTGCGCAGCGAGAAGTCCACGCGCATGTTGAGGTCCTGGTTGATGCCCTTTTGCTTGTTATTGGCTGACGAACGGCTGTTTGACGACTGCTCTTCGTTGTTGTTTCCCTTGCCCTTCTTGCCCTTCACCTGGCGGCTGTTGCCTGAGCCGAAGAGCTTGAAGTCGGTAATCTTGTATCCCAGTCCGATGACCCAGTCCTTGCTCAGTGCCTCGTTAATCTGCACGCTGGTCATGGAGAGGTTCAGTCCGCGTGTGGTCTTGTACTCGAGCTTGGCGGTGAGGTTGTTGTTGAAGGTCATGTCGAGTCCGAGCAGGGGTGAGAACGACTCTGTGATGCTGACGGTGGAGATGTTGTAGCGCGACGAGGGCGTGTAGCTTCCGTCGGCGGCCTGGATGTAGCCGAGGTCTCCGTTGAGGGCCATCCACGAGCTGTAGCTGGCGTAGGACCCCACGGCGTAGACACTCTTGTAGCTGTGGTTGATGTTGACGCTCTTGAAGTGGTCTCTAATCCACGGCAGCTTGGCCAGTCCGGAATATTTGAACGTCCAGTTGGGCAGCAGTCGTGTGAGTGCCGGGAAGATGTCGAGCGAGGAGCCTGCCCCGAGGGTGTAGGTGTTGAGGAAGGCGGGTATGAGAACGTCGGCGGAGTAGGGGTCGACGGGGTTGGCAGATTGGGGAGTTAGGGTGGTGGTTTGGTTGTCTAAGTTGGGTGTTGAGGGTTGGGTGTATTGTGCCTGTACGCGGTCTCTGATACCGGGTATGCTGGCGCAGAAGCGGTCGAAGGTGTTTGACTGGTAGCCGTTGTTGGCATCGCCCATGCCCTCAAGTGCGCTGCTGATGGAGATGGTGGTCATGGTGAAGGTGCCGCCGTAGGTGGTAGGCGAGCCTTCGTACATGAACTGCACGGAGCGTGTCTGGTTGGTGGTGCGCGAGGCGTTGAGGTCAATCTTCAGGTCGCGCAGAGGCTCGAGCGTGGCGCGTATCTGCAGGTCTTCGGTGGCCGACGTGGCTGCTGCCGAGGTATTGCGCACGGCGGTGCTGTCGTCGGGGTTGTAGCCTAAGAGCCATCCGTTGTCCTGGGCCTTGTCGATGAACTCGTCGCCGGTGAAGCCGAAGGCGAAGCCCAGACCGGGAGCCATGACGCCGCCGGTGCGCTGGCCGAACATGTCGCCAACGTTGGGCATGAATCCCGGCAGCGACATGCTGCGCTGGTTGCGGTAGGTGATGTTCACGTTGCGCATCATCATCAGGAAGCGTGCCGTCTGCTGCGCCACGTTGTACCAGAGTTTGTCCTCGAGCGGCTCCTTCGGCGTGACGGAGAGTTTCAGCTCAAGCGGGGCGTTGGCTGCTTGGTCGTTTTGTTGTTCGGTCGTTTGGTCTTTTGACTGTTCGATTAGTCGTTTAGGAATCAGCCCTTTTGTCTTTTCTGGCGTGTTGGTCTTAGCGAGCGTGGAGTCCTCGGGCAGCTGTAGCGAGTCAACAGCAGCAAGGAGTGAGTCATTAGCAGCCTGTAGCGAGTCGACGGCGGTCTGCAGTGAGTCGGGGAGACCCGCTGGAGAAACAGCGGACACGGCGGTGTCTTTGTCCTTCTTCTTCTTTTCCTTCTTTTTCTTCTCCTTGGGAAGCCATACCTTGATGGTGTTCTCGTCCACGACCTTCCATTTCAGCTGCACCTGCTTTCCGTCCTTGTTCTTGGCCGAGAGGAGGAGGCGCTTCGACTTCTTGCCATGCTGCACCTCGATGGCGGAGTCGGGGTAGAGGGTGATTTCCTTTTGGAAGGTATTCTTGTTCTTGGGCAGTTCCTTCGTCTCCTTCAGCTTGTCCTTGTCGGCAGGGTTGGCCGTTTGGTCGTTTGGCTGCTTGGTCGTTTTGGGCTTCTGCGTCTTCTTGTCGTCCTTTTTGGCGGCCTGCTTCTTGAACCGCTCGTTGGTCTTCTTCAGGAAGGGGAAGTGGTTGTAGAGCGTCTCCAGGTTGATGGTTCCGTTGATGTCGATGGTGCGGTTGTTGGCAATGGTGTTACCCAGAGACGTGCCGTCGTCGAGCTCGGTGCCGCGCTGCCAGGAGTAGGACGAGGTGTACTTGGCATCTGCCTTCAGCCAGTCGAAGATGGGAATCTTATCGAGGGGCGGCTGATAGCTGGCGGAGAAGTTCTGACGATAGTCGAGTGGTGTTCCCCAGTGCTTCAGACTGGTCCAGACGGAGTCTTTCCAGGCCTCGTAGGCATCTGGGTAGAGGTCTTTGTTGATGGGTGTGTAAGGCTCTTCAATCTCAGCGCGTGTTGCCGACGAGAAGTTCATGTGCAGGTTCTTGGTGAGGTCCCAGCGCAGTTGGAGCTCACGGTTCCAGAGGAACTGCTCGGAGAAGGTTATAGGCAGCGACGGGTTCTCGGTGTTCTGCAAGTCACGTTCCTGAAGCTCTGAGTAGGAGCGGTGCCACTCGCTGTTGATGGAGAGGCTCTGCGGCAGGTAGTTGATGCCGAAGGACTGAGCAAACTGCGACCACTTGCTGCTCCCTGACTTCGACTGTGACTGCTGCTGTTGCTGCGACCTTGGGTTACGCTGGTTCTTCTGGGCGTCGTTCGTCTTCTTCGACTTGTTGAAGGGCTCCCAGGTCTTGTAGACCGGCGAGTAGGCGTAGTTGATGGCACCGCGCCAGTCGTCGCGGTTATCGTAGACGGTGGTCTCGCCGGAGTTGTGCGAGTGGGAGTGAGCATAGGTAAACGAGAAGTTTGCCGGGTCGATGGGCAGCGGGAACTTCTTGTTCTTGATGTCGACGCGCATGTTGGAGAGTGAGAAGTTGCGGTTGATGCGCTTGGTGACGGCAATGCTCTCAATGCTGTCGCGCTCCTGGTCGTTGGCGGCGGCATCGAGGGCGTCGTCCAGCTCCATGTCGGTGTCTAACGGATTATACTTTGGGCTGGTGATTTCCTTGCTGTACGAGTAGTAGAGCGGTGCGCTGACCTTCGCCTTGTCGGGGAAGAACTTGCCCAGCTCGATGCTTGCCGTGATGGCGTATGACTTCTGTGTCTCAGTGGAACGCTGCAGCACGGTCTCCTCCAGCCCGCCGAAGCCGTCGGTCATGTACCGTCCGCTGACGTTGATAGTGCCGATATCACTCAGCTTCAGGGCCATAGCTCCCGAGGCAGCCCAACCGCCATCGATGACGGGGTCTTGCAGTCGCAGCTCGTTCACCCATATCTCACCGCTCTTGAGCGTGTTGCTCAGGTTACGTACGCCTATAATCATGGTCTTGACCTCGCCGAGCGACGGGTTACCCATGATGCTTATCTTGTTGTTCGGCTTGTTGGGGTCGTAGTCGGTGAAGAGCGTGGTATAGCTGGCCGAGCCGTCGGCGCGTGCCATGTTGCGTTTCTTCTTCAGTTCGGTGAAGATATTGAGGTCAATGTCAATCATGTTCTCCTCCGGCCATACGAGCGGACGGTCTGATGGCACGTTCCAGCGGTAGCGTCCTTCGGGCGTAAGCTTCAGGGGGATGAGGTACTCGTAGTAGTTGCCCTTGTAGTCACTTCCTAAGCGGATGAAGACGGCCAGCTGGTTGTCCTCAAGTTGTGTGCTGTTGGGCACGAGGTGGTTGGCGTGGACGAACATCTGCAGGTGGTTGTACTGCCGCAGATTCAGGTTGGTATTCTTGTAGACGGCCTTCGACTCGTTCTGCGAGAGGTTCTTCACGATGAGGCACAGGGCCTGCTCGTTCTCCTCGGTGAGCTGCGGCTGGTTGGGGTCGCTGACGCGGGTGATGCCCGGCGGCAAGACGTAGGCCACGGGCTGCCGCTCGGTGTTCTCCTCGACGTTGACGGCGCTCATCTCCAGCGTTCCTGTCTCTGCTCCTGCGCCGGTCTGCAGGCTCTGCTTGTACTGTCGCCAGGTGCCTCGTACAAGGTCGAGCGAGCCGAAGCGCAGCACGATGTCCTCGTCGAAGCCGGTGAGGAACATGCGCATGAAGCGGATGGAGGTGAAGTCGTTGATGCTGCCGTGCTTGGAGTCGTACTTGGCAAGCGGTATGCGGTACTGGTACCAGCGGACTGTGATGGAGTCGCCGTTACGCAGCTTGGCGTTGTAGTCGCGGTGGTCCACGATGTACGACTGGTCGCTCTTCTGCCCGTGGTTGTAGGCCTGCAGCTCGTCGTCACTGATGGGTATGCGGTACTGGTAGAAGCGCTCATACTCGTTGAGGGTGTAGTCCTGGTTGATGTCCTCCACGTCAGGGCCGGTCTTGTAGCTTGTGTCGTAGGTCTCCGTTTGGTTGTCGCTGGAAGGGGAGTTGCCTTGTGGGTTGTTGATGCGCTTGTAGCGGTCCATGATGCTCTTCTGCTCAGCATCGAAGTCAGAGCCGCGGTAGTAGTGGTAGTCGTCTCCGGCGGGGTCATTGCGCCATGCTTCGAGGATGCTGTCGTTTTCGGTGACAATACCACCTATTTTGTTAAGCCAGTCGGTGTAGGCACCAAAGGTCTGCTCCTCCTCGTCTGTCAGTCCGTTAAGGCCCACGTCTTGCAACTCTCGAGAGCCGCTGGTGGTGGCGAAGGCGTAGGTCTCGGTTGCCTGGCGGGGAATCTTTCCCCACTGGGTGGTCTCGAAGCTGCTGGTGCCGTCGACGGGCATGCCGCTCTCGTAGAACTTCTTGCCGTCGCGCAGCACATCCTCGGAGACTTCGCCCAGGTTGATGTAGAGCTCACCGCTGTGGCGGCTGGCGGTGCCGTCCTTACGGGTGTAGATGAAGGGGTCGAGCATCCAGAACTCCACATATTCTATATTAGCCTGCTCGAAGTCAGTGGTCTCCAGTCGGCGCATCATGCCTCCCCATTTCGACGCGGGGTTTTGCAACGAGCCGTCGGCGTTCAACCTGGTGGTGAGGTTGTAGGGTCCGCGCTCGTTGGGGTAGTAGGCCAGGTTGAGGACGGGTAGGGTAGAGGTTGCTCCGTTGTAGGATGACTGGTCGCGGTTGGGGTAGAGTTCACGGACGTATACCTCTCGCACATAGTGATTTGAAAGCTGTTCCAGGTCGCTCTTGATGTGTCCCGGCGTGAGGCTCGATGAACGGCGGGTAAAGATGGGGTCAACGGTGTACCATGCCAGACGTGCACGGTCGTAGCCCGACTTGACACTGTTCTTGTCGTTGTAGTCAGGAAACATGGGCGGCACTGAGGAGAGCACCCACGCCTTCGGGTCGCTGACGTCGTAGAGGTCCTTGGCGCTCTCGAAGTCATCGAGGTAGGAGGCGTTGTCCTGTGTGCCGCTGGCCTTGCCTGCAATGAGCTGTGCAAACTCGCCAGTGAACGTCAGCGACGAGGGCTGTGTGCAGTGTAGCAGCGGCAATTTGTCGAGCATGTTGGTAAGCCACTGGGTGTCCTGCTTCCAGTTCACGTTGAGGCCCCAGATGGTGTTGTTGAGCGGTTCCTCACCCATTGTCACCTTGGTAATCATGGCCTGTTCGGAGAGGTGCATGAGTGTACCTCCGAGGGTGAAGTTCTTGTTGAAGTCGTACTCCCAGTTCATGCCGAGCATGGTTTTTCGCTGCATGCCGTACTGGGTGTTGTCCTCCAGCGACACCTGCACGTTGGTGCCTGCGTCAAGGATACTCTGGTTGAGGATGGTCACCTCTCCGGCGGAATAATCCACGCTGTAGTCGCTGCCCTCCTGCAGGGTGACACCTCCGGCGGTGACCACCACCGAGCCTCGCGGCACGTTGTAGGCTCCCAGCGAGATGACATTTGCCGACGTGCCTTTGTACTGTCCCGTGAGCAGGTATTTGTCTTTCTCGGCAATCTGTCGCGCCACGGTCTTGGTGGAGTCGTAGAGTTCGTCGAAGCAATAGGTGTCGGCCAGTCGTTCCATTCCCTTTTCACGAAGGTAGTTGCGCAGATAGTCTCCGAAGGGCTCTGCCGAGGGGAGGAAGATGCGGCCGTTGGAGACGGTGTATCCGTTGACGTAGTCGAACTGTCCGTTGCTGTGGGGCTTCATGTTAGCATCGAGTCGGTCGAGGCCCATCATCTTCAGCAGCGTGATGCTTTTCAGCGCCTCTTCGGGCAGGTAGGTGAGATAGGTGCCGGTGGTGTCGCTCTGGTACTTGATGTCCATGCGGAAGTTCGACTGCTCTATGCTCGTGGCCAGATAGTAGACGTTCTTCATCATCAGGTCCCAGTTGGCCTGCTGCGGGTTGTTTGACGTGTTTTTCAGAGCCTTGACGAAGAGGCAGTGGTTGGTGTTGGTCATGTCGGTGGCGAACTCACCCACCTGGTAGGTACGGCCGCCGTAGGTGTACTCGTAGGCCACAGCGAGCACCTGGTCGGTCTGCAGGCCGGTCTTCAGCGAGATATAACCCAGACCCACGTTCACCGTGTACTCCGTGGAGTTGAGCAGGCGTGCGCTGGAGAGTTTCTCGTAGTCCTCGCCGCCCACGAAGTTGTCCCACGACTCCAGCTCGGCGGTGACGGCCTCCATAGAGCGTGCGGCGGTGTCGATGACGGAGACGAGCGTTGAGTACTCGTCGTTGGCCAGGTTAGACGTCATGTTCATGCCCGTCGGCGACCATCGTGTGGTGTTCTTGATGCGGCGGTTCTCGCCCAGGTCGGCGAAGGCAAAGAGGTTTCGAGAGTTTGACGTCGTCCCCGTCTTGTTAGTGACCCACACCTCCACACGGTTGATGTGTATGCCCGTAGTGATGTTGGGCAGCGTAGTCATGGCCTGGTCGTAGAGCTCGCGGAAGAAGTGTGAGAGGAAGAAGTGGCGGTTCTCTTCGTAGTCGGCCACGTCTATTTCGAAGGGTGCGGTCTGGGTGCCGCCGCGCGAGGAAACGCTCTTTGACGTCGACTTCTTCTGCGAGACGACGGTCTGCAGCTTCAGTTTGCCGAACTGCCAGTCGGTGCGTATGCCGAAGAGTGACGAAGCACCGTGTACGAGCGAGTTGTTCGAGGGGAAGGTGACGTTGCCGGCCTCGACGAGTTTCACCATCTCGTCCTCCTTACCGTCGTACTTCAGTTTCAGGTTCTTCGTGTCGAAGTCGAAGGTGGCGTCGGTGTTGTAGTTCAGGTTCATGTTCACCTTGTCGCCCACCTTTCCGTTGACGCTCAGGTTAATCTTCTCGTCGAAGTCGAAGGCCGTGGTCTTGCGGTTGTTGATGGGCAGCGAGGGGTTGTCGATGTTTTTCAGCGTGGCGCCGACCTTCAGCTCGGCTGTTCCCTGCGTTTTTACGCGAACGCCGCCGGGGCCGAAGATCTTCTCTGCCGGACCCAGGTCGAACTGCATGTCGGCGAAGTCGAACTTGTTCTCGCCCTTGGCCTTCACGTTCTCCAAGTCCTTCTGGCGGAAATACTGGTAACGTGCCCGCTTCTCGCTCCACAGCATGTACTCCTCGGGCGTCATCACGATGGGCGCGTTGAGGTAGTTGCTGCCGATGGTGTTGGACGAGCCTTTCGACTTCTCGCTGCCCCCAGTAGACTGTCCGCTGAGGATGGAGCCCACGAAGTAGAGATTGAGCGAGTCGTTGTAGACAGCCTCCTGCCTGATGTTCTCAGGCATACGCAGGTCGAGGGCCGACGAGTCAAGGTCGTGGTAGAGTATGGGCGCTGTGGGCTGTATGCGCCAGCGGGCGTTGAGCAGCGAGTCGGGGATGGTCTCGTCGGTTACTGTCAGCGACTTCGGCTGGGCTTTCGGTTGAGCCTTGGGCTGAGTTTTAGTGCTGTCGCCCCGCGCAGCGCCCCGTGCCGGACGTCCTCCAGGAGTCGGACGTGCACCACGAGCCGGGACGCCGGGTTTGTCATCGCCATCACCCGTAGAACGGTTACGCTGCGGAAGCCTGCCATCCGATCTGGCACCAGACCGCGTGACATCATCCTGCGGGGGCATGGCAAGAGCAGTGATACCCAGCAGTAATATTAATATGTACGCAAAGCGTTTCATATTTTAAAGCATCCTCCGCAAGGAGGTGCAGGGGCAGACCCTATTCAATAAAACGCTTATACCGCCCTTTTTATTGCACTACGGTGGAAAAAGCCTTTGCTAACAGTGTGGTCTATGCTGCAACAATGTTGCAGCATAGCAGACAAAGGGGAGTCTACGGCTGGCAGATAGCCGCCGTCATGGTGTTGAGGGCTAAGCACATGGAACGGGTGAGGGGAATGCGCTGGTTCTCGTGCGGCCAAGGGGCGAGGATGAGGAAGCGGCCTTCGGCGCAGGCATCGTAGTACTGGTGGCCAGGCCGGCTGAAGGTGTTGAACCCCCAGGGTGTGAGGAAGATAAGCGGCAGACGGGCATCAAGCACCGCCCGCATAACAGCCTGCTCGCCTTTGGAGATGGCCGGCGAGACAAGCACCGCTCCCCGTCGGGCCTTGGCCAGCATTTGCTCCACCGTCGCGGCTATCTGCTCGTCGGAGAGGCTGCGCGAGCACTGCACCTGCAGGCGTTCAGGATAGGAAAGGAGGAAGCGGTTGCCAATAGCGGCGAAGGTCTGCCCCGCGATGGTAAGGTCGAAAGTGACACGGAAGTATTCGGGGTGGGCACGGCGCACGGCAAGGCGGCGCGGGTTGTCGTGGAGGTACTGGAACCAGCGTTGCAGCTCGCCGGAACCCTCCAGGATGTGGTCGTTGTAGTTGCGGGTCCAGAGGAAGCCGTGGCTCCGGTCGTCTTTGTTTTCTTTGCTGCTGTCTTCTTTGCTGCAACACTGTTGCAGCACAGGGGACAGGCTGCGGTAGGCCTTGTTACAGCCGACCTTAAAACCTTTGATGGCGATGCCCAGGTGGTGCTCCGTCTGTCGTTGCACGAAGAGGATGCCGTGGAGATGGTCGGGCATGATGGTGGTGGCGAGGACACGGATGTCGGGGTAGTGCTCCCCGATGCCAAGCCAGCAGCGGCGCACCTCCTCGCCAAGGGGCGTCAGCTCTATCCTTGGCATGTCGGGGGAACCGTCGGGAGCGTCGGCATTGCCCTCGAGACAACCAAGCAGCGGGCGGCGACCTTCCACCGTCATGGTGATAAGGTAGATGCGGCGGCTCTCGTAATCGTGGCCCACGCGACGGCGAAGCATCGAGGCCTTCTTCTCACCGGCGAAGGGCTTGTGCTTCTCAAATTCTTCCCACTTCATCTTTTTGTCTTTTAGGGTGGGTGTTGTTCTCTTTGCAGGTGCAAAGATACAGCTTTTTCCTTGAATAGAGACAAGCAAATGCCGGTTTTTTCCCGCCTGTAGCTGACTTGCTCAGACTGTGAGCCGTTCTTTCAAATCGAATAAGCCGTTCTTTCGATGGGAAAGAGCCGTTCTTTCGATGAAGGCAGAATCCTCAAGGCCACAGCACCGTTTATTTTCCGTTTTTCGTTATTTCGTTTTGAAAGAAAGAAGGAATGAGACAAGCACGATTTCTTGCCCTAATTTTATTTTGTCTAAATAATTTTTTGTCCGAAACCCCTTTTGTTGTTTTTGCAAGTAGCTGAAAATGAAACACATGGAATTGTGCAACCCCCTTGAGTGTTGAAAATCCGTGAAACATCATAAACAACCCCACATTAGGCAGTTACGACGTTTGTACACACAGCCAATAATTTCCGAAGGTTTGGTAGTTACAAAAAAAATAGCGAACTTTGCAACCGTAATTCAAAAACGCGGCTCTAATACCACCCAGGTAACACGCCATATATTTCTAAGCATCTAAAACTATCGTGACACAACGCAGCCATAGACCTCTCTGGGACAACTGCCTCCAGCTGATACGACAAAACGTGACCGACCAGGTCTTTAAGACCTGGTTCGAGCCTATTGGCTTTGTGTCCTACGACGAACAGCAGCGCACGCTCCTCGTCGAGGTGCCCAGCATGTACGTCTACGAATACCTGGAGCAGAACTACGTCAGGCTTATGGCTTGGGCGCTGAACAATAGCTTCAAGGAGAACGTCAGGCTGACCTACCGTCTCATGGTGGATAAGGAGCACAAGAAGCGTGTGGACTGGGAGGGTGAGCGGCCTGCTGACATTGACGGACCCAAAGCTACGACACGCGGCAATCAGTCGCCGACGGTGCTCGACACCGCACAGCCCCAGGACATCGACCCGCAGCTGGACCCGAAGAAGACTTTCGACAACTTCATAGAGGGAGACTCCAACAAGCTGCCACGCACAGTGGGTACAACTATCGCCGGGCAGCCGGGAAAGACTACCTTCAACCCCTTCTTCGTCTACGGACCCTCGGGTTGCGGAAAGACACATCTTATTAATGCAATCGGTGTGGAGGCCAAGAAGCTGAACCCGCACCTGCGCGTGCTCTACGTCTCGGCCCGTCTGTTCCAGATTCAGTTCACCGACAGCGTGCGGCGAAACACCACCAACGACTTTATCAACTTCTACCAGAGCATCGACATGCTTATCGTCGATGACATACAGGAGTGGGTATCGGCACCGAGGACGCTCGACACTTTCTTTCACATCTTCGACCACCTCTTCCGCCTGGGCAAGCAGATTATCCTGGCCAGCGACCGTCCACCCGTAGACCTTGCTGGCGTGAAGGAGCGGCTGCTCACACGCTTCTCTTGCGGACTCATCGCCGAGCTGGAGAAGCCCAACAAGCAGCTCTGCATAGACATCCTGCAAAGCAAGTGCCGCCGCGACGGACTGAAGATTCCTGCAGACGTCATCGAGTTCATAGCCAAGACGGCAAACGGCTCCGTGCGCGACCTCGAGGGTGTGCTCAATTCGCTTATGGCCTACTCCATCGTCTATAACTCGGCCGTCGACCTGCACTTGGCTGAGCGCGTCATTAAGCGTGCCGTTAAGCTGGACGACAACCAGCCTCTCACCATCGACGATATTATGGAGAAGGTGTGCCAGCACTACGGTGTCAGCCAGCAGCAGGTGTTCAGCAAGAGCCGTAAGCGTGACTACGTGCAGGTGAGACAGGTCAGCATGTACCTCGCCCAGAAGTACACGAAGATGCCTGCCTCCCGCATTGGCCAGCTCATCGGCGGCCGCGACCACTCTACTGTGCTGCATAGCTGTAGCACCGTTGAGCAGCGTCTCAAGGTGGAGGCTTCCTTCCGCGAAGAACTGCAGAGCATTGAGCAGTCCTTCCGGCTCAAGCAGTAGTTTTCTTAACTCCTAACTTCTAACTTCTAACTTTTTAAAGGTGTAAAGTGTGCCCCATGCGTTTCTGCTTGGTCTGCAGGTAGCGCAGGTTGTACTCGTTGGGCGTGACCTCTATGGGTACGTTCTCGACAATTTCGAGACCGTAGGCTTCGAGTCCGACGCGCTTTACAGGGTTGTTGGTAAGGAGGCGCATCTTCTGTATGCCGAGTTGCCGGAGTATCTGTGCGCCGCAGCCGTAGTCGCGCTCGTCGGGCTTGAAGCCGAGGTGGGTGTTGGCGTCGACGGTGTCGTAGCCCTCTTCCTGCAGCTTGTAGGCGGCAATTTTGTTCATCAGGCCTATGCCGCGGCCTTCCTGCATCATGTAGACGAGTGCTCCGCGACCTTCGGCCTCTATCATCTGCATGGCTTTATGGAGTTGCTCGCCGCAGTCGCATCGGAGTGAGCCCAAGATGTCGCCTGTGGCGCAGCTGGAGTGTACGCGTACCAGAACGGGGTCGGGACCCCAGTCCATTGAACCATTTACTATTTGACTATTCTTGACGAGCGCAAAGTGCTCCAGTCCGTTGCTCTTCTGGCGGAAGGGGATGAGGCGGAAGTGCCCCCACTCGGTGGGCATGTCAACCTCCTGACCGCGCTCCACGAGTATTTCGGTCTGCAGTCGGTAGGCTATCATGTCCTTGATGGTGATAAGCTTCATGTCCCATTTCTTTGCGAACTCCATGAGCTGGGGCATGCGGGCCATAGTGCCGTCGTCGTTCATGATTTCCATAAGTGCTCCGGCGGGGAATAGTCCGGACATCTTGCAGAGGTCGATGGCGGCCTCGGTGTGGCCCGAGCGACGCAGCACGCCGTTGTCCTGTGCGTAAAGAGGGTTCACGTGTCCCGGGCGTCCGAAGGTCTGGGGCGTCGATGTGGGGTCAGCCAATGCACGTATGGTGGCGGCGCGGTCGTGGGCTGAGACGCCCGTGGTACATCCCTCGAGCTTGTCTATAGTGACGGTGAAGGGAGTGCCGAGCAGCGAGGTATTGTCCTGTACCTGATGAGGCAGCTGGAGTTCTTCGCTGCGGCTGATGGTGATTGGGGCGCAGAGCAGTCCGCGGGCATGCTTGAGCATGAAGTTCACCATGTCGGGGGTTATCTTCTCGGCGGCACAGATAAGGTCGCCCTCGTTCTCGCGGTCTTCGTCGTCTACCACGATGACGAACTTGCCGTCGCGTATGTCCTGAATGGCTTCAGGGATGGTGTTAAGGGGCATAGCAATTTACTATTTACTATTTGACGATTACAGAATACGGTGCAAAAGTACACATAATCCGCATAACAGCCAAAAGATTATGCAAAAACCTTCTTCCGTTTCATTATTTGTAACGTTTGTACAGGCCGTAAGAATAAAAAAAGTAAAAAAATTTGGCTATATGATTGGAAACTACTATATTTGCCACATCTTTTTATATACTAACCTTATTATTAACTTAAAACACAATGCGTATGAAAAAGATTCTATCTTTACTCGCACTCATGATGCTATGCGTCACGGGGGCGAAGGCTGAGAAGGTAATCTACTATTATGCCGACGGAATTACCGATGCTAATAGTGTCACCTTGGCCGAAGGCGTGACCCTGGCGATTACGGGCAACACCAGCAAATCTGTTTCAAGTGGCAATTCGATTAAGGTTGATGGAACTAATTATAAATCCATCAAGCTTTCTAATGGCGCTCAGAACACGCTCACCCTGCCGAAGGTAGCAACAGGCATCACGTTTTACAGCTATGTGAACAAGGATGCTGCTACAGACCGGAGCTGCTTCTGGAAAGAAGTGAATGGCGTAACGTACGCTACTGCCGATGCGTCTGGCGGTGAACTGACTTGTTTCAAAGATGGTGCCAATCCAGACGTGCGCACTTACACATTTGATGCTCCTACTAAGTCTATCACTTTCACTAACACTGGCGAGCAGCTGTGTTATGTCATGGAGGTGGAGTATTACGAGGAGGTGGTCGTTACCAACAAGAGCATCATCCTTGATGCCACGAACTGGGGAGCCAGCGATGCCCGCTATGCTGTCTATGCTTTCAACAGCGATGAGGACTATACTTGGATTGATTTCCTGCCAACAAGTACGGAAAATAATTTTGCTGCTCAGGTTCCTGATAACTATGCCAAGATCATTCTTGTCCGTATGAATGGCACGACAACGGAGAACATCTGGGACAACAAGTGGAACCAGACCTCTGACATCGATTTTATTGCGATTACTGATGGAACCATCTTCACCGTTTCGTTTGACGGCGACAACAGCATCTACACAACCAGCAACCCGCTGCAAGAAGCTAAAGACAAGCTGGCTAAGGCCATTGCGATGGCAGAAATGCTTCAGTCGGCAGACTTGGCTGACGCTATTGCTGCTGCAAAGGAGGCACAGAACTCTACTGACGTTACTGTGATTGCTGCTTCCATGCAGACCTTGTACGCTGCCGCCAAGCCCGTTGCTACTGACATGCTGACCGAGCTCGTAACCATGGCCAATACTTATGGCTACACCCAACTGACCTCACAAGTCATAGCTCTGGCACAAACCTTGAGAGAAGAGAATCCTGACATGGATGCCGTAGCAACCCAGCTGGCCGCCCTCATTGCCCAGGGCAGGACGGCAGCACTGGAAATTCTGGGCAAGGTTGCCGAATACACTGAAACAATGGGGAACGAGCAGCTCAATGCCGCCATTGCTGCTGCAACTGCAACCGCTGCAAGCCAGACCAGCTCCATCAGCGAGGTCATGGCTGCTGTCAACAATGGTGTCGCTGCCTTCAAGACTGCTGCAGAAGCATTTGTACAGCAGGTCGCAGCAGAGAATAATCCTGACGAAAACGTGCAGGCAAAGCTCGCTGCCTTTGCCGCACTGGGCGAGGACGCCACACTGGCAGAACAGGGCGAGGCCATCCGTCAGCTGATCGAAGCCTACAAGGCCTACCAGCTGGAGCTGAATCCTGTCTATACCGTAGCCGGAACAATCGACCTGACGGGCTATGAGTGGGTTGTTACGGAGAACGAAATGACCAAGAACGAAGAGACTGGCATCTACGAGTGGACTGCCAAGTTCATCACGGTAACCAATAGCCAGCAGCCTGAGTTCAAGATTGTGAGAAATGCCAACTGGGAAACCTCTTGGCCTGAAAACAACTGGGTTATCAAACCTGAAAATCTTGACGGTGAGGGTGTCTACACCATTACTATCACCTTCGACCCCAATGCTGAGGACAAGATTACTGTCACTGGCGTTAAGAGAGCAGCTCCCGAGTTCGCAGAGAACAACATCTATTTTTGGGAGTCGCCCGACGGCTATCAGGATCAGAACGGCGGTGTGGCTGTGCACAACAATGGTGGACGTGTCAATTACCCGAACGATGGCTACTACACCATCTGCCTCAACGGTAAGAGCGACTTCTCGTCAGACATCGTGACTATCACCCTCGATGAGGGCAATACGCTGGAGGCCGGCGACCAGATAGCCATTACAGCCTATCGCAACAAGGACGCTACAGGCAAGAAGTCTGGTGCTCTGCTGAAGTTTGATAGTGGAAAAACCATTACTACTGGTGACGGCACAGAGTTTGTAAACATCAACGCTGCCGTCGCCGGTTCAGACGAATACGGCACCGAGCCTAACACCGTCACCATCACTGCTCCTGAAACAGCTGAAGGCAGCAAGACCATCACCATGACACGCTCGCAGACGGGTACGAACCTCTTCATTACGAAGATTGACGTCACTCGTCCGGCACCGACGCGCGTCATTGCCGATGGCGATTACTATCTGAAGGACGCAGCCACTGGCCAACTGGTGGCTGGCAATGCCCTTAACAAAGAGGGCGCTCCCCTCACCTTCACTTTCGACGAAGCTGCCGGCACATACACCATTGTCGGTGCCGACATCTTCAATGATGTGAACTGGTCTGTCAGGTCTACTGGAGATGGCTTGACTTGCTTCATTAGCGCCGTCATCAACGGTGTGAAGAAATATGTTGCTGCTGGCGACAATAACGAAGTGGTTCTCTCCGCTGAGCCTGCAACGTGGCAACCCATCCCTGCCGAGTCCTGGGAGGAGGTGCTGAGCTACAACGTGGCCGGTACTGCCGACCTCTGCGGTGCTGAGTGGGACACCAGCGCCAACAAGATGACCAAGAACGAGGAGACCGGCCTTTACGAGTGGAAGGCTGAGAACATCACTGTCAGCAACGACGTGAAGCCCGAATTTAAGATTGCTGTGAACAATACCGTCGATGAGGAGACCGTTGCTTGGTATCCAAAAGAAAACTGGGTTATCACTCCCGACTACCTCGGTGGCGAGGGTACCTACAATATCACCATCACCTTCAATCCCACGACAAAGGCGATTGGCGTTACAGGCGAGAAGCAGGTGGTTCTTGCTGAGGGTAAGTACTATCTCTATAACGTGGCTGCAGACGGTTACGTCGTAGGTGCCAACAACTGGGGCACACGTGCTTCTATCTCCAAGCTTGGAGGTATTGAGATGGAGGCAAAACTTGCCGATGGCAAGTATGAGCTGAGCACCGCTCCTACATATCCAGGCAAGCATCTTGGTTTCAATGGCTATGTTGATAATGGTGATGCTAACCAGTACTGGACTGTAACTGAAGTTGAAGGCCAGGAAGGCGTGTTCACCCTGACAGACAACCAGAACAATGTTCTGTTCTGGGATGGTGGCGAGGCTACCACCACCACTGTTGGCGCAATGCCTGCTACAGCTGCGAACGCCTACTGGAAGTTCGTGACCCGTGAGGATCGCGAGGCTCTGTTCGCTGATGCTACAGCAGAGAATCCCGTAGATGCTACCTTCTACATCCTGAACCCTAACTTTGGGCGTGAATCCACTAATTCCATGTGGAATAATAGTCCTACAATGGCAGGTGACAATGAGAACTACAACGCACAGAAGTACGACACTAACTTCGATGTTTACCAGACACTTACAGGCCTGAAGGAAGGTGTGTATCAGCTGCGTCTGCAGGGCTTCTACCGTCAGGGCGGTGATGGTCCCAGTGTGGCTGCCGCTGCTCGCAGTGCAGGTGAGGAGAGACTCCTTGCAACCTATTATGCTGGTGAAAAGGAAAATCAATTGATGTCTATTTTTGAAGAAGCCGGTAAGTTTGATGCTGGTTCTGCCACAGATTTTGGTAAGGTGCCCAACAGCCAAAGCGATGCCACTAAGTTCCTGTCCGCCGGTTATTATGAGAACGAGCCCATTGAGGTCTCTGTGGTTGGCGGTACGCTGAAGATTGGTGTCAAGAAGAGTGAGGCTATTTCGAAAGACTGGACTGTCTTCGATAACTTCCGCCTGTTCTATACCGGTCCCGTTCCTGCCGATGAGCTGAAGGGTGACTGGGAGGCTGCTCTGGCTGCCGCACAGGCTGCACTGGACGACGTGGCCAACGCCGCGGTGACAGGTGAGGAGAGAACAGCCCTTTCTCAGGCCATCGCCGACAACACCACTGTTGAGGACACTGCAGATGCTTACAGGGCTGCCATCAAGGCACTTGAGGATGCAATGAATGCATTTAAGGATGCAAAGAGTGCTTACGAAGGTCTGGCTGCTGCCAAGACGGCACTTGCTACTCTGAGTTACAAGTATGCATCCGATGAGAAGAAGGCTGCTGCAGAGGCTGCACTGGCTGCCGAGCCTACCAGTGCTGAGGATGCTGCTGTAAAGACCGATGCTCTTTACGTGGCATTCCGTCAGTATGCAGAGTCGAGCGCACTGCTCGAGGGTGTTGAGACCGCAGTCAACTTCACCGATGTTATTGTGAACCCAAAGGCCGAGAACGGCACGAACAGCTGGACGTTGAAAGGCAGTCTCCGAGTGTTGGATGGTGAGCCTTGGACCGACGGCGAGGGCAACGCTGCTCACAAGTACTTTGATAGCAATCAGTGGGGCGATAGTTCTTGGGACATCAGCCTGAAACAGGATATCAAGCTGCCGAAGGGCAAGTACCAGCTGACCGTGAATGCTCGTGCCAATGCCGACATGAAGAGCTTCGTCGTATTGGCTGGCGATGATGAGACCGAGATGAAGCATATCGGTAATGTTGGCGGTCTGTTCAACAATGGCTGGAACGATGCTTCTGTTGAGTTTGAGATGACCGAGGCTGGTGCTATCACCATCGGCGTGAAGGGCGTTACTGAGACCGTTCACAGCTGGATGTCGTTCTCCGACTTCCGCCTGATGAAGTTCGAGGCTTACGAGCCCGTCTACACCGTGGCAGGTGCTGTTAAGGCCAATGCCGATGCTGAAGAGGAGGCATCGTTCTTCACAACAGCTTGGTCACCAGACGTAAATACTGTTAACGAAGCAGAGGAGACCATCTACCTCAACGATATGGACGATGAGGACGGCGACGGCATCTACACCATATCTTACGAGGATGTAGAGCTTGTTCCTGGTTCAACCATCTACTACAAGGTTGCGGCTGAGCATACTTGGAATTATCTTAACTGGGGCTTCGGCAATGACAACGCAAATTATGTTGTCAATCTGCCCGAGGGAGAGTCTCTGCCAGAAGGTAAAGATAAGGGCGTGTTCGACATCACCTTCAAGTTCAACCCCACAACTCCGTTTGATAACAACTACAATGTGGATTGTATTGTAACTTACGACGCTGTAGCCACCGGCATCAGCAGCGTTGTAGCCGAGGCTGCCGAGAACGGACTGGTCTACAACCTGAACGGCCAGAAGGTGCTGAAACCCAGGAAGGGTCTCTACATCGTCAACGGCAAGAAGGTTGTGAATAAGTAAGCGACAAGCTGAGTTTGCTCGAATTAGAGGGTATGCCCATCGGGGCGTACCCTCTTTTCTTGCTGTTCCTAATCGTGGGTAGATATCCCAGGAAGAAGGCAGAATTAGACGAGATAAATTACCTACAGGGTGGAAGTGAGGTTGATGATAGCCTTGCAGGCTTTCTCAGTAGCTCCGAGCTCTCGGTAGAGACGCAGGCGAAAGCGTATCATGCGGATGTAGAAGAAGATGCCCACGGGAAGGATGAGACCCGTCAGGGCGTTGAGCCAGCGGCGGCGGAAGGGCCGAGTGTGGGCACGTGTAGCCAGGACGGGGATATTGTTCAGCTCGTGTAGCACGCGATTGTCGCGAGTATTCGAGAGGTCCTCGATAACGAAGGAGAGGTTCTCGTCGATTTCCTCTATGCGCTGGTCGTCGCCGGGGCGGAAGAACACCTTGATGGGGTTTGGCCAGCGCAACAGGTGGTGCTCCTGGCGGTAAGTATCGATATCGGCGATGATGGTCTGCAGCTTCTCCACGTCTGCGGGGTAGTCTGGTTGATTGATGACCACCTCTTTATAGGCGAGGTTACGTTTCTGGCTCAGTCCGAGTACTTTGATGAAGAAGAGGCGGTAGGCGTCGATGTTGAAGACGGTGGAGTCGTTGTTGGCCTTGTAGGTGAAGAAGACGGCCAGCGGCGTGAGCACCATCATGGAGATGGTCTTTCCGTACCAGACGGTCCAGTTGTCGTCTCGTGCCATTCGCATGCCTGAGTTGTCGAAGATGTAGTAGACGATGAAGACGATGACGCTGATGATGACGGGCACGCCGAGTCCTCCCTTTCGGATGATGGCTCCGAGGGGTGCACCGATGAAGAAGAAGACGATGCAGGAGAGTGCGAGGGTGAACTTTCCGATAACCTCGATGAGGTGCAGTCGCTCTTGGCGGTTCAGGTAGTCGGCGTAGTCGGCCTTCATGGCGCAGTCGTTGGCAGCGGTCTGTGCCTGGCGGGCAGCCTCACGGGCCACGATGCGCTTGGTGTCTTTGTCGAGGTGGGCGTAGAGGGTGTCGGGATTGGGGAAGGGCTGCGACGCTGTCGCAGCATAGGAGACGGGTGCAGCGGCTTGAGCGGCAATCTGAGCCTGGAGACGCAAGGAGTCCTCGTGTGAAAGGGGTTCCACGAAGAGCACGTAGTATTGAGCCTCGCGATAGTAACTTTGTCCCACGCTGTCGTTGAAGTGGCGGATGGAGTCGAGGTCCTGTAGTATCTGCTTGCTGCTCTTCGACTTGGCGCTGCTGGCAATGCCGGCCACGTCGGCAAGGTTGAAGCCGTCGTCGAAGTCGAGGAGAATCTGTTTCTGTCCGAAGGTCTCGCGGCGGTAGGGCACCTCGGCCGTACCGCCAATGTCCTGCGACCGCATGTTCTCAAACCATTCGCCGCTCCAGAGCGTCATGAGCAGGTGTTTCTTCTCGGCGGTGCTCTGCAACATGCCGCTATCGGCCAGAATAATAGCCTGGTCCTCGTAGCTGCCGCTCTGGCGGTAAATCATCACGTTGTAGAGCTTGCCGGTCTGGAGATCCTTGCGCTGCACGTAGAGGTTGGTGTTGGGCAGTCCGTCGTAGAAGCGGCCCTCGGGAATCTCCAGCTCGGGGCTTTTCTGCTTCATGGAGAGCAGCAGCTGGCCGAACTTCTTGTTTGCCTCAGGGCCGATGACGTCTTGGAAATACATAGACAGGCCAGCGGTGAGGATGACCAAGAAGATGAGCGAGCGCATGGCCCCGAGTAGCGACACGCCTGCAGCCTTGATGGCGGTGAGCTCGGAGCTCTCGCCGAGGTTTCCGAAGGTGATAAGCGATGAGAGGAGGATGGCCAGCGGGATGGCCTGTGGCACGAGGATGAGGCTCATGTACCAGAGGAACTGCGCCAGGACGTCAATCGTCAGGCCCTTTCCGATAAGGTCGTCGACATAGCGCCACAGGAACTGCATCATCAGCACAAACTGGCAGATGAAGAAAGTGGCAGCGAAGAGCAGCAGGAACTGCTTGGCTATGAACTTGTCGAGTTTCCTTATGCGAAACACCTTGATAATTTACGATTTACGATTTTTCGGAATATCGGAATATCGATATATCGAAATAACGACATCTCGAGATTACGACTTATTGACAATGGCCACGTCCATTCGGTTGAACGGGAACATGAAGCCTCGGTTGCGTAGCTGCTGGTAGACGGTTTCGTTCATGTAGAAATAGACCGCCCAGTAGTCTGTGCCGAGACACCAGGAGCGGGTATTTACCAGCAGGCCGCTGTCGCCGAGGGCTGAGAGGCCAATCCACGGTGCGGCGACGACCTGTGAGTCGTCCACCGGGCCTTGGAGTATCTGTGGACAGGCGGCCTGAATCTCGGCGATGGCGCGTTTCACCTCATTGAGGTCGCTGCCGTAGGCCACATTGAAGGCCAAGTCTACGCGGCGGTATTTCTCCGTAGTGTAGTTCTTCATCGTGCCGGTGGAGAGGCCGCCGTTAGGGATGATGACGGTCTGCGCGTCGGTAGTGCGCAGGATGGTGTTGAAGATCTGTATCTCCTTCACGGTGCCAGCATAGCCCTGCGCCTCGATGAAGTCGCCCACCTTGAAGGGCTTGAAGAGCATGATCATCACACCGCCGGCGAAGTTCTGGAGCGTGCCGCTCAAGGCCATGCCGATGGCGACGCCCGCCGAGGCGAAGAGGGCGATGAACGACGACGTCTCGATGCCGAGGATGGAAATGATGACGATGGCCAGCGTCAGCCACAGCGCCACGCTGACAATGCTGTTCAGGAAGGAAAACAGCGAAGGGTCTACCTTGCTGTGCTGCAGCATCTTCGTCACTATCCGCACCGCCCACTTGACGAGCCAGCGGCCAATGATATAGACGATAATGGCCAGAACGGCGTTCTTGCAGAACGTCAGCACCCAGGTCATCAGCTGGTCATAAGGCATGGAAGAAAGGAGTTTGTCAAGCATGATTTCAAAATTTGGCGGCAAAATTACGAAAAAATGAGAGAAGAACAAAAGAAAAACGCGTTTTTCTTTTGTTCTTCCGAGTGTAAGTAATTTAGGCGAAGCCAAAAATACGAAAAAAGCTTGACTTAGAGAAGCGATTTGGGAAGATTAACGCTATTTGACATACTACCTCCCGGATTTTGAGCCGTGCTTCCGATTTGAAAAAGCCGTTCTTTCCATGCGAATAAGCCGTTCTTTCGATTCGAATAAGCCGTTCTTTCGATTCGAATAAGCCGTTCTTTCTCCGACCCCTCTCCCCAAATTGCCCATTTTAAGCGCTTTTTTGCCCCAAAATGCAGTTGTCTTAAATATTTTGAGTAATTTTGCACGCAAAAATTGAGGACGTAATGATTTCATCCCTTCTACAAAACCTGAACTACGGCACGATTCTGCTGCTGATGCTCTTGGAGAGCACGGTCATCCCCGTGCCTTCGGAGCTGGTTGTTGCTCCTGCCGCCTATCATGCCGCTACGGGCGGGCTTAACGTGTTCTTAGTGGTGCTCTTTGCCACTATCGGCGCCGACCTGGGTGCGTCGATTAACTATTTTGCGGCGCTCTACGTCGGGCGTCCCGTGGTGTACAAGTTTGCCAACAGCAAGTGGGGCAAGATGTGCCTGCTGAATCAGGAAAAGGTGGAGAAGAGCGAGCGCTACTTCGACGACCACGGCGTTGCCGCCACGCTCACTGGCCGTCTGATTCCTGGTATACGCCACCTAATAAGCATCCCCGCCGGACTGGCGAGGATGAACTATTGGCGCTTCCTGCTTTATACCACTATCGGTGCCGGCGTGTGGCATGCTATCCTCGCCGCCCTTGGCTGGTATCTGCACAGCATCGTCCCCGAAGACCAACTGGAGGCGACCATTGAGGAGTACAACCGCTATATTATCATCGGTATCCTCGCCATTGTTGCCATTGCCGTGGCCTGGCTGCTGCTTAGGAAGCGCGCTTCACGCTGAATGAGGAATGAGAAATATGATTACCTTCAAGCACACCTCTTTGCTCCTGATAGTAATCATATTTCTCATTTCTCATTTATCGTTTTCTATAAGCTGTAGCAGCCGTTCGACGGCCTGCTCCTCAGGGATGTTCTTCTCCACACACTCCTTTTTCCTATAGAGCGACACCTTACCACGGGCGGCGCCGACGTAGCCGTAGTCGGCATCGGCCATCTCGCCCGGACCGTTGACGATGCAGCCCATGATGGCAATCTTGAGGCCGACAAGGTGGCCGGTGGCAGCCTTGATGCGCTGGATGGTGTCCTGCAGATTGTAAAGCGTGCGGCCGCAACCGGGACAGGAGATGTACTCCGTCTTGGTGAACTTGATGCGGGCAGCCTGGAGGATGGAGTCGGACAAGGTGGTGAGGAGTGAGGGGTGAGAGGTGAGAGGAATGTCTTGAGGGTAATCTCTCACCCCACACCCCTCACCTCTCACCTCTATCGTCAGTTTCGTGGCCTTGCGGTCGATGAGCAGTGCTCCGACGGCCATAGCGGCTTTCAGCTGCAGCGTCTCGTAGTCGGGAGCATCGACGGTCAGGGTGATGGTGTCGTCCTTAATGCTGGCCTCGGCTTCCTGCCTCAGACGGGTACACTCGGGTATCAGTTCCACCAGCTTTCGCGCCACGGGAATCTCGGCCTCAGGCTCCTCGGTAAGGGAGACGCGAATGGTGTCGCCAATGCCCTCAGTGAGCAGCGTGCCGATGCCCAACGCGCTCTTGATGCGCCCGTCCTCGCCCTCGCCAGCCTCGGTGACGCCTAAGTGAAGGGGGTAGTGCATGTCCTCGGCATCCATAGCCTTGACCAGCAGACGGACACTCTGTACCATGACGATGGGGTTGGAGGCCTTGATGCTGATGACCACGTCGTCGAACCCTTCGCGGCGGAAGATGCGGAGAAACTCCATGCAGCTCTCCACAATGCCCTCGGGCGTGTCGCCATAGCGCGACATGATGCGGTCGGAGAGCGAGCCGTGGTTCACGCCGATGCGCACGGCGGTGTGATGCTCCTTACATATATTAATAAAGGGCACGAGCTTTTCCTCGATTTTTTTCAGCTCCTTGGCATACTCCTCGTCGGTATACTCCAAGTGCTTGAACGTGCGACCCGGGTCAACGTAGTTGCCGGGGTTGATGCGCACCTTCTCACAGTAGCGGGCAGCAACGTCGGCCACGTCGGAGCGGAAGTGCACGTCGGCCACGAGCGGCTGCGTGTAGCCGTCGGCCTTCAAGCGGGCAGAGATGTTCTTCATGTTCTCCGCTTCACGTTTGCCTTGGGTGGTGAATCGTACCAGCTCGCCGCCGGCGTCAATGATGCGCTTGGCCTGAGCGACGCAGGCCTCGGTGTCGTTGGTGTCGGTGGTGGCCATCGACTGTATGCGGATGGGGTTGTTGCCGCCAATGGCGATGTTGCCCACATGGGCAACGGTGGTCGTCCTTCTATTCATAGTGAATAGTTAATGGGATATTAGTTGGTCTTATAGTTGTAGCGGAGTTGGGCCAGGTCTGCGTTGGCCTTCTCAATCTTGCCCTTCAGGCCCTCCTTGTGGCTGGCTAAGCGCTGAGCAAGGATGGGGTCATTGATGGCAATCATCTGGCAGGCCAGCAGGGCGGCGTTCTGTGCAGCGTTCACACCAACCGTAGCCACAGGGATTCCCGGCGGCATCTGCACAATGGAAAGGAGTGCGTCGAGGCCGTCAAGCATGCCTTTGATAGGTACGCCGATAACGGGTAGGGTGGTCTGGGCGGCGATAACTCCGGGCAGGGCAGCCGCCATGCCGGCGGCGGCGATAATGACTTTCACACCACGCCTGGCGGCTTCACGGGCAAACTGCTCCACAGCCTGAGGCGTGCGGTGGGCAGAAAGAGCATTTACTTCAAACGGCACCTGCAGTTCGTCAAGCTGCTTGCAGGCTTTCTCCATGACGGGCAGGTCGCTGGTGCTGCCCATGATGATGCTTACAAGTGGATTCATAGTATATGGTTTATAGTGCTTTCTTATAGCAGCGGCGGCGTTTATGCTGCTCGTGCTCCAAGTAGGACCACTGGCTCTGTACCTTGCCGTTGGTCTCCATCTCGACGTGGGTCTCGCCCCAGATAAAGCCGTACTTCTGATAAATGGGAATGAGATCGTAGAAGAGCAGCGCGTTGGCCCCTTTGGAGCGGTATTCGGGCAGCACGCCGATGAGCAGACAGTCCACGACGTCGGTCTTCTTGAATTTCATTGCCCGCAGCAGATGCCACCAGCCGAAGGGGAAGATCCGACCGTTGCGGCATTTCTGAAGGGCCTTGGTCAGCGAGGGGATGGTGATGCCCACGCCCACGAGGTCGTGGTCGGGGGTGTTCCAGTCCTCTACGAGGCAGAGCATTTCGAAGTCCAGGAAGTTGAAGTAACGTTCTATGTACTCGTCTATCTGCTTCTGCGTCATCTGGCTGTAACCATAGAGCTGGCTGAAGGTGCGGTTGATGACATCGAAGACGCGCTGGCCGTACTGACGCGGGCCGAAGACATCCTTCTTGTTGATTTTCACCACGTGCAGGTTATAGCGGGCCATGGTCAGCTCGGCCACGCGGCGGAACTTCTCGGGCATACCTTCCTTCGGCACGTAGAGCTTGTACTCCACGTAGTCGTTATCCTTCTCGTAGCCCTCCATGAGCTCCATGAGCTGTGGGTAGTAGGCGTGGTTGTACTCCGTGGCCATCGTGCCCAGTTCCTCAAACCCCTCGGTGAGCATGCCCTCAGGATCCATGTCGGTAAATCCCAGAGGGCCGATGATTTCCTTCATGCCATGCCGGCGTCCGAAGTCCTCTACAGCGGTGAGCAGGGCACGCATCACTTCCTCGTCGTTCACAAGGTCAAGCCATCCGAAGCGCACACAGGGACGGTTCCACTGCTCGTTATAGCGGCGGTTGATGATGGCAGCTACACGGCCTACTACATGGCCGTCGCGAAGAGCGAGGTAATACTCCGTGTCGCAGAACTCGAAGGCTGGGTTCTGACGCTTCAAGAACGGGCTGAGCGTGCGCACCTCGTCAAGGTGAAGATTGGGGGCATCGTATTTATTGCCACGGTACAGGTCGTAGTGCAGTTGGATAAACTGCTCCAACTGGCCTTTCGTCTCTACTCGTTTTATCTCTACTGCCATGATGTTTGGTTTAATAAGGGGGAAAATAAGCAATCAAGGATTATTGCGGCGTAACCTTCCCTTGCAGGAAGGCATAGTAGTCCTTGGGTTCAATTTCGTCGGGAAAGATATGTGAGAGCACAAGCTTGCACTCCTTGGGGTTGCGCTGGCAAGCCTTTTTGAGGTATTCGAGGAACTCGGTATAGAGCTTCATCTCGTAACAGCAAAGCGCCATGTAGGCGTACCCGTCCTTATGGCTCTTGGGCACCACGCGGAAATAGTTGGTGAAAAGCGCATGGGCGGCATCGAGGTAGCGGTTGTCGTAGATGGAGACGATGACACGAAGGAGCGTGGTCAACGGTTCCTTGCTCTCCCTGACAGCCTTCTTGAAGTGTACCTCGGCTTCTTCCATGCGACCGTCAGTAAGCAGGATATGGCCTTTTACCACTTCTATCTGTACGTGGTCGCAGTCGAGGGTGTCGGTCATGTCAAGATACTCGATGGCCTTGTCCGTCTTGCCCATCTCGCTGTAGGCAAAGGCAAGCTCCTGATAGATATCCGAAAGGTAGTCTTCGCGCCCGGCAGCCACCTGGATGGCCTCCTGCAGCACCTCAGCAGCCTCCTCGCTGCGCTCCAGATTGATGAGGCACGAACCCTGATGTAGGAGGGCGAACTCATCGTCGGGTACCTCCTTGGAGTAGCGGCGGTAATATTCCAGTGCGTCCTCGTAGTTGTTCAGCCGGAATAGGGCGTTGGCTTTGGCGATGAGGCCGTCGGGGTCTTTGGGGTCGATGGCGATGGCATATTCGCTGCTCTGGATGGCGTTGTTGAAGTCCTCGTCCATGTACTGTGCTGAGGCAAGCGCGTTCCAGTAGTACTTCGAGAAGGGGTCGGTGTCGATGAGCTCGTTGAAGACACGCTCGCTGTCTTTGTACTTGCCAAGCCCGAAGAGCGTGCGACCCATGAGTTCCTTGAACTCCGGCGTGTCCTCCTGCTTGGCACGTGCCATCCACGCCATGGCCTTCTCCGGGTAGTTGTAGTCGGCCCAGAGGTTGGCCACGTCGATGACGTAGTCCTGATATTCCTCTTCAGGCACTTTCTCCAGCTCCTCTTGAAGATAGGCGTCGCACTCTTCCTCGCGTTCCTCGGCCATGAGGATTTCTGCCTTGTCGTAGACGTAGTCGGGCTCGTCGGTCTCTATGATGCGGTCGAGGTACTCACGTGCCTCACCCGTGTTGCCGTTCCACAGCGCCTCATGAATCTTGTAGGTCAGCGGTGCAATGGCTCCCGGCGAGAGCGCCAGGGCGAGGTCAATGGCTTCGTTGGCCTCGTCGTAATGTTCAGTCATCTGATAGAAGTCGGCTATCTCGGCCAGTTCGTCAGCATCCATGAACACAGGTTGCCCTGTGTTGACCGCCTCTTCGTAGGTGGCCAGCATCTCACGAAACTCTTCGCTGTCGAAATACTCGTCGCCGGTCTTCTTCATTTTCTGGGCTTTCCTAAGATTTTAGTCCAACAGTTTTATTAAACACGGGATGGTCGGGTGTGCTGTCGGGGTCAACGTTAAAATAGCCGATGCGCTGGAACTGCAGGTAGGTGAGGGCCGGCAACGAGGTGGCGAAAGGCTCGATGTAGCAGTTGTTGATGATGCGGAGGTTGTCGGGGTTCATCATGGCACGCATGCCGTCGATGCCCTTCAGTCCCTCTTCCTCTTCGAGGCGTTTCAGTTCATCGCGGGGGTTCTCCACTTTCCACAGGCGGTCGTAGAGACGAACCTCAGCCTGGCGGGCGTTGTGACAGGAGACCCAATGAAGTGTCTTTCCCTTAATCTTACGGTTTGCACCGGGCAGTCCGCTGCGCGTCTCAGGGTCGTAGGTGCAGTAGATGGTCGTCACGCGTCCCTCAGCGTCCTTGTCGCAGGGGTGCTCCTCGTCACATTTTATAATATAGGCGTTCTTCAGGCGCACTTCCTTGCCGGGAGCCAGGCGCATGAATTTCTTCTCGGCCACCTCCATGAAGTCATCGCGCTCTATCCACAGCTCGCGGCTGAACTCCACTTCGTGGGTGCCGTCGGCCTCGTTCTCGGGATTGTTCACGGCGGTGAGCATCTCCGTCTGCCCTTCTGGGTAGTTGGTGATGACCACCTTCACGGGGTCAAGCACTGCCGATACGCGCAGGGCACGGGTGTTCAGGTCATCGCGCAGGGCACTTTCGAATAGGGCCATGTCGTTCAGCGCGTCAATCTTCGTGTAACCAATCTTCTCCATGAAGTTCTTGATGCCCTCGGGCGAGTAGCCGCGACGCCGGAACCCACAGATGGTCGGCATGCGGGGATCGTCCCATCCGCTGACAACGCCCTCGCTGACCAGCGTCCTGAGGTTGCGTTTCGACAAGAGGATATAGTTCAGGTTCAACTTGTTGAACTCCGTCTGATGAGGTTCCTCGTGGGGGTGGGTAATGGGCGAGGTGTAGTGGGTGTCATCCATCCACTCCGTCATCCATTTTACGAACAGGTCGTAGAGGGGACGGTGCTCGACGAACTCCAGCGTGCACCACGAGTGTGTGACGCCCTCTATGTAGTCGCTCTGTCCGTGGGCGAAGTCGTACATGGGGTAGGCGTTCCACTTGTCGCCGGTTTTCACGTGCGGGATGTTCAGCACGCGGTAGATGAGCGGGTCGCGGAAGAGCATGTTCGGGTGTGCCATGTCAATCTTGGCGCGCAGGGTGAGCGTTCCAGGCTCGCACTTTCCGCTGTTCATAAACTCGAAGAGCTTCAGGCTCTCCTCCACGGGACGGTCGCGGAAGGGCGAGTTAGTGCCTGGCGAGGTAGTCGTTCCCTTCTGCTGGGCAATGACCTCGGCGCTCTGCTCATCAACGTAGGCACGTCCCTGCTTGATAAGCCACACAGCGAAGTCCCACAGCTGCTGGAAGTAGTCGCTGGCGTAGTAGACGTGTGCCCATTCGAAGCCCAGCCACTTGATGTCGCGCTCTATGTTCTCGATAAACTCCGTGTCCTCCTTCTGCGGGTTGGTGTCGTCGAAGCGCAGGTTGCACTCGCCGCCGTATTTCTTTGCCAGTCCGAAGTCAATGGCGATAGCCTTGGCATGTCCTATGTGCAGGTATCCGTTCGGCTCCGGAGGGAATCGTGTCTGTATGCGTCCGCCGTTCTTGCCCTCGGCCAGGTCGTCGATGACCATCTGTTCGATGAAGCTTACTGACTTTTTCTCTACGTTCTCGTTGTTTAGAATCTTCTCTTCCATAAATATAATAATGTATTATTGATTTTTCATGGCCTTGTCGTAGGCGTCGTATGCATCGACGATGCGTGTGACGAGCTTGTGGCGCACGATGTCCTTCTGCGTGAGGTTGACGATGCCTATTCCCTCCACGTCCGAGAGGATGTGAAGTGCCTCGATGAGTCCGCTCTTCTGCGAGTGGGGCAGGTCAATCTGCGTCATGTCGCCCGTGATAATCATCTTCGTGCCGCGTCCCATGCGGGTGAGGAACATGCGAATCTGTGCCGGCGTGGTGTTCTGTGCCTCGTCGAGTATGACCACGGCGTCGCTCAGCGTGCGGCCACGCATGAAGGCCAGCGGAGCAATTTGTATGACGCGCTTCTCCATCATGTCCTGCAGCTTCACTTGCGGCAGCATATCCTCCAACGCGTCGTAGAGCGGCTGCAGATAGGGGTCAATCTTGTCCTTCATGTCGCCGGGCAGGAAGCCGAGTTTCTCGCCCGCCTCCACGGCGGGTCGTGAGAGGATGATCTTCCGTGCCGTCTTTTCCTTCAGGGCCTTCACGGCCAATGCGATGCTGAGGTAGGTCTTTCCCGTTCCGGCAGGTCCCACGGCGAACACCATGTCCTTTTCCAGAAACTCATCGACGAGCCGCTGCTGGTTTTCCGAGCGAGCCTTGATGGGCCGGCCGGAGGTGGTATAGCACACCACACCCTCGGGCACCTCGTCGCGTGTGCGGCGGCCTTTCACGATGTCGATGATGTCCTCCTCCGAGAGCGAGTTAAACTGCACAATGTGTGCCTGCATCTGCTCCGCAGCCCGCTCAAAGGCAGTCATCTGCTCCTCGTCGCCGATGATGCGCAGCACATTCCCCCTTGCCACGATGCGCAGCTTGGGGTAGAGTGCCTTCAGCATCTGCATGTGGGCATTGCCGACGCCATAGAACACCATAGGGTCGATGCCCTCCAGTACGATATGTTTTTCCGTCATTCTGAATTTTACTTGCAAAGGTATAACTTTTTTCCAATACTGCAAAAGAAATGACAGAAAAACTTTTTATTTACTTCCTCAGTTCCCAGTCCACTTCGAAGTCACTGCCAGAATCATCCACAGTCACGTCATAGACCACGTCCTCGCCGTTAAGCTTGCCAGTCAGCACACCCTTGTAGTTCTTCCCCTCGCCTTTTTCAAGCTTCAGGTCAGTCACCTCCAAGTGGTTTCCCTCCTGCTGTTCATACTCCACAATCCCTTGTGTCACCTTGTCATTCAGCTTCTCTTCTGACACCACACAGCCGCTCAGCATCACTAATGCCGAGCAAGCCAATACCAATGAAACTAATGCTTTTTTCATAACCGTAAATAATCTTACTTTAGTAACCTATCCGTTATATCCACTTCATGGACTTTTGGCTTGGATATAAGCCAAGTCATCTTGCCATCATTGTCTTTTAGGAAAACAATATGCCAGTACAATGGATTGTCATTGGCATCTTTAGTATTGTTCAGATAGTCAAGTTGGCGATCAATCTCAGAAATAGGCAATACAATAATGGTATTTTCATCCTTGCATCCATAAACAAAGAACTGATGCTCGCACCCTTTGAGTTCTTTATTCTTCCGGTATGCATACCAATATTTTTCTCGATTTCCCTGAGTATACATCTTTGAGGTTCTGATGACATATCCCGTTTTGCCGTCTGGAGTTACATAAACACTTCTACCTTTCTTCATTAACGGTAATCCGACAGTCTTCAAGAGTTTCGAGGCACAGCGCCCTAAAAAATCGGTATCAGTGGATGGCTCTTCGCTTGTTTCTTCGATTTGTTGCTGAACAACCGTCTTGCGGTCTTTGGGGAACACCTCACTAAAGGTTCTTCCCTGTCCGTCAATCCATGCAGCCCTTCCATTGGTAGACCTACCTGTGCAAAAATGAGCAGAAACATTGGGCTGACCAGATTTGGGCTTAATAATAATATCGCGTAACAAGGTATATACATTATCGTCATTTCGAGACCAAGTATTGTCTTCAAATACCTTTTTTCTCAATGCAGACGCCTCTGGTGAACAATCCTTTGTTTCGTTAGTAGAGACCTTGCTGTTGGCTTTTATCACATACATTAGTTCTTTAGGGTAGTAATACATGTGTGCATCAGTCCCCTTTTTAGGCTCTTTCAACCTAAACACCTTGTAATCTTCGTTTCCATCTTCTGTGACAGTTTTATCTGCGCATCCCCAATTTGATTCATTAGAGGAATCTTCCTCTGCAATCTCAACCTTTTGACTTACCGATATGTTCAAAGATAATCGAAGGAGATCCACCATAGATGTTGGAAGCTGACTCTGCTTTAGTATGAATGAGTACAATTTGTCCACTCCTTCATTAGAACACCAGTACTTACAAACATTATCCAACTTTATCTGGTCTTCGCAGAATGAACGCAATCTATTTCTATCATAACTATCAAACTTTAATAGGTCTATCAGCCTCTTTCCATTCTTATTATTTTTGTTGAATTCAACGGAAAGAACAGATTTGGAAACACGTTTCTCTGGCTCATAATCAAGATAGAACAATTCCAGCTTTTCACCAAAGTACAAACCGAATCTGCAATCAACCAATTTCATGTAAGTGGTTATTTGTCTTCTGTCTTTTGAGCGCTGTTTGTGACTGGGCTTCTTTAACTCTACAATAATGTCAGGTTCCTCATTTCCATCAGCAAATAATGCAAAATCAGGAATCCACTTGTCGCCATGAACGTCTATCTGGTATTGTTCTTCCAAGTTATCGTAATACTCAGACCAGTTGAGGGCACCAAGAAATTCTAAGACAATCTCTTTTTCGAAACGGCCTTCAGATACATTTATTCTCTTATTTACCTTTTCACAAAGTCGATTCCAAATTTTCATTTCCATAGTTGTAGGTTATTATGTCAAATCATTGATTATAATTATGTTTTTAGCTATTCCGATGCAAAAATACATAATATTTGAGGAAAACAAGCATAAATAAAGAAAAAGTTTTACTAAAGGGCATTTTTATTGTGAGAAATGATCTAAACTGTCAAAAAATGATCTAAACGGATCAAAGTAATTTGTCTGTTCCAAAAAGATCTCTGATCTTTGCCGAAAAAAGTAATGGAAGAAAAGGAATGGATTAAGACGGAGCAGATGCTCGAAGACTTAAAGAATGACCCAGGCTATGAACATGAGTACACACACTATCTTGGAGGTATTCTCCGTTCCACTCATTGGTGGATTTATAACTCCAAGAAGAAACGCTTTGGTCACTCAACTGACTGGAAATATTATGGTTGGTTCACAGAAGCAGAGATTTTGGAAATATACGCTGGACACTGGTGGATGAGGGATTGTTAATGTGGACGGATGCGGTTGCGTTTTTTGAGTTTCAGGTTGCCGGTAGGGGTCTGAGAGAAAGAACGGCTTTTTCGACGGGAAAGAACGGCTTATTCGATTTGAAAGAACGGCTTTTTCTATGAGAAAGAATAGTTCTTTCAAAAAGAGGGGAGAACCGGGTTTCCGCAAAACAGTTTGCCCATCTCGTTCAGGGCAACGAAACGGTATCGCTGTGATTCCACTGGAACGGGGGTGTAGCTGTAGTGCTTGGCCTCTGCCTTGCGCCGCAGTGTCTCCTCGGTGGCCATCTTTACGGCAGGATTGACAAAGGCACTCTCATGAGGTTCCAATAACAACAACTGGCCTCTCGAACAGGCCTCGAAGTATGTCCCGCCAGGTTTGTAATAACGCTCTTGGGGAGACCCCTCTGCCGGGAAGCCGTCGTTCAGCAAAACCACCAGCGGGAAGCCTTGCTCACGCAGCGTTCTGGCTATCTTCTGTTCACCTTTGCTTATTGCCGCCGTATAGGTTACCGCACCGTTTTGAGCTGCCGGCAGTACGCCCTTCAGGCGGTCCTCTATTTGTTCGTCGGTGGCGCTGCGGCTCATCTCCACCTGTTGTCTGTCGGGCCAGTCCAGTAAGAAGTGGTTACCCATTGAGGTGAACTGAAGCCTGCAGAGTTCTGTCTTTCGACGTATGCGAAAGAGGTCGGGGTTCTGCTTCCGCTGCCATGCCCGCTCAGCGTTGGCTTTCACGTATTCTATCATGGCGTGCAGCTGCCCTTTGTGCGTAAGTACGCGGAAGAATGGCGGTGCGTCGTAGAGGTTCTCTGTATAGCCCAATGCGCGTGCTGCCCTTTTGCAGCCCTGCATATAGCCGCGTACCACCTCCTTGATGCTACGGGGCATCGTCCGTTGCACCTGAAGGACCATGTGGTGATGGTCAGGCATCACCTTGTCGGCAAGAATCTTTATTTCGGGGCATAGCTCCAGCAACGTGTGCTGCTGATTGATGAGCGCCCAGCCGACAGGGGTCTTTTCCACAACTGCCTCGGAACCGTTGTGCGTGAGACGGCCAAACAACGGCTGCCGGGAGTTGGCCACCATCGTGACATGAACGATGCAGGGCTTGCGCCATGTGCCAGGCTGCAACCAGGTGAAGGTCTCGTTCTGGTTTTCGTTAGTCATGGGTAATTGGGACGCAAATGAAATTTGCTGGTAAATAACGGGACATGTCCCGTTCCTTTAGGAGGAATTTGCTGGTAAATGGCGGGACATGTGCCGCTCCTTTAGGAAGAATTTGCTGGTAAATGGCGGGACATGTGCCGCTCCTTTTGCGCGGATTTTATCCGCGAGGTCAAAGCTCCACCTCAAGCTTCTTCAAATCCTGGTAGTTAGAGCTGGTGCCGACGAGGATTTCGTACTTGCCGGGCTTCACACGCATGGTGTTCGTCTCGGGGTCCCAGAACTCGAAGCTTTTTTTGGTGAGGCTGAGCTTGGCGGTGGCTGACTGCCCGGCCTTTACGTTGACGCGCTGGAAGGCCCGGAGTGACTTCAGCGGGCCGTCGGGGTCCTGTAGGTTGCGGATGTAGACCTGCACGGTCTCCGTGCCGTCGCACCGCCCGGTGTTGGCCACTTCCACGGTCACGGTGCCGCTGCCGTCATTCCCCATTTCCACCTTTTCGTTTCCCAGTTCAAATGTGGTGTAGCTCAGTCCGTAGCCGAAGGGGAACAGGGCGTCGGTGAAGTAGCGGTAGGTGCGGCCCTTCATCGAGTAGTCCTCGTAGTCGGGCAGCTGGCTGCTGGTCTTATAGAACGTGACGGGCAGCTTGCCGCTGGGGTTCACATCGCCGAAGAGCACGTCGGCCACGGCCCTGCCGCCCTCCTGACCTGGGTACCAGGCCTGGACGATGGCGTCGCAGGTCTCCATCTCAGGCTGCAGGGCGATACATGAGCCCGAGCAGCAGACGAAGATGACGGTCTTGCCGGCCGCCTTCAGGGCTTTCAGGAAGTCGCGCTGCACCTTCGGCAGCTCGATGTGGGTTCGGTCGCCGCCCTTGAAACCGTCGATGTCGACAGGCATCTCCTCACCCTCCAGCGCGGGCGAGATACCGCCCACGAAAATGACCCTGTCGATGCCGTTGGCCTCGAGCTGACGGATGGTCTGCTGGTAGTCGATGGGCAGCTCCTTGGCGATGTTGATTTTCAGGTCGGCATTGTAAGTATGTACGTGCGAGAAGCGTACCTCTATATTATAGCTCCGTCCGGCCTCGGCCTGGATGGCAACGCGGTTGGGCGTGGTGCGCCAGATGCGGTGGTGGAACTTCCGCTCGCCGTCGATGTAGAGCTCAAATTGTCCGCAGCCGTCCACGTTCACCACATATTCGCCAGCCTCCTTGGGCGTGAAGACGGTCTCGTACTTGGCCGAAAAGTCCTCCAGCTGCACGCCGGGGGCGAAGTTGTGCATGCCGAAGGTGGTGACGGAGAGCGGTTTGGTGTACCACTGCGTGGTGACGGGCGTGCCCTCCATGCGGCGGTTGTTCCAGAAGGTGCCCTTCATGCCCTTCTTGCCCTCGAAGCTGCACTGCGAGGCCATGAGGCAATCGAAGACACGGTCGTAGGTCAGGTCGCAGCCTTGAGCATAGAACAGGCGTTTCTTGCCAGAAAGAATTCGCGTTGACTTGCCGGTGCCCTCCCAAACGATCTCGGTGGACAGCTTATCCTTGATGCCATTGAGGATGGTCACAGTATGGTTGGGCTGGCCGTTGTAGTTACCCCACATCATTGGTGTGTTGTCGGCATTAGGACCGATGACGGCAAAGCCTTCCATGTAGGTTTGCAGCGGAAGCACCGGCTCTAAAGCCCCTCCTTTAGCGGGGTTGGGAATACTCCCGTTCTTCAGCAGCACGATGGACTGGCGGGCCATCTCCCGCGAGAGGTCGGCCGACGCCTTGGTCGACATGGTCGAGTAGGGAATCTTCGACCACTCCACGAGCGACGGGTCGTCCATCTCGCCCAGGTCGAAGCGTCCTTCGAGCAGACGTACGACGTGTTTGTCGACCTCGGCCTCGGTGATAAGTCCGCGTTTCACGGCCTCGGGGATGCTGCGGTAGGCATAGCCGTAGCCGCACTCTACGTCGGTGCCGGCCAGCACGGCCTTGGCAGAGCCGTGAACGGCATCGGTCGATGACTTATGGCTGGTGTAGAAGTCGGAGACGGCGCCGCAGTCGCTCACCACGAGGTACTCGAATCCCCATTCGTTGCGCAGGATGGTCTGGAGCAGACGCTGCGAGCCGCAGCAGGGGTCGTCGTCGAGACGCTGGTAGGCGCACATCACCTCGCGCACCTTGGCATCCTGTACCAAGGTCTTGAAGGCCGGCATGTAGGTCTCCCATAGGTCGCGGGGCGAGACGTCGGTCAGGTTGGCCGAGTGTCGCGTGTACTCCGGTCCGCTATGAACAGCGTAATGCTTGGCACAGGCCCACAGCTTGCGGTACTTCGAGTCCTCAGGCCCCTGTAGGCCTTTCACGACCTGAGTACCCATGACGCTGGTCAGGTAAGGGTCCTCGCCGTAGGTCTCCTGGCCACGGCCCCAGCGCGGGTCACGGAAGATGTTCACGTTGGGCGTCCACACCGAGAGGCTGTGGAACTTCTCGTCCTCGCCCTTCAGGTCGTGCATACGGTGGTTGTACTGGGCACGGAACTCTGTAGAGGCCACGTCGAAGCACTTGTAGATCAGGTCGGGGTTGAACGAAGCGGCCATGGCCACCGGCTCGGGGAACACGGTGACGTTGCCCATGTTGGCAGCACCGTGAAGGGCCTCGCTCCACCAGAAGAACTTCTTGATGCCCAGACGGGGAATGGCGGGGCTCTCGTCGAGCATCAACTGTGCCTTCTCTTCCAGAGTGAGGCGTGAACAAAGGTCCTTGGCGCGCTCCTTGGCGCTCAGCGACGGGTTCTGCCAAGGCTGAACCTGGGCGGTGACAGTCAGAGTGGTCAGCGCTGCCGCAAATAGCAAAAGTTTTCTCATCATAATAAGGTTTTGGTTAGGAATGGCTACAAAGTTACGCAGTTCGGACAACCTGTGTTTGTGTTTTTGTTGCATTTGCTTTGCTTTCTGTTACAGTTTGCTATAATTCCTCGGTCATAAGCTACATTTATAGAGATTATTACTTATATTTGCATCGTAATTTAATGACTAAAACCGCTGTTTTATGAGAAAAAACTTAATGTTGCTTTTGCTGGGCGTGCCGATGCTAATGGCTGCCCAGAACCCTATTATCCGAGACCAGTTTTCTGCCGACCCTACGGCACGTGTGTTTAACGGCAAGGTCTACCTGTACCCCTCGCACGACATCTTCCCGCCCGAAGGCCAGCGTCAGGACTGGTTCTGCATGGAAGACTATCACGTGTTCTCCTCGGAGAACCTCACCGACTGGACCGACCACGGCGTGATTGTCACGCAGAACAAGGTGCCCTGGGTGAGGCCTGACTCCTATTCCATGTGGGCTCCCGACTGCGTGGAGCGTAACGGCAAGTACTATTTCTATTTCCCCTCTGCTCCTAATGGAGCCATGCGCGGCTTTGGCGTTGGTGTAGCCATCGCCGACAAGCCTGAGGGACCGTTCGTCTGTGAGCCGGAGCCTATTAAGGGCATCAACGGCATCGACCCCTGCGTGCTCCAGGCTTCCGACGGCAACGCCTATATCTTCTGGGGCAACGGACGTTGTGCCAAGCTTAAGCCCAACATGAAGGAGCTGGCCGACGACAACCCGAAGGAAATGGTGAAGTTTGGTGAGCGTGAGTTTGAGATGGTGGGCGTACACTGCCTCAAAGACCTGCCCAACCGTCAGGCGGAAGGCCCCTTCGCCTTTGAGTATAACGGCAACTATTACCTGACCTATCCTTACGTTCGTGAAAAGACCGAGGTCCTCGGCTACGCCATGAGTAAGAACCCGATGGGACCCTACGAGTACAAGGGACTCATCATGGCCGAGCAGCCCAACGGTTGCTGGACCAACCACCACAGCATTATTAACTATAAGGGCCAGTGGTACCTGTTCTACCACCATAATTATTTCTCTCCGAGCGATGACAAGCGCCGCTCGGCCTGCATCGAGAAGCTCTACTTCAACGCCGACGGTACCATCCAGGAGGTGAAGCAGACCCTACGTGGCGTGGGTATCAACAAGGCTACGGAGAAGATTGAGATAGACCGCTACAGCTCTGCCTCGGACGATGTCACCTCGCAGCTCATAGACACCGTGAACACCTTCCGCAGCTATGAGGCCACCCTTCCCGCAAAGGGCAGTTGGCTATGCTATAAAGATGTGGACTTTGACTGTATCACCGACGGCTATGTCCTCGTCAATGTCAAGGCCAGCGACGACACCGAGTTCTGCATCCGAGAGGGCAACGCCAAGGGTAAGGTCATTGCCCGCTTCAAGATGGCGGTAAGGCCGCCAGAGCCTCCCGCCGGTGCTGCCGCCAATCCGATGATGATGCGTTTCAACCGCGACTTCCGCAACCAGTGGATGACGCAGACTGCCACATTGGAATACACGCCGAAGGGAGTCACCGACCTGGTCATCACCAACGAGGGCGAAGGAGCCTTGAGCGTAGATTACGTAAAGTTCAAGAACCGTCCGAAGTACTTCACTCCCGTCTCCTATGCTGCGACAGCGTCGCAGCCCGACAACGAGGGCTTCATCCGCCGCTGGCTGCTCTTAGAGCCTATCGATAAACCCAACAGCGGAAACACCGTCTTTACGGACACCTATCTCCGTGAGCACTTCTACCGTGAGTACTTTAAGGGGCAGCAGACCATCGTGCCGAAGGACGGACAGAAGGTGAAGGCCGTCTTTAAGCAGGAGCAGGCTCCCGCAGGCTTCGGTCGCGGTATGCAGCAGGCACCTGCACAGCCTGAGGTGAAGACCGTCACCCAGACGCTCACATGGCATGCCCTCGATAGTGAGAATATGAACGTGAAGCTCTTCCGCTTTGCCGAGAAGTGGGGCGAGAAGGTCTACGGCGTGCTCTTCTGGGCCGTCACCATCATCGACTGCGACGAGGACATCGAGAACGTCCGCTTGGCTGTCGGCTCTAACTCAGCCTCCATGTGGTGGCTTAACGGCGAGGAGGTGCTGCTGCTCAGCGGCGACCGCCGTATGGTGAAGGACGATGCCATGTCCTCGCGCCTTACCCTTAAGAAGGGCCGCAACATCCTGCGCGGCGCTGTCATCAACGGTCCTGGCATGAGCGACTTCTGCGTCCGCTTCCTCGACGAGAAGGGCAATCCCGTAAAGAACTATAAGGTCACGACGGCCTCGAAATAACGATTCCGAATCATCGAAATCCTGAAATCCCGAAATAACGACATAACGAACAAAAACAGATTATGAAAAAGATATCACGAAGGAGTTTATTGTTTATTGTAAATTGTTTATTATTTTGCCCTGCAGGGGCGCAAATCGGTGCTCCCTACATCCACGACCCTTCGACGCTGGCCGAGTGCGACGGCAAGTGGTACACCTTCGGCACGGGCGGCGGAGGCCTTATCTCCGACGACGGCTGGTCGTGGCACTCTGGTGCCGACCGTCCTGGTGGCGGTGCTGCCCCCGACATGATTAAGATTGGCGACCGCTACCTCTGCATCTACGGAGCTACGGGCGGCGGCCTGGGCGGTGGCCACAGCGGCCGAATCCTGACGATGTGGAACAAGACCCTCGACCCGAAGTCGCCCGACTTCAAGTGGTCTACAGCCGTGGAGGTGTGCGCCTCTGACGGTATGGAAGACCAGGACGCCATCGACCCGGGCATCCTCCTCGACCCCACGACAGGTCGCCTCTGGGTGAGCTACGGAACGTATTTCGGCACCATCCGCCTCATTGAGCTCGACCCCAAGACGGGCTTCCGCAAAAGCGGTAACGTGGAGAAGGACATCGCCATCGACTGCGAGGCCACCGACCTCATCTACCGCGACGGCTGGTACTACCTGCTCGGCACTCACGGCACCTGCTGCGACGGCGTGAACTCTACCTATAATATAGTTGTGGGCCGCTCGCGCTCTGTCGAAGGCCCTTATATAGATAATGTGGGCCGCGACATGTATCACGGCGGTGGCCGCATGGTCATCAATGCCGGCAACCGTAAGACGGGTGCCGGACACTTCGGACGCACCATCGTTGACGAGGGTGTAGAGGTGATGTCGTTCCACTGGGAGGCCGACTTCGATATGGGCGGCCGCTCCACCTTGGCCGTCCATCCGCTGCTGTGGAAGAACGGCTGGCCCGTTGGTGGCGAGCAGTTCAAGGGCGGCATCTACGAGATTGAGAGCGAGCGCCGCGGCTACTCGTTGGAGCTGGCTGTCGACTTCGTCCGTATGCAGGTAGCGCGTCAGGGATGGTTCAACCGCGACCAGATGCAGGAGGCTCCCAAACCCGTGGCCAACCAGACGCTTGGCGAGGTCATCGGCACCTGGCCCGACGCTGACAAGTCCGTAGGCGTGCGCTGCTGCGACTTCATGTTCCGTCCCCACCAGATATGGAACATCGCTCCTGTTGAGCAGGCCGGCGGCTATCTTAGTGCCCCCTACTTCAAGATAACCATCGACGGCACAGACCGCGCCCTGACCGCCACAGCCGACAAGGAACTTACCGCCCAGGCCTTCAGCGGCGCCGACGAGCAGCTCTGGCGTATCGAGCAGCTCACCGATGGAACCTTCCGCATCATGCCGAAGGCCATCCCCGGCATCCCAGGCACCAACACCCGCTACTGTCTCTATTCCGCCGCCGACAGCACCCCGACACTGGCCGAGTACGACTTCAAGAGCGATAACTCCAAGTGGAACCTCAAGAAGCAGTAAGGAATTAGGGAAAATTCTTTACAACAACCCCGCTGAGACTGCATTTTTTTCCACCGACACTGTCCTCAGCTCCATATTTGCGAGTTTTGGAGTGACATAACATTGTTTAAAGAAAAGACTACCTTTTCCTGGAGAAAAGGTAGTCTTTTCTATGAGAAAGAACGGCTTTTTCCCATAGAAAGAACGGCTTTTTCTCGTGTAAAGAACGGCTCAAACCCAGACCCAAAAGCACCCTTTTCTCTGCATTTTTATGCACGTTTGTGCATAAACCAGTTAATTTACCGCATATCTATTAATTCCTCATACAGCGCCACCCTGCTTTTAGCGGCGTGTCAAAACGGCCTTTTTTCTTCTTCTGTGAGCAGAAAAACCGCAAAAAGGCCGCCTCTCACCCCTTTTTCTTCAGTTTTTTTCACGAAAAAACCTGCACAAACAGCCTCGTCTGTGCAGGTTTTCGGTTTGGAGCGTCCCGCTCCCACGACCCTTTTTTCTGTCATTTTTCTTTACATCACCTTCCACATCTCCCAACTTACTTCACGTATTTCCCCCGCTCGCCTGCTCGGCCGGATTTGCAATCCAGCCGCAGTGAATATAAGGATTTTCAATCCGCCTATACCGTCCATTTCGCTTTTGTCACTCCGTGGGTCTATCGCATTGCAAATGCTAATATTCAGCTCCGCCGGATTGCAAATCCGGCGGAGCTGAGGCCTGACTCGGTGATGAATGTGGCTTTCTGCACACCACCAGGGGTGGCCATTTCGTCCACCCCTTTGTCTTCGGGATCAACGTGAACTCGGATAGCTGTCGCCAAGTCCCCTTCCCACAAAGAGCGGAGCACTTTCCGCTGTTTCTGCAGAATGTAACAATGTTGCGGAAGTAACGCCCCGCGTAAAACCGCTGTTTTCGCGATGAACCCCCTTGTTTTACACCTAGACTATAGTGCTGTACTCCTTAGCGTCGAAGCAGGGGACAGACCTTGCCGTGATACAAGTCCCGATGGCGGACTCGTTGATGAGCACCGCTTTCGACTTGTAGTTAGAACAAGTACCCTGAATCAGGGTGGTGGTTTTGTCCTCCTCGGCCACATGGGCCATCAGGGCGTTTCTGTTTTCGGCTTTTCTCGGTTTTCCGCTTTTTCCGCAGGAACCGAGTATCCGAATTATCCGTTTTTACCTCAGGAACCGCAAGGGGAGTCTACGCGCAGCCATTCCCCGCCCCTCAAGGCAATTGCGAGGAGGGAGCAATTGCCTTGAGGGGCGGGGAGTGGCTGCGCGTAGAAAACAAGGATTAAAGTTAATTTATGAATTCAACTCCCGCAAGCACAGGGCCTGCCCCTACTGGCGAGCACGCTGTTGGGTATATGCGGATAATCAGGGCAACAATTACATACAAAAACAGTCGTTCAGACTAACATAGCCTTTGGTTTAGTGTTCATTTTTCGTGGCTCGCCGGTACCTAAGCACGAAGTGCAGGCAGAGGCTTAGGGCGGCAAGGACAGCCACGATGGCCAGGATGGTTGTTGTCATGTCATCGCTGCCAAGCGTAGAGGTTTCAGGCGGGAGGGGAGCACCATCAGCAAGCTGGACAGCCGGTGAGGCGCCATTGCTCATGCTGAGATTATTAACGATGCAGCTGGCTGAGTCCTGTGCAGGAGCCACGCTGTCGATGGTGTCAGACACTTCCGTCTTTCCCGAAGGCTGGATGGTATCGGTGATAACCTTTCTTACCCTACGCAATGTGTCGGGAATACGCCGTGGGAAACGTCCCGGATAGGCAATGTCTAATAAAAGCATAATCGTATTCGTTTATAATAAAGACAAAATCAAATAAAACAAAAGAACGAAGAGCAGGCCTGCCAGGAAACTGATGGCATTGCACAGTGTACTGTAGATAAACGCCTGGGACAGTCGCCGCACAAACAGCCAATACCAGGCGGCTTCTATCAAGATAATCAGTAGCTCGGCCAAGAGGATGGTGGTGAAACTTACGTCAACGAAGGTGATGTAGAGGTTTAAGGGAACATTCGTAAAGACATTGATGACGACCGACGACCAGAGCACCTTCTTGCGCTTCTCACGCAGGAGCAGCAACACCCCCAGCTCTATCAAGATGGTCGGCACAAGGGTCAGCAGCAATATCACTATCAAGGTCATAAGTTTAAAGGGTTGCTAATAAATATCCAGGAATCAATGCAGCAGCAAGCAGCCCGAAAGCCAGTCCCTCACGACCGGGGAGCACGGCGTTGGCAAGATAGAGGGTGACAGGCATGGTGCAGTTGACGGCAAAGGCTCCCACAAGGAGTACCGCCAGCCCCATCCCTGTGTAGGGGAAGTCCACGTGCCAGCCCTTCACAATGTAGAAGCAGAGCGCAGCCACAACCACCATCAGGGCAAATGAAGTGACGATACCCCAGCGGCGGGCTATCCATCCACCTGACATCTTGCCAAGCATGGACACTGTGGCAGCAAGAAGCACCAGGCGGGCTGGCACAGGGTCTGCCCCTACATCGGCTCCCAACGAGAAGCCCTGGCCAGCGTAAGAGCGAAGCATGACCACCCCCATCAGCAGCAACAAGGCCATTATGGTTAAGAGTTGAGAGTTAAGAGTTGAGCGTTGAGAGTTGTCCCCAGAGCATACAGTAGCTTCACCATGAAGATAGGCCACCGCCAGCACACTAATGGCAAGCAGGAAGAGGCAGAGCAGGTTCCACGAGAAGAATACATAGCCCAGCGACAATCCCAAAACGCCAGTAGAGACAAACATGCCCAAGGCGCGTATATCGTTTCGGGTAGTGACGGCGACCTGCTTACCACCCCATACATGAAACAGCGAGTTCCCCATGCCAAGCATAGCTGCCACCAGCATACTACCTTCAGCAACCAAACCGTAACGGAGGACTGCCACCGTGGCCAATACGGCAAGGGTGAGCAGCAGCACCGAGGCCAGCAAAAGCCAGTGGCGCCGCTTCGCATGGTCGGCCAGCGCTCCTGTCAGGGGCTGCGTAAGGAAAGCCAGCACATTGTAGGCAATAAACATCGCCAGTAACTGCCGGTCAACTATGGCCTCCGACAGCAAGTAGAGGCTGCACACGCAAAGACCATCCACCAGCAAGTGCATGGCAGAGCAAATGGCGGTCAGTCGCCAGGTGTTCCTGATGGATGCGGTCGGTTGCGTCATGTTTGGGTTACGTCACTCACCTCCCCTCGCAGGGGAGAGGCAGGGGGTGGGGTCACAAAAAAGGCTTATAGCATAAGCATAAGGGCATTACCATTTCACCTGGAGATGGCAATGCCCTTTCAATTCTATTAGCTTTTTACTTGAACAGGCTCTGTGCCATCTGGTAGAGGCAGCGGCGCCAGGTGAGGAACTCATGGGCGGTGCCCTCAGAGATGAGACCCTCGGCGTTGTAGCCGGCAGCCTTCAGGTCGGCGACGCTCTTGTTGATGCCGTCGGGATTCTCCTTTGAGCCGCAGCCTTCGAAGATGTACTTCACCACCTTCGGATCCTTAATCTCGTCGGGAGCATACTGTCCGCCGGAGAGCAGGCCCCAGTAGCCGAACATCTCGGGACGGCGCAGGGTGATGAGCTTCGTCTCCATGCCGCCCATTGAGAGGCCGGCCATGGCGCGGTTCCACTTGTCGGGCTTGGTGAGGTAGTTTTGGTCGATGAAGGGGATGAGCTCGTCGCAGAGGACGGTCTCAAACTCCTTGGCGGTGAACTGTCCGATGCTGCCGAACTTGAAGTCGTTGGTCAGTCCGTAGGCCATGACGATGATGAAGGGCTTGATCTTGCCGTCGGCAATGAGGTTGTCCATGATGAGTCCGGCCTTTCCTTGCTTGCCCCAGCTGGTCTCGTTCTCACCCCATCCGTGCTGCAGGTAGAGCACGGGGAAGCGCTCCTGCTTCTTCTTCTCGAGCTTGCCGTAGGTGGGTGGCAGATAGACCATGGCGGTCTGCATGCCGCTGGTGCTGGGTGAGGGGAAGAGCACTTGCTGGATGACGCCGTGCGGGATGTCCTGTCGGCAGGCGTAGAAGTCCTGGTCGTGAGCGGGAATCTCGATGCCGCTCTCCCAACGGCAGGAGCCGAAGTAGTTGTGGGTGCCGGGGTCGTTGACGGTAGCACCGTCGATGGTCAGGTGGTAGTAGTGGAAGCCTTCGTCCATGGGGCCGTCGGTGGTGCCTGTCCAGACGCCGTCCTTGTCCTTGTGGAGCACGGTGCCGCCGCGTCCGCCCAGACCGAGGCTGACGATGACCGACTTGGCGTCGGGGGCCTCAATGCGGAAGCGGGCATAGCCCTCGCTGTTCACCTGGGGCCACTCCTGGCCGGGCTGGTTCATCTCGTTGGGACGGAAGTCCTCCTTCGGCACACGCTTGTCGAGAGCGGGGTCGAAGTCGCGGATGGCGCGGAAGCACTGCTTCGGGCGGTAGTTCTCGTCGAAGGGCAGCGGGTGGTTGTTCACGCCGAGCCATGAGTCACGGTCGCCGAGGTTCCAGAAGGTGACGTTGTCGATGACGTCGGCATGCTTGCGGAAGATCTTGAACAGACGGGCATACTGGTCGGTCTGCAGCGTCGACATGTAAGCGGGCTGTGGCTTGGCCTCGCCACGGCTGAACATCAGCTGTCCGCCGCTCTCGTTGTTCATGCGCAGGTCGAGCTCGGTGATGTGGATGTGGTTGACAATCTCCTTGAAGCGCACGATGGCCTTTTCGAGCTGCTCCTCGCTGGGGAAGTAGATGTTGTAGTGGCCCTGCATGCCGATACCGTCGATGGGCACGCCGGCCTCCTTCATCTTCTTCACCATGTTGTAGATACGCTCACGCTTGCCCTCGTCCACGCAGCTGTAGTCGTTGTAGATGAGGATGCCGGTGGGGTCGGCCTCGCGTGCAAACTGGAAGGCCTTGGCAATGAACTCATCGCCGCAGAGCCTGAAGTGACGGCTTTGGCGATAGGGGCTGGGCTCCTCTCCAGGACGACGGCCCCAGCGGGGACCACCACCGTCATCGGCCATAGCCTCGTTGACTACGTCCCAGGCATAGACCACGTCCTTGTAACGGTTCACCACGGTGTGGATGTGTTCACGAAGACGCTCATAAAAGACCTCCTTCGTTACGTCCTTGCCCTTCTTGTCGGTGAACATCCAGTCGGCAAACTGAGAGTGCCAGCACAGGCAGTGGCCACGCATCTTGATACCGTTCTGACGGCAGAAGTCGGCAATCTTGTCGGCCTTCGAGAAGTCCCATACGCCCTCCTTGGGGTGGAGTTCGCCGGGCTTCATGTCGTTCTCGGCTGTCACGCTGTTGAATTGTTTCAAGACAAGCTCCTTCTGAGCATCGTCACTCACGTTGCGCTGGTTAAGTGCCACACCGATGGTGAAGTAGTCCTTGTAGGCGTCCTTCAGGCCTACGTCAGCCCTCGGGTCTCTCTGTTGCCACTGTGCAAATGCTGAGCTGATGAATAACGTACTGACAAACAGTGTCAGTGAAAGCTTTTTGATTTTTCCCATAATATCAGGTTTTGGTTAATAATTGAAGTATAGTTAGAAATTGATAATTCCTTGCAAAGATACGCAATTTTCCTTTAACACTCTTTTTCCGTACGTCTCAAATGTTTCAGAAACGAGATAAAAGCACAAAAAACAACGGTTGGGGCAGACGCTGTTGTCTGCTCCAACCGTAAAGGGGTCTGAGTTTGAGCCGTTCTCTCTAATCGGCCCTCTCCATGAACTTCTCGGCGAAGATACCGCTGAGGATGCTCACGGCCTCGGGCTCGCCCGACTCCTGGCGTACCTGCTCCGTGCGGTCGATGACGAGTGGTTCGGCTTTCATGGTAATTAAACCGTCCTCGTCTTCACTGAAGGCCTGTGCTTCACGGGAGTGGTAGTAGTGCTGGTTGGAGAAGGTGCCGTAGCCGCCTGTTCTGTTGCAGTTGTAGTAGCCCCAGTCGTTGTAGGCAACGTTCTCCAGGTCGAACTGTATGCGGCGGTTGGTGCCGTCCCAGATGTAGCCGTAGAAACGTGAGCCATTCAGGCGGTAGTCGACGATGTAGATGGGGTTCCACTTGTCGTCGTCGTAGATGAGGGTGATTTCACCGTCCACGATGAACCACTTGAAGGTGCAGTAGGCGTAGTCATAGCGGGAGTAGCGGCTGTAGTCCAGCTCCTCGCCACGTCCGCTGGTGTACCAGGAGTCACGAGAGGTGAAGCGCATGACGGTGGCGTACTCGTCGCCGGAGATGCCCCAGCGGTCGGAGTAGTAGGCACCGATGTAGCCCTGCCAGTCGCGGTTGCGCAGCTGTTCGGCGATGTAGGAGTCGGTCTCGTCGCAGCTGGAGAGGGCAAGGGTGAAGGCTGCGCAGATAGCGCAGCTTACAAGACAGGAAAGGGTCTTTTTCATATTGGTCGTTTGGTCGTTTTGGGGGTTGGTTGTTTGGTCGTTTAGAAGAGGCTCTGCTCGCCGTCGTCGATATGGGTGACACGGTCGTTGAGCTCGGCCAGCTTGCCACTGTTCCATCGGTCGGTGGTGCCTACGAGGTAGCCCGTGATGCGTTGCAGGCGGTCGATGTTATGGCTGTGGCAGCGTGGGCACTCCTTCAGGTTGGGCTGTGCGTTCTCATAGCCGCAGTCCATACAGCGGTTGCGGTTGTGGTTGATGCTGCCGTAGCCCATGTTCAGGTGGTCCATCATGTCGACCACACCCATGATAACCTGTGGGTTATGGGTGGCGTCGCCGTCAACCTCGACGTAGAAGATGTGGCCGCCGCGTGTCAGCTCGTGGTAGGGAGCCTCCACCTCAGCCTTGTGACGGGCGGAGCACTTGTAGTAGACGGGTACATGGTTACTGTTGGTGTAGTAATCGCGGTCGCAGATGCCCTTCAGCGGGCCGAACTGGGCACGGTCGCGCTTGGTGAATCGTCCTGCCAGGCCTTCGGCGGGTGTGGCCAGTACGGAGTAGTTGTGGTGGTAGCGCTCGCAGAACTCGTTGATGCGGTCTCGCATATAGGAGACAATCTTCAGGCCCAGCTCCTGTGCCTCCTCGCTCTCGCCGTGATGCTTGCCGATGAGGGCGACGAGACATTCGGCTAGTCCGATGAAGCCGATGCCGAGCGTGCCTTGGTTGATGACGCTCTCGATGGTGTCGTTAGGCTGGAGCTTGTCGCCGCCTATCCAGAGGCTCTTCATCAGCAGCGGAAACTGTTTTGCCAAGGCCGTCTTCTGGAACTGGAAACGGTCGTCGAGCTGCTTGGCGGCAATCTCGAGCATGCTGTCCAGACGGGCAAAGAACTGTGCGATACGCATATCTTTGTCCTCCACGTCCATACACTCGATGGCGAGCTTCACAATATTAATAGTGGTGAACGAGACGTTCCCTCGTCCGATGCTGGTCTTAGGCCCGAAGCGATTCTCAAAGACACGTGTGCGGCAACCCATCGTGGCCACCTCGTGGAGGTAGCGCTTGGGGTCGTCGGGTCGCCACTCGTCGGTCTGGTTGAACGTGGCATCGAGGTTGAGGAAGTTGGGGAAGAAGCGGCGGGCCGTCACCTTGCAGGCCAGCTGGTAGAGGTCGAAGTTTCGGTCTTCGGGCAGGTAGTTCACGCCGCGCTTCTTCTTCCATATCTGAATGGGAAAGATAGCGGTCTCGCCACCACCCACGCCCTCGTAGGTGGAGAGAAGGATTTCGCGCATCACGCAGCGGCCCTCGGCTGAGGTGTCAGTTCCGTAGTTGATAGAGGAGAATACCACCTGGTTTCCGCCACGAGAGTGGATGGTGTTCATGTTATGGATAAAGGCCTCCATAGCCTGATGAACTCGTCCTACGGTCTTGTTGATGGCATGCTGGCGCACACGGTCGATGCCCTTCAGACCGTCGAGCGGCTGCTTCAGGTAGTCCATCAGCGGCTCGTCGTAAAGGCAGGAATAGTTCTCGCCGTTCAGCTCTTCCAAGTTCTTCACCTCTTCTATATATGTGAGACGCACGAAAGGTGCGAGGTAGAAGTCGAAGGCTGGGATGGCCTGTCCGCCGTGCATCTCGTTCTGTGCACATTCTAAGCTAATGCAGGCCAGCACGCTGGCCGTTTCTATGCGGCGTGCAGGACGCGAAGCACCGTGACCGGCGATGAAGCCGCAGTTCAGGATGTTGTCTAAGGGGTGCTGTACACAGGTGAGGCTCTTCGTGGGGTAGTAGTCCTTGTCGTGGATGTGCAGGTAGTTGTGCTCCACGGCCTCCTTTACCTCGGGCGAGAGCAGGTAGTCGTCGACGAAGGGCTTCGTGGCCTCCGAAGCAAACTTCATCATCATGCCGGCAGGGGTGTCGGCGTTCATGTTAGCGTTCTCACGGGTGACGTCGTTGCTCTTCACATTGACGATGTCGAGGAAGATGTCGCGAGTCTTGGCCTTGCGGGCAATGGAGCGCTGGTTGCGGTAGGCGATGTACTCCTTTGCCACGTCCTTGCGGCTCGACTTCATCAGCTCCATCTCCACCATGTCCTGAATGGCTTCGACGTCCATCTGCGGTTTTCCTCGCTGGGCTACGTGGTCGGTTATCTGTCCGATGAGCCTTTCGTCCTCGCCTTTGTCGGTCTGGAGCATAGCCTTGCGTATGGCAGCCATAATCTTCTGCTCGTTAAAGCCGACGATTCGCCCGTCGCGTTTTATAACGGTTTGTATCATAGTATTTATTTGGGGTTAATGGGTTTTATGGGAGAAGTGGGAGTTTACCAGCCCATTTTGGCCAGTTGGGCGGCTTGATACCACTGCATGTCCTTTATCTCGCTGTTCATCAGGCTCATGCTCTTGTTCAGGTTCATCTTGTAATACTTGTTCCACCTGTCTTGGTCGGCGTCGGTCTGCGGGACGAACATGCCGAGAGCACCCAGCCGCTCCTCGGTGACGGTGAAGTCGGCGAACTCCATTTGGTTATAAGGTGAGGGGTAGACATGGTTGGCCATCCACACGGTGGTAAAAGTGTGGTATGGGACAGCCTTGTCGAAGACGCGCTTCCATTCCTTGTATTGTGCTTCCGAGGCATAGCGCAGCATGAAGTCCTGCATGTCGAACTGTGTGTGGTCGAAGTAGAAGATGAGCTTGTTGACGTCGGGGTATCGGCATCCGTCTTCTAAGGGCTCTATGTCGTTGGCGAATGACTGGAGCGTGGCAGCCGTGACGCTTGCGAGGTCCTCCAGTTCGCTGGTCTTGACGGCTGTAAGCGGCACTTTAAAACCGTTAGAGGTCTGGGCGAAGTAGGTGTCGATGATTTGCTTGTAGTAGGTGCTGTCCTGGCTGAACATGGCTGGCACGGTGTTCTGGTAAGGTGCCCCCTCGGCAGGGATTTCAGCAGGCGAGCCAATCAAGTAGTCGGCGCATTTGCGCAGTTCGTAGACATTCTCCACACACATGAAGCAACAGCAGTCGGCGAAGATGAAGTTGAGCTTGGGCAGGCGCTGCAGCGCCTTTGCCATGTCGGGGATGTTCATGTAGGTCTGCCCGTCCCTGTTGTCCACGCCGTAGGCCCTGCGGGGAGCCTTCATAGTGGTCGGCGAGGTGGTGTTGCGTATGAGCCATCCGTCGGCATGTCCCCAAAGCACGAGGCCGTAGCTCTTGGCCTTGAAGTTGTCGATGACGTACTTCATGGCGTCGTAGAGCGTCTCGGGGTCGCTGCTCTTCAGCTCTGTCTCAAAGGTCTTGAGGCGGGTGGTGTCTCCTTTCTCCACTTGCAGGAAATATGGTCTTTCCCTGGAGTTGTCCACAAAGAGGATGAGCTTGTTGTTGGTGTCCAGGTTTTGTGTGCCCTGGATGATTTGGCGCATGTCGGCCCGCAGGTAGTTAGTGAGGCTGTTGTCTCCGGCAATGTAGACCAACACGGAGCGCTGGAAATCCTCAGGAACAACAATGGGGTCGTCTTTGTGACAGGCGGAAAAAAGAATAAGAGAGGCGGAAAAAAGGAGGGCTTTCTTCATTTTTATGAGCTTGATGGGGTTGATGGTTTCGCCTACTACGGGGCCTGCGGGTAAACCGTTGGACGCGGGCCCAGGCTTTGGACCGCAAAGCGTTGTAGGGGGAGGGTTACATTACTGCTGTTATTTCTTCGTCGGTGGCCAGGTTGAAGTCTCCGATGACGGTGTTCTTCATCGCAGCGGCAGCCAGGGCGTAGTCGAGGAGGTACTGCTCGGTCATTCCGGGCAGGAAGGCGCAGTGCAGCATGCCAGCCATGAAGGCATCGCCCACTCCCGAGGGGTCTACCACGCCGTTAATGTCGTATATACGAGAGCGGAGGAGGGTGTAGCCGTTGGGTGATTGGTATTGGGTGTCGGGTGTCGGGTGGTTGGTGTAGAGCAGTGCGGTGAGCAGGTGCCGGCTCGACGCCACCATATTGCGCATGCCCATGAGCCAGCGCTGGCAGCGGGGGTACTGTTCATGCAGCTGTTCGAACCACTCACGGTATTCGTCCATCTGCATCTCGAAGTTCGTGTCGGTGGCGGTGTAGGGTGGCTGGCTGCGCTGGCAGAGCCACTCAAATTCTATGGCATCGCCGAACATCATGTCGCATCGTGCCAACATACGTCCGATGGTCTCACGCGGCTCAGCACCGTAGCGCCACAGGTTCTTGCGGTAGTTGAGGTCGAGCGATACCTTCACGCCCATCTCGTCGGCGATGTCCATAGCCTCGAAGGTTGCGTCGGCAGCGTTTTTGGTGATGGCCGTTGCGATGCCCGATACGTGGAGCACCGCGGCATCCTTCAATATCTCCCGCCAGGGAATCATGCCCGGCTGCAGTTCCGAGTAGGCCGACCCGGCACGGTCGTAGATGACCTTCGAGGCCCTCATGCCGGCAGCCGGTTCCAGATAGTAAGTGCCGATACGTGTACCGCCCCACTGCACGTGGCTCATTCCCACGCCCAGCTGCATCAGGTTCTGTGCCCCGGCATGGGCCACGGGTGTGTCGGGCAGACGAGTGATATAGTCCACGTCGTCGCCCAGCGTTGCAAGGCTCACGGCCACATTAGCCTCGCTGCCGCCATACATGCTGGTAAACGTGCGGCCCTGTGAGAGCCGTTGGTGCTGGTCTTTGGAGAAGCGCAGGAGCAGCTCTCCGAAGGTGATAATCTTTGGTGTCTGTGTCATTGTGTTTGGTTTCGAGCGTGCAAAATTACGAAATAATTTGCGAACTGGCAAATAAATCAACCAACATTTATTCTTCTTTTCCCGCCATGATGTCAATAATCTCTCCAATGTCGGCCACGTCGACCATTCCGTCGCCGTTGACATCTCCGTGTTTTCCGGCTTGATGGGCTGGACTGGCGTACGGGTCGTACACCTTGTAGGGGTAGACTGACTTTGTTTCGGCATCGGTGTTGCTTGTGCACAGGCAGTCTTCGGCCAGGAACTGGCTGGCCACCTGCTGGGAGTAGAGTCCTCCGGCGCACTTCAGCTTGGCATCGTTAAAGATGCGCAAGATGGTGGTGGCGCTAATCTGGCAGTAGTTCACCTTCACTTCTCCGCCCGAAGCGAGTCCTGATCCGCTGCCCTTGTTGACGATGGAGCCGCTGTTGATAAGGGCGTTTCCGTTGATACACACAGCCTGTGAGGTGGTGTTACAGGTGTACTTTCCGCCATTGATGTAAGTGTGAGAGCCGGCTTCGGTCCATAGGCACCGGCGGAAGTCTGTGCCGCTGCCGGGCTTCTCGCCTGTCTGTGCGAAGGTGCCTCCGTTGATGACGAGTTTACCATCGGTCTTATATTTTGAGATGACCGCGCTATTTCCCGTGCTGGTGAACGCCCCGTTGTCAATGGTTGCATTGCCGTTGAAACAGCATACTTGGTAGTTAGCGATGAACGTGCCGTTCTTGATGTGTGTTGTCGATGCCTCGTTGCTCCAGACGCATCGGCGGTAGTCTGAGTCGGTGTAGGAAGGCACCTTGTTCTCATACGTTCCACCGTCGATGATGAGCTCTCCATAGTTGCTGAACACACCGGTATTCGAGCTGACGAGCGAAATCTTTCCGCTGCCTACATTGTCTTTCACGGTGAGCTTCCCCCTGACGGTGATGTTTCCGTAGGTGTCAACTGCGTGGCCGTTGAGGTCGAGTGTAACCACTTTCCCCTCTGCTACGGTGATCTTATTGTCGGTTTTCGTGTCTTTGACGAGCTTGATGCTCATTGCCTTTCCTGTCTGTGACATGCCGAAGGCAGCTTCGAGCGAGGGGCATGGTGTATTGCCGTCGACGATGGCCACCGTCTCTGCCGTCGTGGCTTCAGCGAAGGGCACGCAGTCGAAACATGCCTGCTGGCCGGAGCTGTAGTTATAGGTGCCGGGCGTGAGTGCGCTGAGGGCGAAGAAGCCGTTGTAGTTTCCGCCCCATCCCCAGTTCACGGAGAAATAGTTCTGGTCGGTATAGCCGTCGAGGAGAAAGACGTGTCCGCCTGACGTGCCGTCTGCACCCCGATAGACGACGGGTCTTTTCATGATGAGCTCGTCCTTGATCATTATAATCCAGTCGCTCATGGCATAGTCGTCGAGCCGCTCATGGTTGCCGGGATTGAATCCGAAATGTGCGAACAGGTCGGGCTGATACAGGGCAGCAGTGCTGTTGTCTGCGGTGTAGTCCATCTTGAACACCGTTCCGAGGTCGGCCATCAGCTGTGCCACGTTGTTGGCCTGTGTAGTGGTGTATTGGCCTGAGGCGTACTGTGTGGGCATGTTGTTCCAGTCGTAGGAGTGGTTAAGGTTTCTTGAGGCCACGTTCAGGCTTTTTGTGCTGGTGGTGTAGGCTTCTGAGGTGCCCCATCCTTTTGTGGGATAGCTATAGTACTTCATCATGATGGCGTATGCCGTCGCCACGCATCCTGACACGCAGCGGGTGCCGTTGTCCAGCGGGCACTGCTGGTTGAAGGGTGAGCCCTGTCCCCAGGTGGCAGTGGCCAGCTTTACCACCGTGTTGCCAGTGTTGGCAGCCGCCGCCTGCCACTGTCGGGCAGCCTCGTCCGTCTGTACTGCGCCGGCATCCTGCGCCTGGCGTATCTGGCTCTCCAAATCGTCGAGCAGCTCCTGCATGGCGGGCGGCAGGGTGCCGTCGGCGTTGACGGGAGCGTCGGGCGAATAGCCCAGGACGGGCAGTGCCACGTCGTCGCCCGAGACGACGACGAAGCCTCGGCCGTCGGTGCCTGTGAAGAGGTGGTAGGCAGGGGTTGCGGTCGTCTGCTGCGACGGAGCCTGCAGGCGGTTGTGATGCTCGCGCAGCGTCATGCTCTTGTTTAGGAAACTGTTGGCTACGGTTTTGGCCTGGGTGCTGGTCACCACTTTTGCCTCGCACATCAGCGTGCACGAGAGGAGTAGCAGCGACAGAAAGGGAATGCGGTGTTGTAAAGTTTTCATAATCATGTAGTTATTGTTTGTTGAATATGCTTGTCGGTGGGTTGCGTCGTTTACTCTTTGGAGAATAAGCCGTTCTTTCTATGAGAATAAGCCGTTCTTTCGACTCGAATAAGCCGTTCTTTCAAATTGAATAAGCCGTTCTTTCTCAGGGTTTGAACGGCTCAAACTCAGGAGCTTCTCCACGAGGCGTGGCACGGCGTAGGCATCAAGGTCTGATTCGTCTACCCAGAAATAGCCTTCGGGCAGTGGCGGCCTCGTGGTGGTCTCCCAGTACCAGAAGTCGGCCAGGAGCACCCGGTGGGTGAGCACGTGGCGTACCTTCTTTTTCATCAGCGTTGGGTGTGCGCCAGCCATGCCCAGCCGTTTCAGGAGGTCTGCAGGGTCGCCGCCAGCGTCAAGGCAGAGCGGCTCGTAGAGTCCTTGCCAGATGTCTCCGGCGGGTCTGCGGTGCAGGGCCGTCTGGTGCTGGCAGCGTATATAGATATAGGTGAGGCGGCGCTCCTTCACCTCCAGCTTCTTCAGCTTCACGGGCAGGGTGCCGATGGTGCCAGCCCTGAAGGCGCTGCAGGTCTCGGACAGCGGACAGACGTCGCAGCGCGGGCTGACGGGGGTACACTGGATGGCCCCGAAGTCCATAATGGCCTGATTGTATGCTGAGGCTTCGCCGGGCGGCAGCAGGCTTTGCGCCAGGGCGGCAAACTCACGTTTTCCCGTCGTGGTGTTGATGGGCGTGTCGATGCCGAAGTGACGGGCCAGCACGCGGTAGACATTTCCGTCGACCACAGCCGCAGGGAGGTCGAAGGCGATGCTGCCGATGGCGGCGGCGGTGTAGTCGCCCACTCCCTTCAGCGCGCGCAGACCGTCGATGGTGCGCGGCCAGCTGCCTGCTTCGACCACTTGCCGGGCGGCCTTGTGCAGGTTGCGGGCCCGGCTGTAGTAGCCCAGGCCCTGCCACTCGCGCAGCACTTCGTCCTCAGTGGCCGCAGCCAGCTGCTCCACGGTGGGCCAGCGGCGCATGAACCGCTCCCAGTAGGGGCGGCCCTGCTCCGTGCGTGTCTGCTGAAGGATGATTTCCGAAAGCCACACGGCGTAAGGGGCGCGTGTCTGCCGCCAGGGCAGGTCGCGGCCGTTCTCCCTGAACCATTGCAGTAGTGTCGTCGTGAAACTCATGTTTGTTGTATACGTCGGCAAAGGTAATCAAAAGTGGTGTAATGGACTTTTATCTTTGTGTTAATAAACGTTGTTAAGTAAAAAAGAGTGTTTTTTGGGACTTTTGGAGCAACGTTATTTCCATAAATATGTGTAATTTTGCCGTCCAAATGAGCACGTTATGCGTTAAAAAGGTTGAGACAGGAAAGGAGATGGACGATTTCGTCCATTTCACGCGAGGGCATTATGCTCATTGCAAGCAGTATGTGCCCGACCTTGAGCGCGAAGTGCGCGATATGTTCAACCCGAAAAGAAATGCTGGGTTGGAATTCACCGACATTCAGCCTTTCGTTGCCTATCGTGACGGCAAGCCTGTTGGCCGGATAGCAGGAATCATCAACCACCACGCCAACCAGAAATGGAACAAGCGCAACGTGCGATTCGGCTTCATTGAGTTCATCGACGACCAGGAGGTTTCGCGGGCGCTGCTTGACGCTGTCGCACAGTGGGGCCTGGAACGCGGCATGGACCGCATACAGGGGCCGATGGGCATCACCGACTTCGACAAGGAAGGTATGCTCGTAGAGGATTTCGACCTCACGGGGTCGGTAACAGCCATCTACAACTACGACTACTACCCTCGCCACTTGGAGGCGTTGGGCTTTGAGAAAGAGGCCGACTGGCTACAGGTTCGCGTGGAAGTGCCGCAGGAGATTCCGGCGAAGTATCTGCGTGTGGCACAATATGCCCGCGAGCAGGTGGGACTCAAAGTCATTAAGGTGAAGGACAAGGACATTCGCGGAGAGTATGGTAAGAAAATCTTCCACTTGCTCAATGCCGCCTACAGTCCGCTGTTCGGATATACCGAGCTGTCGGAAGGACAGATAGACGACTTCGTGAAGCAGTATATCGCCATGGTAGACAAGCAGTTCATCCCGCTGGTGGAGAACAAGAAGGGCGAGCTGGTAGGCGTGGCCATCACCATGACGAGCATGGTGGAGGCTTTCCAGCGCTCTGGCGGCCGGATTTGGCCCTTCGGGTGGTGGCCACTGCTCGGCGGACTGAAATGGAACAAGGCCGACCATGCCGAGATGCTCCTCATTGCCGTGCGTCCTGACTATCAGGGTCTGGGCGTGAATGCTCTCTTCTTCGAGGACCTCATACCGCTATATAATAAATATGGTATACGTTGGGCCGAGACAGGCCCGCAACTCGAGGATAATGTTCGGGAGCTGAATCAGTGGAAGCCACTTAACCCCAAGACGGTGAAACGGCGCCGATGCTATACGAAAACCATTACGAAATAGCGATATAACGTTATAACGAAATTACGAAAAAGAAATGAACAGAGTAGTAATAACTGGCATGGGCATCTGGTCCTGCTTAGGAACAAGTCTTGACGAGGTGCGGCAGTCGCTCTACGAGGGCCGCAGCGGTATCATCTTCAGCGAGGAGCGCCAGGCAGCTGGATTCCGGTCACCCATGTGCGGCAACGTGCCGAAGTGCGACCTGAAGAAAATGCTGAGCCGAAACGTCAGGCAGATGATGCCCGAGGAGGCACAGTATGCTTACATGGCCACACTCCAGGCTTTGGAGCAGGCCCGCCTTGACCAGGACTATATCGACGCTCACGAGGTGGGTGTCATCTACGGCAATGACTCCGTGGCTGAGGACACTATGATTGCTATGGACAAGTTCCGTCAGGCCGGCTCTACGGCAGCCTGTGGCAGTGGCGCCATCTTCAAGTCGATGAACTCGACGGTGACGATGAACCTTGCCACGCTCTTCCACCTGAAGGGCATTAACCTTACGGCATCGGCAGCCTGCGCCAGCGGCTCACAGTCGCTCGGACTGGCTTTCCTGCTCATCCGCAACGGACTGCAGGACTGCATCGTCTGTGGCGGTGCCGAGGAGAATAACATGTACGGCATTGCTGCCTTCGATGCCCTGCAGACCTTCTCTACCCGAGTGGATGCTCCTGAGAAGGCCAGCCGTCCCTTTGACCGCGACCGCGACGGACTGGTGCCCAGCGGCGGCGGTGCAACGCTTATCGTGGAGAGCCTGGAGCACGCACAGCGTCGTGGGGCTCCCATCCTTGCAGAAATCGTAGGCTGGGGCTTCTCTGGCAACGGTGACCATATTTCGACACCTAACGTGGCCGGTCCGGCTCGCTCCTTGGAGCTTTGCCTGAAGAGTGCCGGCGTGAATCCCCGCGATATCGGTTACGTCAATGCTCATGCCACCTCTACGAAGATTGGCGACGCCCGAGAGGCTCAGGCCATCGCACAGGCTTTCGGCGACTACCGGGTGCCAGTGACATCGACGAAGAGCCAGACAGGACATGAGATGTGGATGGCCGGAGCATCGGAAATCATCTACTCCATGCTGATGATGCAGAACGACTTTATCGCTGGGTCGCTCAACTTCGAGAACCCTGACGAGGAGACGGCGTGCATCAACGTGCTCGGAGAGCGCAAGGACTGTCACTTCGACATGTTCCTCTCCAACAGCTTCGGATTCGGAGGAACCAACTCCACGCTCATCATCAAAGCCCCCTAAGTTAGGGGGTTGGGGGTCTGAACAAGCGCAGTTCCCCCAATTATACCATTAATTATTTTTGGGTCGATGGTCGCTTGTTCAGACCCCCATCCCCCTGACTTAGGGGGCTAAAAAAATGACAAGAGAAGAAATCATTGAGCAGGTGAACAACCTGCTGGCAGAAGAGTTCGAGGTGGAGGCATCGGAATTTGCTCCCGAGGCCAACCTTAAGGAAACCCTCAACCTGGACAGCATTAACCTCGTAGACCTCATCGCACTGGTGCAGTTCACCTACAAGATTACCATTCCCGTTGAGGATCTTAAGAAGATTCAGACCTTTACCAACCTCTACGACTACATCGAGCAGCACCTCGCTTGAAATACGCTGGTAAGGACATAGAGCGGCTCATTCCCCAGCGGCCACCGTTTATGATGGTCGACGGGTTTGAGCCTTTGTCTGATGACAGTGCTGCTACTGCACTATGTATCAGCCGTAACAATTATTTCATCCTCGATGACGGCGAACTTTCCGAGAGCGGAATCATCGAGCATCAGGCACAGTCGGTGTCTGCGCTTGCTGGTTATAGGGCTGCCGGAAGTGACAATCCACCCGTAGGTATCATCGGCGAGGTGAAACATTTCGAGTGTCTCCGACGGCCTAAGGTCGGCGAACGTCTCGTGACGACGGTGCAGATGGGCATGACCTTCGGCAACGTCACCTTGGCGAAATGCGAGACCGCCATTGACGGCGAGACCGTGGCAAGAATCAACATCAAAGTGTTCATGCAGTGAATCCTTTTATATTTATCTACCGCTACTTCCATCGGCACCGGCTGCAATGCTGGCTGTCGATGGTTGCGCTTTTTGCGTTCTTTGGCTATTTCGCCATGCAGCTCCACTTGGAGGAGGATATCAACAAGCTGATGCCGTCGTCACGCAACGAGGACGGCACCACGAAGCTCGCCTTTGCCGACTTGCGTATCAAGGACAAGACCTTCCTGCTCTTTGAGCGTAAGGATGCCGCTGTCACTACGGAACAGATGGCTGAGACCTGTGATGCCTTCGTAGATGCTTTGCTTACTGACTCATTGGCAGACATCTTCCACCGCCTCCCCGATGACCTGCTCCCCGATGCCATCGCCTATTTGCAGGAGCATCTGCCCGCCTATATCGACACTTCGGCCTACGTTGCCTTCGACACCCTGCTCACCTCAGAACACATCAAGCGGCAGATGGAGCAGAACCGTGAGGACTTAGAGGGCGAGTTCGGCAGCATGTATCCCGAATTGATTCAGAGCGACCCGCTTGGCCTCCGTAATGTACTGGCCGACCAGATGGCTCCGCTGCTCAATGTCGGCGGCGGCAGCTACACGACTATCGACGGTCATTTCTTCGTCAACGACTCATCCGTCTGCATAGCGTTTATCACTCCGCAGTTCTCGGCTACGAATACTGGAGAAGGTTCTGCGCTCTTCGCTCGTATGAACGAGCTGATAGACAGTTTTGCCGTTGCCGTGCCGGATATTAACATCTGCTACCACGGTACGCCAGCCAGTGGCTACTACAACTCTACCGTTATTAAGCACGACTTGACAACTACCATCGCCGGTTCGCTGGTATTGGTGCTGCTTTTTATTATGGTGTGCTTCCGACGCTGGGACACACTGCCGCTGTTGCTGCTGCCCGTAGCTTTCGGCACGCTCTTCGCCATGGCCGTGATGTACTTCCTGCGCGGACAGTTCTCATTGCTTGCCTTGGGTATAGGCGGTGTAGTGCTCGGCGTGGCGCTGAGCTATGTGCTCCACGTGCTCACCCACCGCCATTTTGTCAAGGACGGGGAACAGCTGCTGCGCGAGCAGACGAAGCCGCTGCTGCTGGGCTGTATCACCACCATAGGCTCCTTTGGCGGACTCTTTTTCACCAACACCGACCTGTTGCAGGACTTCGGACTTTTCGCCGCCTTAGCCATCGCGGCCACCACGCTGTTCAGCCTCGTCTATTTGCCGCAGCTCTTATTCATTGGCCGTTCCAACGCGCAGCCAACGGCTAATGGTCAATGGTCAATAGTCGATAAAATCAACGCCTATCCCTTCGACCGCAAGCCGTGGCTCATCGCCGCCGTGATGGCTGTCGTCATGGTGTGTGTGGGAGCCTGGCTGTGGAAGGGAACGCTCTTCGATGCCGACATGCACAATCTGGGCTACGACGATGCCCGTGTGGAGTACTCCGAACAGCTGCTGCGCTCAAAGACCTTCACCGGCGATAAGGAGAAATACTTCGCTTCCTCTGGTAAGACGATGGAGGAGGCCCTGCACAACTTCGGCTTGTTACGTCAGAAGCTCGACTCTCTTACGAAGCTGGGAATGGTGAAGGACTATACTCCTACCGACCGTATCTTCATCCCGCTTGACGTGCAGCAGCGGAACATCGACGCCTGGCATGACTACTGGACCGACGAGCGTCTCACCGCTGCCCGTCGTCTCATCGCTGAGACAGCCCCACAGGCCGGAATGCTCCCCGACGCTTTCGAGCCCTTCTTCGACCTCGCCACCGCTGATTATGAACCCGACGCGCTCTACGAGGCCGGTCTCATCCCTGAGGGCTACCAAAGTACGCTCATGGAGCAGACCTACGGCGGCGACTACCTTTGCTTTACCTCCGTGCGCTGTGAGAACGACTCTGTGCGGAGCCATGACAGCGACTACATGCGCATCTGCGATGCCGTCTGCAAGGAGCCGAACCTCATGGTGCTCGACACCTACTACTACACTACCGACACGCTGCTGAAGCTCAATGAGGACTTCAACATCCTGCAGTGGCTCTCTATGGCCTTCGTCTTCTTAGTGCTGCTGGTCAGTTTCCGCTTCAACATCAAGCACACCTTGCTGGGCTTCGCACCCATCCTCATCAGCTGGCTCATGGTCTTGGGTATGATGGCCATCTTCGGCATGAGGTTCAACCTCATCAACATCATCATCTCCACCTTCATCTTCGGCATCGGTGTGGACTACAGCATCTTCATCATGCACGGGCTGGTGAGTGAAGGAGCAGAGGAGGTAAAGGAGAGGAGCAGACTGCTGACCGCCCACAAGACCGCCATCTTCTTCAGCGTCGTAGTGCTTGTGGTCACCGTTGGCTCCATGCTCCTGGCTGTCCATCCCGCCATCCGCTCCGTAGGCTTTGCCACCATCGTGGGTCTCCTCTCGGCCGTTGTTCTCTGCTATGTGGTGCAGCCAGCAGCCTTCAGGTGGATGGCTCGGAGAAAGAACGGCTTTTTCTCATAGAAAGAACGGCTTTTTCTCATAGAAAGAACGGCTTATTCATATCGAAAGAACGGCTTATTCAAATCGAAAGAACGGCTTATTCAAATCGAAAGCGCTCGGCGACGAAGGAGACGCTTGCGTAATGAAATGGAGCAAGAACGGCTTAAAGTCTGAGGAGGGTATTTAACCAGAAAGAAACAGCAGCAATCATGAAAAGCGACGTGGTGATTATCGGCAGCGGCCTCGGTGGCCTTATCTGCGCCAGAATACTGGCCGAGAGGGGGAAGCGCGTCACGGTGTTGGAGCGCCACACCGTCGCCGGCGGCTGCCTGCAGAGCTACCGTCGCCGGGGTGTCAGCCTCGACACCGGCCTGCACTACGTAGGCGGACTGGCCGAGGGCCACCGTCTGCACAATATCTTCGCCCGCCTGGGGCTCATGGACCTCCCTTGGCAGCGCATGGACCCTGCGGGATTCGACCTTATCACCATCGGCGGCGAGACCTTCCCCTTTGCAGAGGGCTATCAGAACTTTGCCGACACCTTGGCCGACCGCTTCCCCCAGGACCGCGACGCCCTTCGTCGTTACGCTGCCCTTTTGGAGCGTGCCGACCGTCTGCCGCCTGGCGACCCCGAGGTACAGAGCCTCTGCGCCGTCAACGCCTACGACTACCTCCATGAGACGTTCCGCGACCCGCTGCTCATCAACGTTCTTGCCGGCAATGCCCTGAAGAGCGACCTGCAGCGCGAGTCACTGCCGCTGTTCAATTTCCTCCACGCCACTTCGGCCTTCGTAGGCGGAGGTGCGTGGCGGCTGCGTGGCTGTGGCGACGACCTTGTCAAGGTGCTTGTCGATGACATCAAGTCTCTGGGAGGACTGGTCGTCACTGGAGTGCAGGTGAACGAGCTCGTTGAGACCGACGGACTCATCACGGCCGCCCGCTGCAACAACGGCGAGACCTACGAGGCTGACACCTTTATCAGCGACATACACCCTCAGCAGACCTTCGCTCTGGTGAAGGAGAGCCGTAAGCTCTCGCGCCTCTTCCGTCGGCGCATCGATATGCTGGAGAATACCAACGGCATGTTCACCGTCTCTTTCGAGGTCAGTGGCATCCCCTATTTCAACCATAACAAGTACATCTACCGTCAGGCCAACGTCTGGGAACCGTCCAAGGTGGGGGATGTTGTCGACCGCGTGATGGTGAGTTGTATGGCAAAGCCTCCTGTTCGGGAGGAGGTGGGCTCAGTCATCGACCTCCTCACTCCCGTGCCCCTCTCGCTCTTTGAGCCTTGTGCAGACAGCTGCGTTGGCCATCGCCCCGACGGCTACCGTCAGCTGAAAGAGCAGCTGGCCGGTGAGTGCACAGCCTTGGCCGCAAGCGTGATGCCGGAGCTGAAAAGCTTGGAGGCATCGCTCACTATGTACACCAGCACGCCCCTCACCTGGCGCGATTACACACTGACTCCCGGCGGCTCGGCCTTCGGCATACGCAAGGACTGCCGGCAGCCCCTGCTCACCATGCTATCGCCTCGCACACCCATACCCAACCTTCTGCTTACAGGCCAGAACCTCATGCTCCACGGCCTTGAGGGCGTCACCATGACCGCCTTGCAGACCTGTGCAACAGTGTAGTGGGTCATGGGGGCAGGCTCCTGACCCAGGCCTGGGTCAGCGTGCCTGTCCCCTGACCCTCTGAACATTTTTTTCCTGCATCCTCTTTGCGGTTTGGAAAATAATGTGTACCTTTGCGGCCGCAAAGCAATTTTGAAATCAAAATGACAAGGCGCTTCATCATTCTTTCGGTGCTGCTGACTTTTTTCGGCCTGTCGGCAGCGGCACAGTTCATCACCGGCACGGTCATCGACGCGGAGACGGGCGAGGGAATCCCCTATGCCAGCGTGGTCTATAAGGGGCATAATGTGGCCGTCATCTCCGACGAGGACGGGCATTACCGCATCGACCGCCACAACGGGTGGAACATCACTTACAGTGCCGTGGGATACAAGACGCAGGTCGTCGAGATTGACTATGACACACGCAACCGGATGGACATCAAGCTCTCGCCCGACGGCGGACAGGTGGCCGAGGTGACCGTGAAGTCGAAGCGCGTGCGCTACAGCCGTAAGAACAACCCCGCCGTAGACCTCATGCGAAAGGTCATTGAGAAGAAGAAAGAGACCGACCTGGCCAACCACGACTATTACAGGTATGAGAAGTATGAGAAGCTGACGCTCGCCGCCAACGACCTCACGCCTGCCATGCTGGAGAAGAAGCCCTTCTCGAGCACACCCTGGCTGCTGGAGCAGGTGGAGGTGTGCAAGTACAACCTAAAGATGATTCTGCCGCTGAGTGTCGACGAGACGGCATCGGAGATTGTCTACCGGAAGAGTCCGCAGTCGAAGAAGACCTACATCAAGGGTCAGCAGTCGTCGGGCATCAACGATCTCTTCCAGACGGGCGACATCCTCAACATCGTGATGAAGGACGTATTCACTGACGTAGACCTCTACGATGACCAGATTCGCCTGCTGCAGTATCCGTTCACGTCTCCCATCGGCAAGGATGCCATCGCCTTCTACCGCTTCTACATCGTCGACACGGTGGCCGTAGCCCGCCAGGGACTGGAGGTGGCCGACAGCTGCATACACCTGCACTTCCTGCCCAACAATCAGATGGACTTCGGATTCCGTGGCGACATCTATATCCTGAAGGACTCGTCGTACCACGTGCGCCGCTGCGAGCTGACCCTGCCCAAGCAGAGCTCGGTGAACTTCGTGAAGAACATGCGCATAGAGCAAGAGTTCGAGCAGCTGTCTAACGGCGAATGGGTGCTCACCCAGGACGACGCCATCACCGAGCTCTCCTTCGCCAAGTTCCTCCAAGAGGCCATCGTCATACGCACCACCCGCTACAGCGACTATTCCTTCAGGGAATTGCCCAAGCGCCTCTTCAAGGGTGCTCGAACGGAAATACGTGAGCCGGATGCCGGCATGCAGAGCAAGCAGTTCTGGAACAAATACCGCCAGGTGGAGCTCACGAAGAGCGAGGAGTCCATGGGCGGCTTCGTGGAGAATATTCAGAAGATAAAGGGCTTCAAGTACATCATGTACGGACTGAACGCCCTCATCGAGAACTCTATCGAGACGGGCGACCCGAACAAGATTGACATTGCGCCGGTGAACACCATCCTCTCAAGGAACCAGATTGACGGCTGGCGCTCACGACTGAGCCTGAAGACAACGGCCAATCTCAACAAGCGATTCTTTGCCGAGGGATACTACGGACACGGATGGGGCTCGCACAAGAACTACTATAACGGAGCGCTCACTTACTCGTTTATCGACAAGGTCTACATGCCCTGGGAGTATCCCAAGCGGACGCTGAAGCTGGAGAGCACTTACGACATATCGTCGCCCAGCGACCGCTACCTGCCGACGGACAAGGATAACTTCCTCGTGGCGTTCAAGTGGGCGGGCATCAACAAGATGACCATCAACAACCGCCAAAAGCTGTCGTTCGAGTACGAGATGTATGGCGGCCTGCGCACAACGGTCAGTTTGAAGGCCGAGGAGTATGAGGCCTGCGGCGCCATGTCGTTCCAGACGCTCGACAAGCCGCGCATCGACTACGACGGCCTCAAGCCCAACCATGAGTTCATGCGCACCACAGAGCTCTTCGCCGAGCTGCGTTTCGCCCCCAGCGAGACCTACATCAACAGCAAGCAGCGCCGCGTCACCATCAACCATGATGCGCCGTCGATGTCCGTCAGCCACACCTTCGGATTCAAGAACGTGCTCGGCGGACAATACAATTCCAACTTCACCGAGGCGAAGCTCTACCAGCGCTTCTGGCTTAACAGCTGGGGAAAGGTAGACCTTCATCTTAAGGCCGGCATACAGTGGAACAAGGTTCCCTACATGCTGCTCATCCACCCGGCGGCTAACCAGTCGTTTGTTATCGAGGAGGAGATGTTCAACCTCATCAACAACATGGAGTTCCTCAACGACCGCTACCTCTCGGGTATGCTCTCGTGGGACATGAACGGCAAGTTCTTCAACCGCGTCCCCCTGCTGAAGAAGTTGAAGTGGCGTGAATACTTCGCCGTCAACATGCTCTGGGGTGACCTCTCTGACAAGAACAATCCCGACAAGAATCCCGGCGACCCCATGCTGATGTACTTCCCCGAGGGCTGCCACGTGATGAACCCCAAGGTGCCCTACTTTGAGGTTATCGCCGGCGTTCACAACATCTTCAAGATTTTCCACGTAGAGTATGTGCGCCGACTGAACTACCTCAGTCTGCCCACCAGTGAGCGCTGGGGCATACGCTACATCTTCCGACTGACATTCTGACATCGACAGATTTACTTATGTATTATTCATTCATATAAAACTAAACTACAATGAAACAGATGAAGAGTTTATTCGTGGCATTGACATGCCTTTTGGTTTCAGTTTCCTGCGGCGTCGACAAGGTGATCCCCGCAGAGCAGCTTCCCGCAGTGGTGAACACCTTTGTGCAGTCTAATTTCCCCGGCAAGAAGATTATCTATGCCGAGAAGGACGGACGCTCGTTTGAGTGCCGCCTGGACGAAGGGACGAAGATGGAGTTCAACAAGCTGGGCGAATGGACGAAGGTGGACTGCCATGCGGCTTCTGTGCCTGAGGCTATCGTTCCCGCTGCCATCAAGACGTATGTGAAGTCGAACTTCCCCAACGCCCTGATTACCCAGATTGAGAAGGTGCGCCGCGGCTACGACGTAGAGCTGTCGAACAAGCTCGACCTGACGTTCTCTCCGGAGGGAGCTCTCCTGAAGATGGATGATTAGACCGATTATTGTTGACACCCACTGTCACCTCGACGGAGAGGAATATAATTCCGACCGCGCCGAGGTGATAGCCCGTGCCGTCGAGGCTGGCGTCACGAGGATGTTCGTGCCTGCCATAGACCTTGCCTCGTCACGCCGTATCTTGGAGCTGTGCAAGGAGTATCCCGGAACCCTTTTCCCTATGGTAGGCCTGCACCCCGAGGAGGTGCATGCCGACTGGCAGGAGCAGCTCGATGAGATTAAGCAACTGCTGCCCTCTGTGTCAGTCGCCATTGGCGAGGTGGGCCTCGACTTCTATTGGAGCCGGGAGTTCGAGCAGGAGCAACTGCTGGCCTTCGAGGAGCAGGTGCGCTGGTCGGTGGAGACGCGGCTACCGCTGATGATTCACTGCCGCAAGGCTCAGAACGAGATGGTCAGCATCCTGAAGCGATACCGCGACGACCTGCCTGGCGGCGTGTTCCACTGTTTCACTGGCAACGAGATAGAGGCGCAGGAGCTGTTGCAGTTCCCCCGTTTTGTGCTGGGCATCGGTGGCGTGTCGACGTTCAAGAAGAGTCATCTGCCCGAAGTGCTGCCCGCTGTGGTGCCACTTGACCGCATCGTGCTGGAGACCGATGCCCCCTACATGGCTCCCGTTCCCCACCGAGGCCAGCGCAATGAGCCCGCCTTTGTGGTTAATGTGCTTCAGCGCCTTGCTCAGGCCTACGGCATCAGCGAGGAGGAAATGGCGGAGCGCACCAACGAGAACGTGCAGCGGGTGTTCTTTAGTGAATGAAGATGAGCGTCTGCAGCAGTCCGCGCAGCGCCAGATAAACGAGCATGGCCAACCACAGGGCGTGGTTGGCCATTATTGGTGCCAGCAGGAGGTAGACGGCGAAGAAGGCCACGCTGGCCACGAGGCACGACCATAACATTCCGCGTGTAGCGGTGACGCCGATAAAGATTCCGTCCCACACAAAGGCCGCCATGCCCGCTGCGGGAATGAGTACGGCCCACGCCATGTAACCCTTGGCGGCAGCGATGACCTCCGTGTCGCTGGTGAGCAGGGCAAGCACTTCTCCGCCCAGCAGCCAGTAGGCAAGGGTGAACACCACGGCCACGCCCAGACCCCAGCGGAACAGTGCCGTCACCACGCGCCGCAGCCCTGCGCCGTCGCCTGCGCCATAGCTCTTGCCCGCCAGGGCCTCGCCGGCAAAGGCAAAACCGTCCATCACATAGCTGAAGAACATGAAGAACTGCATGAGCAGCGTGTTGGCCGCCAGCGTCAGCGCTCCCTGTGCCGAGCCAGCCGAGGTGAAGTAAAGGTTCACGGCCACGAGGCAGAGCGTGCGCAGGAAGATGTCGAGATAGACCTTGAACTGGGGTGTGGAGAGACCTTTCAGGGCCTTTCGGAGAATAAGCCGTTCTTTCCCATGGAAAAAGCCGTTCTTTCGATGGGAATAAGCCGTTCTTTCGATGGGAAAGAACGGCTTATTCTCCGCCCCCCCTTTTAGCTTCTTTCTCCTGACGAAGAACAGGGCCGCCAGAAATGCCGCCCACTGGCTGGTCAGCGTGCCAAGAGCCACGCCCACGATGCCCATCTTCAACACGATGACGAGCGTGAGCGAGAGCACGATGTTGAGCACGTTCTGCCCGATGGCGATAGTCATGGGAGTGCGGGTGTCCTGCATGCCGATAAACCAACCCGTCAGGCTGTAGAGGCCGAGCATGGCTGGTGCCCCCCACACGCATATATAATAATAAGGTATACAGAGACCCGCCACGTCGGCCTGCATCTGCATGAGCCAGAACGATAGCCATTGCAGCGGCATCTGCAGGACAATGATGGCCAGGCCGAGGAGCAGGCCGGCCAGGAGGCTGCTGCGCAGTACGCCCTCAGTACTCACCTCCCGTCCGTAAGCCTGTGCCGTGAGCCCGCTCGTTCCCATGCGTAGGAATCCGAAGAGCCAGTACATGACGTTGAAGATCATCGACCCTACGGCGATGGCAGCGATGCTCGTTGCCCCGCCGATATGTCCCATGATAGTCACGTCGCAGAGTCCGAGCAAGGGCACGGTGATGTTTGACGCGATGCTGGGCAGGGCCAGCGCCAATATTTTCTTATTCATGCTGCAAAGGTAACACAAAAGGCACAGAAAATCGAAAAAAACGTAAAAAATGTGCACACAACCATATTGTGTGTGCACACAAAAGGTTGTTTTTTGTAAAAAAGTTTGTGTAACTGAAAGAAAATGTGTTACTTTGCACCCGATTTTCAAAGAATCACTGAGTTTAGAACATTATTTATTAACATTTTAAAAAGTACAATCATGTCAGAAATTGAAAGCAAAGTAAAGGCCATCATCGTTGATAAACTGGGTGTAGAAGAGTCTGAGGTTAAGCCTGAGGCAAGTTTCACCAACGACCTGGGTGCCGATTCACTGGATACCGTCGAACTTATCATGGAGTTTGAGAAAGAGTTTGGAGTAAGCATTCCTGACGACAAGGCTGAGAAAATTGGTACGGTGGCCGATGCCATTGCCTATATTGAGGAGAATCTTAATTAAATCTTAGCCCCCTAACACAGGGGGTTGAGGGTCTGAACAGACGAATAGTTCTATTCAGACCCTCAACTTTATACTATAGGATATAAGCTTATGGAACTAAAGAGAGTCGTTGTGACAGGGTTGGGAGCCGTGACACCCGTAGGCAACAATCCCGAGGAAATGTGGAAAAACCTTGTGGCGGGAGTCAGCGGTGCAGCACCGATACAAAGCTTCGACGTAACGAATTTCAAGACAAAGTTTGCTTGCGAGGTGAAGAACCTCGACGTGACCGAATATCTCGACCGTAAGGAGGCACGCAAGATGGACCGCTACACCCAGCTGGCACTCATCGCTGCCAAGCAGGCTGTAGAGGATAGCGGCATGGACCTCGAGACGGTCGACAAGAACCGCATCGGCGTGGTCTACGGCGTGGGCATCGGTGGCATCAACACCTTCGAGGAGGAGGTGAAGTACTATGGCCAGCACGAGGCCGAAGGGCCGAAGTTCAGCCCCTTCTTCATCCCGAAGATGATTGCCGACATCGCCGCCGGACAGATTTCCATCATGTACGGATTCCACGGCCCCAACTATATCACGGCTTCTGCCTGTGCCTCGTCGTCGAACGCACTGGCTGACGCCTTCAACCTCATCCGTCTGGGTAAGGCCAACGCCATACTTGCCGGTGGTGCCGAGAGTGCCATCTGCGCCTGTGGCGTGGGAGGTTTCAACGCCATGAAGGCCCTCTCTACCCGCAACGACGAGCCTGAGAAGGCCAGCCGACCCTTTAGCGCCAGCCGCGACGGATTTGTCATGGCTGAGGGTGCCGGATGCCTCATCCTGGAGGAGCTGGAGCATGCTAAGGCCCGTGGAGCTAAGATTTATGCCGAGATGGTCGGAGCCGGAATGAGTGGTGACGCCTATCACATCACTGCCTC
>JAGCNO010000151.1 GCA_017645905.1 Prevotella sp. | reverse complement strand
TCGGCGTGATGAGTCCCACCAGCACCGCTGTCTCAGTTTTGGCCTCGGAAATAACAAATTCCTTCATTCAAAATTGCAAAATATGTGAATTATGCTGCAAAATTAGCAAATCTTTGAGAAATACGCAAGCAAATAAAATAAAATATGTAATTTTGCACACGAAAAAATCCATCGCTAATATGAAAAAGACTCTTATTCTCATTGCATCATGCCTCCTTCTGGGCATGGGCAACACCGCAAAAGCAGAAGAAAACGTGACTATTGGAAAACAGAACATCAAGGTTGAGGGTGGCCGTATGACGCCTGAGGCTTTGTGGGCCATGGGCCGCATCAGCGCCTACTGTGCCTCGCCCGACGGACAGAAGATTGTCTATCAGGTGGGCTATTACAGTGTGAAACACAACAAGAGCCACCACGTGCTCTACGTGATGAACGCTGACGGCACGGGCCAGCAACTGCTCACTACCAGCAGCAAGAACGAGACCGACCCCGCCTGGCTGCCCGATGGCCGCATCTCCTTCATCACAGGCGGCGAGATTTGGGCCATGAAGGCCGACGGCACAGACCGCCAGCAGCTCTCCAAGACAGAGGGTGGGGTAGAGGGCTTTAAGTTCTCGCCCGATGCCAAGAAGGTCATCATCCTCAAGTCTCTTCCCTTCCACGAGGTCATCATGAAGAACCCCGAAGACCTGCCCAAGGCCACCGGCCGACTGGTCACCGACCTCATGTATCGTCACTGGGACCACTATGTGGAAAGTATCCAGCACCCCTTCGTGTTCACCGTAGGCGATGGTTTTGCCATTTCAACCACCGGCACCGACATCCTCGAGGGCGAACCCTACGAGTGCCCCATGGAGCCCTTCGGCGGCATCGAGCAGCTCGACTGGAGCAAGGACTCGAAGCAGATAGCCTATACCTGCCGCAAGAAGACCGGTCTGGAGTACAGCATCTCGACTGACTCCGACATCTTCCTCTACGATGTGGAGACCAAGACCACCCGCAACCTCTGCAAGCCCGCCGACTACGTGGCTCCGAAGGTCGACCCCACCATCACGCTGAAGGTGCAGGCCGTCAACAGTCCCGAGAACCTGAAGAACAACGTTGGCTACGACCAGAACCCGCTGTTCTCGCCCGACGGCAAGTATGTCGCCTGGCTATCTATGGAGCGTGACGGTTATGAGGCCGACCTTAACCGCCTCTGTATCTGCGATCTTGCAACCGGCGAGAAGCAGTATGTGGACTGGAAGAGCGACGTCGATGCCTTCTGCTGGAGCGATACCAAGGACGCCCTGCTCTACTTCATCAGCGTCTGGAACGCTACCGAGAACCTCTATGCCGTCACTACTCTCCCATCTAAGGGAAAGGGCAAGGTGAATCCCCAATCGCCCTATCAGGTCGTCCAGCTCACCGACTTCTGGCACGACTTCGGCTCGCTTCAGATGATGAACAACGGTTGCCAGCTTCTGGTGGAGCGTCATTCTTACACGATGCCCGCCGACCTCTACGTCTTCACCCCTGACATGAAGGCTGCAAAGAAAGCCACTTTCCCAGCTGGTCAGCTCCTTCAGCTCACCCATGAGAACGACCATATCCTCTCCCAGCTCGACAAGCCCACCTGCCAGCAGCGCTGGGTAGACACCTCCGACGGCAAGAAGATGCTCGTCTGGCTCATCCTGCCCCCGAACTTCGACGAGACAAAGAAGTACCCCACGCTGCTCTTCTGCGAGGGCGGCCCGCAGAGTCCTGTCTCGCAGTTCTGGTCCTATCGCTGGAACTTCATGATTATGGCCTCGCAGGGCTACGTCATCGTTGCCCCCAACCGTCACGGCCTGCCCGGCTTCGGCCAGGAGTGGAAGGAAGAAATCTCTGGCGACTGGACTGGCCAGTGCATGAGCGACTACCTTGCCGCCATCGACGATGCTGCCAACAACCTCCCCTGGGTCGACCGCGACCACCTCGGTGCTGTGGGTGCCTCGTTCGGAGGCTTCTCTGTCTACTACCTTGCCGGCATCCACGAGAAGCGCTTCAAGTGCTTCATTGCCCACGACGGAGCCTTCAACCTCGCCGCCATGTACACCGAGACCGAGGAGAACTGGTTCAGCAACTGGGAGTACGACGAGGCCTACTGGCACCGTCCGCAGATGCCTAATGCCAAGAAGACCTACCACGACTCGCCCCACAAGATGGTGGAGAATTGGGACACCCCCATCCTCTGCATCCACGGCGAGAAGGACTACCGCATCAACTACACCCAGGGCATGTCGGCCTTTAACGCTGCCCGCATGAAGGGCATCGAGGCCCAGTTTCTCGTCTTCCCCGATGAGAACCACTGGGTGCTCAAACCCCAGAACGGCATCCTCTGGCAACGAACCTACTTCAACTGGCTCGACCGCTGGCTGAAGAAATAGGAGATTTCTCATAGCTTGAGCCGTTCAAACCCATCGTTTGGACGGCTCTTTTGCATATTTACCTCCGTTCCAGCTATAAAATTCTCTAGAGAATTTTGCAGAAAGAACGGCTTTTTCCCATAGAAAGAACGGCTTTTCCTCTGAAATTCTCGAGAGAATTTCATCCACTCCTTATTGCTTCCTCCCTGTATGGGCTATTCTTCCATCCACTTTAAACGGCTTTTCCTGCCATTCCCCTCCGGAGGGGCAGGGGTGGAGTCTGTATAGGGTAATGGCTGCGCACAGTTTTGAGTGGCAGCTTACTTTTTAGAGTGGACTCATTACTGGAGGCTTAGCTTCCTCACCGGGAAGGTGAAATAAGTGTCGGGGAACGGCTCGTCGCGCAGGGTGAAGTGCCACCACTCGCTGTCGAGGGCCTTGAAACCGTGGCGCAGCATGGCCTGGCGGAGTATCATGCGGTGGGCAAACTGCTCGGCGGTGATGGTCAGGCCGTCGGCCGATGTTGCCGTGCTGTATTCGCCGGTCTCAGGATTTCCGCAGAAGTCGGGATGGCTCTCGGCACCGAACCAGTCGAAGGTGCCGCCCATGTCGAGCTCTTTCTCCGTGGCCATGTCGAAGAGCGTCAGGTCGACGGTGGAGCCTCGTGTATGGCCGCTCTTCTCGTAGATGTACTCTTGTTCGAAGAGAACGCTCTTGTCCAGATAGGGATAGAAGTAGGCCTTCATACAAGTGTCGCTGATGTTGGCAGCCCAGCGCACGAAGTGGTCCACGGCTTTCTGCGGGCGGTAGGCGTCATAGATTTTCAGCCGGTAGCCTTGCCGTATCACGTCGTCGCTGACAGCTTTCAGACTGTCGGCGGCCTGGCGGGTGAGTAAAGCCGTAGGCTCTTCGTAGCCGTCAATACGTGTTCCCACGAAGTTGTAAGTCCCGTAGTAGCGTATCTCCAGGATGGCATCGGGAACGGCCTCGGCCAGCATCACAAACTCACTCGAGTCATCGGTGGGCGACAACACTGCCTCCTCAACTTTCCTGCTCTCCCTGCATCCCATCATTATCAGGAGGCTAAGGGTGATAGTGAATAGTGAATAGTGATTAGTGATTAGTGAATAGCGTATCTGTTTCATTTCCGTTTGGTTTTATAAGTCGTTGGCAAAAGTACGACATTTTCTCCTAACCGCCAAATTTCTTTTGCCCGAATTGCCGAAATGGGCGTAAAAATTTAATTAACGTTATTGTCCTTGGCTGTATCGGAAATAATTATTACCTTTGTCGCCAAATTACTGAATCGTACACATTATTATATATATAGCTATGAGTAAGTTTGGCATATTATTAGCCGTTATGGTGGGAAGCGTTGCTTTGCTGACGGCTCAGGAGAACGAGCAGTTCAGCGTTACTACGCTCAACGTGGACGGGCTGCCCCAGAAGATTTTGGTGATTAAGGTCAATCCTGACGGGCCTGGCGATGCTGGGTCGGCACGTATTGGTAAGTATCTGTTAAAGAAGGACAACGACCTGCTTTTCCTGCAGGAGGACTTTAACTTCCACGGCGTGATGCTGCCCTTCCTGGAGGATGACTACAAGAATGACGAATGGACGGGCGACGTGGGCTTGGACGGTCAGAAGATTGACTATCTGCACCTGCAGCACCATCGCTTTGGCTGCGACGGCCTGATGGCTTTCTGGAAGAACGACCTGACGGTGACGCCAGCTCAACGCACGGCCTGGAAGCAGAACTTCGGAAAGTTCAGCCACGCCATGGACGAGATGGTGACGAAGGGCTTCCGCCGCTATGAGGTGACGCTGAGGAGCGGTGCCCGCATCGTGGTCTACAACATGCACATGGATGCCAGCGACGACTACGACGTGAACATCAGCAACGACACGAAGGACAAGGAGGCTCGCATGGCTCAGTGGATGCAGCTGAAAGACGACATCCTGGCCCAGCTGGACAACCGTCCGATCATTGTCCTTGGCGACATGAACAGCCTCTACAAACGTGATGACGTGAAACGTCAGTTCATCGATGCAATCGGCGAGACAGGTCGTGCTACCGTCCACGACGTGTTCATCGAGCTGGAGCGGAAGGGTAGTTATCCTGAATACGATGCTGTCGCCCAGTTGCCCGATGAAGACATGGAGGCATACGACGGTGAGCGTCTCGACAAGATTCTCTACATCAACCCTACCGGGGGTATGGGCATACAGCCCGTGTCCTTCAATATCGATACGGAGGGCTACATGTACGACGGCAAGCCGCTGGGCGACCACTATCCCGTGTCGGCGGTGTTCCATGTGATGACCCGCACGGTGGGCATTGATGCTCCCTCTACCGAAGGCTCACAGCTGAGCGAGGAGCACATATACTCTCTGGGTGGCATGGAGAGGAACCACAAGCTGCCTAAGGGCATCTACATCAAGAAAAACGGCGCGAAGACAGAGAAACACATCGTTAAATAATAAGCAGACACTACGATGAAAAAGATATCCATGTTATTACTGGCATTGGTCGGCTGTGTGCTGGCAAGTGCTGCCCAGGAGGCAACCTATAAGATTATTGCCGAGGCCGACACGACGGTGAAGACCCGCGTCGGCAGCGTGACCATCTATTCGCGTCCCGTTCGCCGCTATATCTATGAGTACACCTCAAAGGATGCTGACGGCAAGCCTGCCACCATTAGTGGCGTGATTATGATTCCCTCGGAGATTGCCAGCGGAGAGGCGACGTGCGACGGTATCATGCTTTTTAACCGTGCCACACTGGGAAGTCCTGACGATGCGCCCTCTACTGGCAATTCACAACTGCTGAATGGATTGATAGCAAACCCGCTGAAGCCCAACTATATACTTGTGATGAGCGACTTCATTGGCTATGGCTCGTCTATCGACTATCCCTCATTCTATCTTAGTGGCGATGTGAATGCCCGTAACTCGCTCGACGGCCTGCTGGCTGCCAAGCAACTGCTCGACGACAAGAACATTTCGCAGGGCAAGTACCTTTTTAACTTAGGCTTCTCACAGGGTGGCTCAGAGAGTCTCTATGTGGCCAAGCTGCGCGATATGGAATACAAGGACAAGGGTATCACCTTCACCAAGACTTTCGCTGGCGGCGGTCCCACCGATTATGCTACTGCCTACAGGGAGTATGTGAAGAAAGACTGGTGCGAGGACTGTAAAGATGTCATCATGATGATTATTTCGTGTGTCGAGAACTGCCACATGGACATTGACTACAAAGACCTCTTTAAGGAACCCTTGGCTTCTGGTGCGAAGGAATATGTCAAGACCAAATCGAAATCTACCCTCAGCGACTATGGCGTGAGCATGGAGGACTCGCTCCACAACCTCATCCAGCCCGCCTACATGGACCCCGAGACGGAGCAGGCTCAGGCTTTCATCGCCAAGCTTGAGGAAATCAACCTGATGAACGGATGGGAACCTGACACGTCGCAGAAATATTTCATTGAGCACAGCCGTCACGACAACTACGTTCCCATACAGTGCGTTCGAGCCATCATCCCTTGGATGACGGAAAAGGGATTCACGCCCAGTCTCGTACCCGGCAAGACCAACCTGCAGACCAACACGATGGTGTTCAAACTCGACCACACCTTCTCGGCCATCGTATGGCTCATACAGACCGTGGCCGCCATTGAGGTGTGGCCGGTGTTGTACTACGAGGGAGAGCAGAACCACTATTATCACGACGTGGTGAAAGACATGAACCTGATGAAGGTGATCAAGACCCTCGAGAGCTTGGGCATCAATATCCGCCAGATGGTGAACGACAACTCTCGTGAGCTGAAGACCGTCATTGAGGATGGCATCGCCGACGGCACTTACGACCCTAATGGCTCCCTTCGCCAGCTGCGTAATGTCAAGGGCGCACCGTTCCGCTACAGCGTTTTCGACCTCATTCCCGGCGCTGCCGATTTGTTTGCCAAGGTTGGCTTGACCACCGACGATGTGATGGAGATGCTCGATGACTCTGGCATCTCGCTCCTTGACTTGCTCGAGGTCTATGCCTACGTCATGACTTCTGATTCCCGTCTACAGAAAGATACCGATGCTCTGGCTCCGCTCGAGGAAAACATCGAGGCTCCCCTTTTCCTTATGCGCTACTATGAGCGTCAGCTGGCCGACTGGTTCCTCCTCGCCGGCTACGACGTCCACTTCAGCAACTGGGGAATGTAGCCTGCCCCTGTTCCCCTCTCGTCAGGGAGGGGTCGGATAATCCTGAACTCTTGCTAATTAAACCTTTATAAAACATGAAACTAAAGACTATCATTACCATCATGACATTATCAACAATGTCTGTCGCATGTGTCAATCAGCCCCAGCAGACCTCGGGCGTTGACCTGAACAATCTTGATACGTTGGCACGCCCTGCCGACGATTTCTACCAGTATGCCTGTGGCGGCTGGATGGCTAACAATCCGCTGCCTGCCGCCTACGCCCGATACGGAAGTTTCGACGTGCTGGGCGAGGAGAACAACAAGCGCATCAACGGTATCCTGGACGAATTGCTGCACTCCACCTATGATGAAGGAACGACGGAGAAAAAGCTAAGTGACCTCTATAAATTGGCTATGGACAGCGTGCGCCGAAACGAAGAGGGTGTGAAGCCCGCTATGGGCATTATCCAGCAATTAGAGCAGGCTACGACTAAAGAAGAGCTGTTCCAGATTCAGCTGCAAATGGCTCCGGAGGGTGACTCAGAGTTTATGAGTTCAGGAATTGGAGCTGACGAGAAGAACGCCTCCATGAACATCCTCCAGGTGGCTCAGGGTGGTCTGACGCTTGGGCAGAAGGACTACTATTTAGACACCGACGAGGAGACCACGAAGATTCGTGAGGCTTACAAGCAGCACATTGTCAAGATGTTCCAGCTCTTCGGCTTCACCGAGGAACAGGCTACGCAGAAGATGAAGAACGTCATGCGCCTGGAGACCGAGCTGGCCAAGGTGAGCCGCTCCCGTACAGAGCTGCGTGACCCACAGCGAAACTACAACAAGACTACGCTGCGTGAGTTTGAGACCTTCTATCCTAACGTTCAGCTTGAGAAGATCATGAATGCTCAGGGCATCGACTCCAAGTACATCCAGGAACTGGTGGTAGGCCAGCCGGAGTTCTTCGCTGGAATGGATAAGCTGATTGCCACGATGACTGCCGACGAGTACCGCGACTACATGGAATGGGGACAGATGATGTCGGCCGCCGGTTACCTTGACGACAAGATTCAGGCCGCCAATTTCGAGTTCTTCGGAACGGTGATGTCAGGCCGGAAGGAGGACCACCCCCTGTGGCGTCGTGCAACCCAGCAGTTAGAAGGTCAGATGGGCCAGGCATTGGGAAAGATTTACGTCGATAAATACTTCCCCGCTGCTGCCAAGGAACGTATGGTGCAGTTAGTGAAGAACTTACAGACTGCCCTGAGCGAGCGTATCGACGCCCAGGAATGGATGAGCGACTCCACAAAGCTCAATGCTCAGGAGAAGTTGGGCACCTTCTATGTGAAGGTGGGCTATCCCGATAAGTGGATCGACATGTCGGCCCTGACCATCGACCCGCAGAAGTCTTATTATGAGAATATTGTGGAGTGCCGCAAGTTCTGGAATGCTTGGCAGATAGAACACACCGCAGGCAAGCCCGTAGACCGCGACGACTGGTACATGTATCCTCAGACCGTCAATGCCTACTACAACCCCACGACCAACGAGATTTGCTTCCCCGCAGGTATCCTGCAGAAGCCGTTCTTCGACATGGAGGCTGACGACGCCTTCAACTATGGTGCCATCGGCGTGGTCATTGGCCATGAGATGACCCACGGCTTCGACGACCAGGGACGCCAGTATGACAAGGAAGGAAACATGAACGACTGGTGGACGGAGACCGATGGAGAACAGTTCAAGGAGCGTACCGACAAGTATGCCGACTTCTTCTCGGCTATCGACGTGCTGCCCGACCTGAAAGCCAACGGTCGCCTCACGTTGGGTGAGAACCTGGCTGACCATGGCGGACTGCAGGTGGCCTGGACTGCCTATAAGGAAGCCACGAAGGACCAGCCGCTGCCCGTCATCGACGGCCTCACCGCCGACCAGCGCTTCTTCATAGCCTACGCTGGCGTATGGGCCGGAAACATCACCGATGAGGAGATTCGTAACCGCACCAAGAGCGACCCGCACTCTCTGGGACGTTGGCGTGTGAACGGTGCTCTGCCGCACATCGATGCCTGGTACGAAGCCTTCGACGTGAAGCCCGGCGACAAGATGTATATCCCTAAGGAGCAGCGTCTCCCTCTCTGGTAACCAGTATTCTTTGCTGCGACGTCGCAGCCTTTTCCCAAATCTTTAAACAAATAAACAACATGAACAAGAAAGCAATTGTAATAGCACTTGGCGCCGCTGTGCTCATGAGCAGCTGCGCCAGCAAGAAGGAACTGGCTGAGTGCCGCACGGAGAACCGTGCCTTGGCCGAGAACCTCCAGTCCACCAAGGAAGACCTTGCCGGAAAGAATGCTCGCATTGCAAGCCTCGAACAGCAGATTGCTGGTCAGCAGCAAGTGATTAAGGCTCAGGAGAAGAAGTACGAGGACATGCAGAAGGCGCTCGACAAGAGCCTTTCCAATGCCTCGCAGAACAACATCTCCATCGAGAAGCTCGTTGACCAGATCAATGAATCGAACCAGTACATCCGTCACCTCGTGGAGGTGAAGTCGAAGAGCGACTCCCTGAACCTCGTCCTCACCAACAACCTCACCCGCTCGCTCTCCAAGGAGGAGTTGAAGGAGGTTGACGTGCAGGTGCTCAAGGGCGTGGTCTACATCTCGCTGGCCGACAATATGTTATACGAGAGCGGCTCGTACAAGATTCTCGACCGTGCCTCGCTGACCCTCTCGAAGATTGCGAAGATCATTAAGGACTACAAGGACTACGACGTGCTCATCGAGGGCAACACCGACAACGTGCCTATCTCTCGTGAGAACATCCGTAACAACTGGGACCTCTCCTGTCTTCGTGCTGCCAGCGTCGTCATGGAGCTGCAGAACAAGTATGGCGTAGACCCGAAGCGCCTCACCGCCGGTGGTCGTGGAGAGTATAATCCCTTGGAGACCAACGACACCGACCTCGGTCGTATGCGCAACCGTCGTACCCAGATCATTATCACGCCGAAGCTCGATGAGTTCATGGAGCTTATTGGCGAGGCACCTGAGACAGAGGAATGAACCAGGTCAGAAGAGCATGGATATGGTTAAGTCGTGTGGGCCACTGTATGGGTTTCGGCATACAGTCGCCCACCGACTACCGTTTCGTGCGCTCGGTCGTCAACGAGCGTTGGCCATACTATGCCTACGAGTCTTTGGGCACTCAGGATGACTGGCAGAAAAGGAAACTTGGAAAGTTGTACTTCAGAATTGCCAACTACTTGCAACCCAAGCATATTATCGATATGGTTGAAGCAAAGAAATATCTGCTGGCAGCCTGTCCCAAAGCCTCAATCCCGCAAAAAAACACCACCCTCGGAGAGCACACGAAGATAGAGCTCGCCATCGTGCCTATTCAGTCGGAGTACCAGCAGCTGTTCAGCTGGTGTGATGAAAAATCTGTGGTAGTCTTCGAGAACATCTACCAGCAGGCCGAGCTGTGGCATTGCATACAGCACGACCCGCGAACAACGGTCACCTTTGACCTCTACTACTGCGGCATTGTCTTCTTCGACCGTTCGCGCTCACCCCATAATTACATCGTCAATTTCTAACCTTCAGAGAGGCCTCAGAGAAAGAACGGCTTTCTCTGGTAGAAAGAACGGCTTTTTCTCATGGAAAGAACGGCTTTTTCTCATAGAAAGAACGGCTTTTTCCCATAGAAAGAACGGCTTTTTCTCCAAGTAGGCTTTTAGGCACGTACATATTTTTTTTATTTTTATTCACCTTTCGCAAGTAATGAAGTATCGCGCAGCAAAGCCCCGTAGGGGCAAGATAGGGGTAGCCAGCCATTTTTATGGCTGGTATGTAGAAGCCGCAGGGAAAGCATGCCGTAGGTATGCGATGTGCATTACTTATTTATCGCGTACCTACGGCACGCCCGTTACCGTCACCATTTTACCAGCCATAAGAATGGCTGGCTATCCCTATCAGATGCCTACGGCATCACTATGCTGAACTTCCGAAGCTTGAAATTTTTATTATTTGCATTATCATTCTCTAACCCTTGTCCCGTATGCTGCGCTATCTGCGCAGCCCCTCAAAACATGAAAATCACAAAAATCTACACCCGCCGGGGTGATTCCGGCAATACAGACCTCGTTGGAGGCGTAAGAATTAGCAAGGCCGACATCCGTATTGATGCCTACGGAACGGTCGACGAACTGAGTGCCCATTTGGGGCTTCTGGCTGCTATGATGGCCGAACGTGCCGAGTCTGGCCTACCCGATGCCGCTACTATGGAGTCTCTCCGTGAAGAGATTATCAACATTCAGAACATCCTTTTCAACGTCTGTACCCACCTGGCCACCGACCAGAGCCAGACACAGCTGTATCCCTCTGCCCACCTTCCCGAAGGTGCCACTGAGAAACTCGAACAGGCCATCGACTCCATGAAGGCGCAGCTGCCCGAGCCTCAGGGATTCGTTCTTCCCGGCGGCACCGTCATCGCGGCCCAGGCTCATGTCTGCCGCACAGTTTGTCGACGGGCTGAACGATGTATAGCCGCACTTGCGCAAACAGCAATCGTTGGGGCAGAAATCATGACATTTATCAACAGACTGAGCGATTTTTTGTTTATATTAACCAAAATTGCAAATTTTAACGCAGGTCAAAGTGAAATTTTATGGAAAAACTCTTGACAATTTAAAAAAAAGCATTAACTTTGCAGCCAGTTTTTGAAAATTTAAAAATATTTACGTGCTTTCTAATCAATATTTATAATAAATATGTATTGGACACTTGAATTAGCATCAAAACTGGAAGATGCCCCCTGGCCCGCAACCAAGGAAGAGTTGATAGACTACGCCATACGTTCAGGAGCACCGTTGGAGGTGCTTGAGAACCTTCAGGAGATAGAAGACGAGGGTGATGTCTACGAGAGCATCGAAGATATTTGGCCCGACTATCCTACAAAGGAAGATTTCCTTTTCAACGAGGATGAATATTAGAATCGAACTTTAACGCAAACATCTTTTACAATTATAGACCTTAATTAAAACATGAGCTTAAGATTTCGCCTGACGGTTATACTTACTGTCATATTAAGTTTTTGTTCGCTTGGTAGCCATGCACAACAGGTTGCTTTGAAAACCAATCTTCTCTACGATGCCGCATTGACTCCCAATATCGGCATGGAGATTGGTGTAGACCCGAAGCACACCTTCCAGGTGTTCTATGGACTCCATCCCTGGAAGTTTAATCATGGCGATGACCAGAAGTTCCTGAAACACTGGGTAGTTAACCCCGAGTGGCGCCATTGGTTCTGCCACCGTTTCAATGGTTCCTTCGTAGGCATACATGCCTTCGGAGGACAGTATAATGCTGCCAATATCAAGATGCCCTTCGGTTGGTGGAAGGAACTTCAGGACCACCGCTTTGAGGGATGGTATGTCGGCGGCGGCATCAGCTATGGTTACCAGTGGGTGCTCTCTCGTCATTGGAACTTTGAGGGTGCCATCGGCGTAGGTGCTGCCTACATCGAGTACGACAAGTACAAGTGTGGTGCTTGCGGTAGAAAGATTGACGACGGTCACAAAATCTACATTGGTCCTACTAAGGCCGCTCTCTCATTATTATATATGTTCTAATGTCATAGCGACCATCAACCCTACTGCCCATTAAACCCCATTAACCCCATATAACCCATTAACCCCACCTCCCCCATAAGCCTCTTATAAGCTCTTATAGAAATATGAAAAGCTCATTAATCATATCATTACTGTTCTTTACGACCACGCTTGCCGCTCAGCCTTCCATCCGTCTCACCGGCGCGAAGAAAGGCACCGACACTCAGGTCACCGTGCAGAACCTGCAAGTGGCGCGCACTGACCAGCGGACACTGGTAGCCATGGACTTCGTCCTCGACAGTCTCGACGTGCCTTCTAACCGCTATCGTGCCTTCACGCCCGTCATCCGCACAGCCGACGGACAGCACGAGCAGCGTCTCAAGACGCTCATCGTCAGCGGACGCCGCCAGAACATCGTCTTCGAGCGCGACGGCATCGACCCCCTCTACGCCGATAACTGCGAGAACCTTCGTCGCTACGAAAAGGAGCCGCAGACTTATCATTATAGTGATGGCGCAGAGAACCAGCCTTGGTTCGACCAGGCCGATGTCTATGTAGACTGCGACCTCTGCGGTTGTGGCGACACGCTGAAGAACGAGAAGGCTTTCCTGGCCACGCTCACTCCCCCGACGCCGCCCGATCCATACGACCTCATAGACCTCGTCGATGTGGTGCCTACTCATGTGAAGAAGGAGCGCAACCTCCACGGCTCGGCATACATCACTTTCGTCGTGGACAAGTGGGAGGTGAAGCCCGACTACATGAACAACCGCAGCGAGCTGCGTAAGATTACCGATACGCTTGATGTCATGGTGGCCGACCCCAACGTGTCTGTCCGCGAGGTGAAGATTCACGGTTGGGCATCGCCCGAGAGCCCCTACCAGCACAACAAGATGCTGGCTGAGAACCGTGCCAAGTCGCTCACTGACTATGTCAGCAAGCTCTACAAGCTTCCCGCCAATGTCTTCGCTCCTGCAGAGGCAACTCCCGAGAACTGGATTGGACTGCGTGAAGCCGTAGAGAAGATGGACGAGCAGACGCTGCCTCACCGCACCGAGATTCTTGCCAAGATAGACAAGGTGCTGGCCGACATCAGCAGAAACGTCACCAATCAGGCCGACCGCGACGAGCACGCTATCCGCTCCGCATATCCCGCTGAATATCGTTACCTGCTTCAGAATGTCTATCCTGGACTGCGCCGTTCTGACTACGATATCTCCTTCAATTTCAGCGACTTTACCCTCGAACAGGCAAAGGAAATCTACAAGCGTCGTCCCTACCAGCTGTCCGTACGCGAGCTTTGGGATGTGGCCCACACCATGGAGCCGGGCAGCGCAGAGTATAATAAGGTCATCCAGCAGACCGTCAACATCTACCCCGACGATCCTGTGGCTAACCTCAACCTCGCTAACCTCGCCATCCGTCAGCGCGACGTCCTCAAGGCCGAGACGCTCCTTGACAAAGCCGGTGACAGCGCAGAAGCTCTCAATGCCCGTGCAGCTGTAGCCATCATCAAGCAGCAGTACGACGAGGCCAACCGCCTCCTTGATGCCGCCGCCAAGAAGGGTCTTGACGTTACCAAGAACCGTGAGGCTATCCGACTCCTGACTAAATAACAAAATAACGTAAGGCCTTCATGTTGCGATAGCGGTTCTCGTGATAACGTTATGCCGTGCAAATGAAATAACATTACCCTAAGGTTAATCATAAACGACAACAAAAACAATTCGTTTAGAAAACAATATTTATTCATTAATTAACTCTTTTATTAACTCAAAAATTTTTAAGTTATGAAAAAATTTAGTTTATTCGCATTCGCAGCAGCTGGTATGCTGCTCGGTGCATGTTCATCGAGCGACGACATTGCTCAGCAGGTCGTCAATCCTGAGAATTTTGAGGATGGTGCCTATATTGGCATCTCTCTGACACTGCCTTCAGCTGACAACGCTACCCGTGCTAACGATGAGCTCAGCAATGGTATCGAAGCTGAATTTGCAGTGAAGAACGCTACTCTTTACATTTTCAAGGGTGCTGATGAGGCTTCTGCTACTTTTGTTGACTATGTCGCTCTTGGTGTCAAGTACGATCAGGATGACCAGCCGGGTATTGATCCTGATGTTTGGGGTGTTCAAGATCCTGAAATTGAAACCAAGATTACCTCTACCAGCCTTAATGAGGCAACGAAGATTGATAATGAGTTGGCTAAAGCCATTAAAGCAGACAATACCAACAACTACTATGCTTATGTCATTATCAACCACAATGGCCAGGTGCCAGCTCCGACAAAGGATGAGACCACATTTGAGGACTTCTCAAAAGCTCAGTTCACCGAGATTGGTGCTGACATCGCAGCTGAGCAAAACATTTATGAGAGCGGTATGTTGATGACCAGTGCTCCTATCTGTGACAACCCTGGTGGAGAGAATGCTCCTGTTGCTGCTGCCAAATATTCTACCCTTGTCCCGTTTGACAAGAGCAAGATCTTTGGAAATGCTGCTCAGGCAAAGAAAGAGCCCGCTGCTTGTATCTATGTTGAGCGTGCTGCTGTAAAGATTACTGTTGAGGAAGGTGAAAATCTTGGTACTCCCACTATCGATGATTATACGCTTAGTGTTGAGGGATGGCAGGTTATCAACAATGAGAGGACCTACTACAACACCCGTCAGATTAACTATGATGGAAATGGCGCAGAGGATTGGGGACCCTTCAATAATGCAGCTGTAAACTCTACTGCTAAGTATCGTTTTGTGAGCCTTTATAGGTTCGTGCCCACTCTGCCTACAGGTTTGACTCCTCAAGAGGGACAGGATATTTATCAGCACACAGTTGGCTATCGTACTTACTTTGCAAGTGACCCGCATTATAATGTAGACGCAACTGCTGCAGCTGTCACTGCTGACGGAGTTGGTGCAGCCTCAACGCTTGACAACACCGTTGCCAGCGATGCTCGTCCTTGGATTGCTGCCGGTAAGCATGCTTATACAACTGAAAACACCTTCGATGTTGCTCACCAGACTTGGCGCAATACCACTATGGTTACTATTAAAGCTCAGCTTAAGAAGGCAGATGGCACTGCAGCTGCTGGTTTCTATACCGTTGGTGATGGTAGCCAGACTATGTATGATAAGGTCAGTGATGTGGAAGCTGCTCTTAAAAACACCATCTTAAACGATGCTACTGTTGCTAATAAGATTCAGGCTGCTCTCACTGCAATTAGCACCACAGAAGGCAATGCTTATAAAAAGTGCGAGTTTATCCTGACAGTAACGCTTACACCGGCTACAGAGGCTACAACAGGTGTGCCCTTTACCTATACTTATAAATGGACGGTTGCTGGAGCTGACTATACTTATAATGACAACAATGAAGTTAAAAATGCTATTGATGCTTTCGTTAAGAAGGATGGTGTGTATACCGCTCCCGTGCTCGTGAGCTACTATAAGGAAGGTATGACATACTACAATGTTCGTATCAAGCACTTCGGAGATGCTGAGACTCCTTGGGCTGCTGATGCTTCTTATGTCACTGGTGGTGGTACAACCACTGAAGAGATCTATGGAACAGAAACAGCAGATTTTAATCCTACGAGTAACTTCCTCGGCCGCTATGGTGTTGTCCGTGACAACTGGTACAAGCTGTCTATCGATGCCATTACTAAGATTGGCAGTGCTACGCCTATTGACCCGTCTCTGACCAATCCTGACACTCCCGATGACGAGATTGAAAACTTCATCTCCGTTCACGTTCACATCGTGCCTTGGGTGCTCCGCAGCCAGAGTGTGCAGCTCTAATTGCTGAATTCGTTCGGACGGATTGTAATCCGACCGCATAGAGAATAAGCATTAATGCTTTAAAACCGAAAACCGGTGGCCGCCCCTTCCAAATGGGGCGGGGCGGCCACTTCTTTTAAAAAACAAAATGCCGGGAACAAAGACGGGCTCCGGCGAAAGACAGACAGCCCGCACAACGATGCAATAACGCATCCACCAAAAACGAAACAGAATATAGTGCAGGACCAACCGCACAACCAAATATAAAAACAATAAGTGCCCATTAGTTCTAATTAATGCCAATTAGTAATTAATTCGTGGTAATTCGTGTTCAGAAACAAATACGTGTTCAAGATATGAAAAGAACGATATTGAAATCATGGCTCATCGCCCTGGCCGTAGTAGGAGGCCTCTCCTCTTGCGACATGATCATGGAGGACCGGGATGACTGTCCCACGGGACTCTACGTCACCTTCGTCTACGACTACAACATCCAGCGGGCCGACATGTTCAAGGACCACGTAGGGGGACTGACTCTCTATGTCTATGATGAGTCTGACCGACTCGTAGCATCAAAGTCCATGAGTGCTGACAAGCTCAAACGCTACGGCAGTTACCTCCACTTCACCGAGGGTGAGTTGCCCCCGGGTCACGACTACCGCCTCATGGCCGTAGCCATGCAGAAGGACTGGAACATGGCACTCGGCACACCGGGAGCCAAGTATCGTCAGACAGGCAACAGCAACGGAGCAGAGTGGAACCAGTTCTTTATCGACCTCGACCACACTGCCACACGTCTTCCTGCCAACTATTACTATGTGAGCAACGCCGCCCCGCTCGACACGCTCTGGCACACGCTGGCCACCCTTACCACACCGGCAGACTCTATGCCCATGACGGTCTATCCCGACATGCTCTATCCCGCACAGACAGCTTATGCCTGGCAGCGTGACGGCAGCATCAAGAGCAATGGTGTCGAAAAGGTACACATTGTGAAGGACGAGCCTACCTACGCCACTGTCAGCCTTATCCGTGACACGAACCACCTGAACATCACCCTCCGTGAGCTCAACTATGAACTGGGCGGCAATACTTTGTTAGACAATATGGTGAACGATGAGGACTATATCGTGGAGATCATCGACAACAACTCACAGGTTGATTGCCATAACAATCTCTCCAAACCTGCCGACACCCTCGTCTACAGACCTTACCGCCAGTGGACCACCACCTTCGTAGGCAGCGGCGACATTCCTACTGAGAGTGCTGCACATTATGACCTGATGTTCAACCGCCTTGTCTATAAGAACGCATCGGTAGACAACGACAAGTATGCCATCCTCAAGGAAGAAGACATTGCCAAGGCTCAGAACGCCGTGCTCGTCATCCGCAAGAAAAACAACGACGTCCTCTCTCCTGTCGGCACCGCCGAAGGCTCGGACATCATCTTCGCCATCAACCTGCCTTACATTCTCTCCAGCGGACGCATTTGGGTTGAGCGCGACTACCACTATCAGGAATACCTTGACCGTGAGTACGACTACCGCCTGCAGTTCATCATCCGCGGCGGACATGTGGAAGACATTCAGCTCTTCCTCGGCACTCACGTACATATCATCCCCTGGGCTTTGCGCGAGCAGCATGAGGACCTCTAATATTGTTATTCCTGCTGAAATTAAATTAATCCCATAAATCCAAATCAATCATCATAAAAAGCATGAAGGTTATGAGACTACATACACTCCGGCTATTGCTGGCGGCAGGCATTCTGCTGGCAGCTACCGCCTCATGCTACAACTACGACCAGGAGGATGTTATCAATCTCGCCGAGAATCATTTCATCAATGTCACCATCTCCGTTAGTACCAGTGATGCTCCCGCTACCCGCGCACCGCAAGGAGGAGAGTATGGTGACGGAACAGAAAGAGGCATCGATGACCGCGAGAACAAGATAAATAACATCACACTCATATTCTATCAGGATAACACTGACATCAATCAAAATAATACTGACATCAATACCACATCGGAAAATGCAAAGGTGGTGTGTGTGGAGAGATATTCCGTGCGTCCCTTTGACGAGGCAAGCGATAAACCCACCACCCATAACCATAAGGATACTGAGCCCACTTCAAACCATTATCCGAAGGAAGTACTCTACACCACTGGTAATCAGAAGTTAGAAAACACACCGCTTGTAATCGGACAAAGCTATAAAGTCCTGGTTGTAGCCAATGCTGAAGATTTGTACGTAACTGTCGGCGACAAGATAAAAGATGTACGTGAACAAGTGCTCAGCTCCGTCTTTACTGGAACTGGCATTGGCATTGACGCCTCTAATTTCGTTATGGCTTCAGAGACCGACGCCACAGTGACGCTCGAAGACCCTACAAAGGAAACCGTCGACGGCGAGAATAGGATGATTTATTACTTCGACTGCATCCACATCGAGCGTCTTGCTGCCCGTATAGACTATAACACCACGGGTGGCCAATATGCAGAAAATATTGTTATGGGTCCAAATGGAGAACCTGCAAATGATCCTGCTGCAATTAACAGGAGTTATAGAGGTTATAAATATAGGGGATCTGGTAATGAATTCTTTGTCGTAACCAAAGTAACGGCGTTCAACCTCTATGACGAGAGTGAATTCTGCTTCAAGCGCATTCGCAATAATTGGACTGATGCTACTCCCACTATTACTTACCTTGGCGATGAAAGTACCACCAACTATGTAGTTGACCCCAATACGGAGAACAAAGTTAATGTCCCAACTACTCTCAACTATCTCAATCCAATTGCTAATCTTAACCAGCAACCAGGTCCTGCAGGTGGTTCTCTGGTCAATAACACCTACACTCAGGTAATGGCCGACGTATATAATACCTCCTTGTTTACCGACAACCAAGGCAACAAAAATGTTATTATCGGCTATGCAAAGGAGAATACACTCCGACCAGGGTCGCTTCTTAAGACCTACGCTACGGGTATCGCCTTTGAAATAAAGTATTATAATAGCGAGAATGATCCTCATCCCAAATACTTTGTTTATTATCACTATCTCCGTCATCAGGGAGAAAAAGAAGCAGGCAGTTATCAAGCAAAGAAGCTCGAGGACATAGCTACTGACAATGAAATCTACAACCCCTCGGAATCGTCACCGGCCATGAATTACGGCATCGTCCGAAACAACATCTACCGCGTCAGCATTGAGGGCATGACACCCGACAAAGTCACACTTCTCATAAAGGTCAAGAAATGGGATAAGTTCGTCCATGAGCCGATATATATGTAGGACGCCTACAGGAAGATGAGCAAACGGCGACGTCCCTTAATGATAATAGGTTTTTCTTTTAAGAATTTAGGATAATAATGAAGCGGTTTAACATCTTATATATATGTACTCTCGCGCTCCTGAGCACTTTTACTGCTTGCCAACAGGACGACGATGTCAACAGCCCCAGCAGCAAGAGCTCGGCAAAAGTAACACTACGTTTAGTCACCGCTGATGCTACACTAACCACAAGAGCATGGAACGATGACAACGCCGAGACCGACCGCTCGGAGATGATGTACAACTGGACGGTACTCCTGCTCAATAACGGTCAGATCAAGTATAAGTTTACGGGCACTCCCCAAGAAGATAATGCTGAGATTGATGATGTGTGCACCGAAGTCTCTATGTCCTCCGGTACATATACTGTTTATTCATTTGCTAACATCAGCGAGGAGTCCCTAAAGTCGCTGTTTGGCGTCAGTAGCTTGGAACAAGGAACAGCACTCGACGAAGCTGTCATCGATGCTGCCACCGTCACTATCAATGCCAATCTAAAGACCAGAACCGACATAACGGCTGACAACGCCTTCGGTCTTGGCTCGAAGGGTATCCCCATGAGCAACAAACAGACACTAACCGTTAGTGGCAGCAATGTGGATAAAGACCTCATCGTCGTCCGACTGGTGGCCAAGCTGGAGTTCATCTTTTTCAATGCTACCACAGAGAATGAAGGTGCTGGCGAGGACTTCACCGTGAAGTCGGTTTCTATTAGCGACATCACAAAGGGCACAGACAATAACTTGATGCTGCTACCCAAATTGAATCAGAGTGGCACTACTGGCCACGAGGACGAGATGACCTTCACCCACGGCGACATCAAGCCCAACCTCAACACCGGCATCGCCACCGAAGAAGTGAAGTACACCCCTGAAACGGCGCTCACCGTGGGTTCTACCGACACCTACGATATTGGTATGTTGCCGGGCAATAATGGCCATGGCGACTATACGAAGAAATTCGTGTTCTACGTCAACGAGACTGAACTTGCCTCTGGCAAGCAGTTCGAGCTGAATGTGGAGCTTAATAATGGTGACTACCGTTATGCCCTCGTCAGCACAGGTAATAATTCGGGACTCACAGTAGGCAAAACGGGCGGTGGTAACAACGAAGACCCGACGACCACTCCCGTCTCGGAGACTAAGCGCTCTGATGACTGGACGTATATCGCCCGTAATGACTACCGCGTCATCCCCATCGTGCTCGACAACTACCGTCTGGAACTTGTTCCCTACGACTTCCCCGCTATCGGCGTCTATCCCGCCAGCGTGAAGACCATCGACGCGAACACCAACCTCCACGAAATCCTCTTCCACGACTACGGACACTTCCACCTCGTGCCCCACGTCTATCGTGGTGCAGCCTGGGCAGGAACGGAAAATAACACCGCAGCCTACCCGTGGGCAGGCAAGGATATCACATTCTCGGCTACGAAGGGTGACTTCACTAGCACCGTTTGGACACTTGACAAGACGGGGACTACTGCTGTAGCTGCCGATTGGACAAACGCCTTCTCATCTTTCACCACAACTGGAACAGGCACAACTCTGGCAAAAGACGCTGAATTGACAATAGAATTGAATAGTGGCACCACGAAGTTCTACGGTGCTCCGGGCTCAACAGGCCTGCCTGCCAATAACGTATATCCTACGGCGCTTCCTGTCTACGGCACGAACTTCGACGGTGAGGTGACGCATACCAACGACGGCAAGACCTACTCACAGGGTGATTTCCCCATGCTCGATGCCGTGACACAGTGGAAGCCCAAGACCGATGACGCCTACCGCCCCTACATCTTCGGACAGATAGCGCCACAGGCAGATAACGCCGACATGACTGTCTACCATGAGTTCCGGGTGAATCTCTATGTGGCGGGTGAGAGCGTAGCCCGTCAACTCATCTACCGCTTCTACATGCACCTGATACAAGACTATGGTCTTGACTCAGACCCAGTGGTGCCCTCAGGCTCACGACGGCTTGCAGAACGACCATCGTGTCATCTGCACAACAACTGACATACTACCTTCTACTCCGGCTCCTAAAAACAGCCGGAGTAAAGTCGTAAAATACACACAAGGGAACGGGATTGAATAAGCAAGATTCCCTTCACAGAGAAAAAGCCGTTCTTTCTATAAGAAAAAGCCGTTCTTTCTATGAGAAAAAGCCGTTCTTTCTACGAGAAAAGACTATCCTTTCTTTGAGAGACACAAAAGGCTTAACATTGAAGAAAAAAACACTAACTATATAAGTCATGAAACAGACAACCGACCTCATGCACTACGGGCTGAATGAACAGCCTGACACAACAGCGACAACCTACAACTGCCAGCTCTCCCCGCTGTGTCGGATTTGCAATCCGACACCAATGAATAGTGGATTTGCAATCCACACAGCCACTAACCTCCTCCGCCGAGCACTCCTCCTCCTCACACTGCTTGCAGGGTGGGGGATGAGCGCTGTGGCACAAGAAACCAATTTGTGGACGGGACCAGGAACTGAAACTAATATAGCTTCGACTGCTTTTGGCAGTTTTGAGGTAAGTACGGATGTTTTTCGCGTTTATACCGATAATAACCCCATTCATATTCGTACAACGTGGTGGAATTCTGTTCTGCTATCTAATGAAACTACTTTTCAACCCAATGGGTCATATTATATCACCGATTTAAATTGCTACGAAATACCTCTTTCTGCTTTTGTTAACGATTTTGTCAATAAAATCAACACTGAAGGAGGACTTGTAGTTGGAACAGAAAACGGAGGCACAATCAATGGAATAACACTCTTTACGCCTCAAAAAGACAATTTCATTAACGAGGCGGTTTCTAACTGCGCAACTACAAGCGGCAGCGAGGAGATTGCCCGCGACCTTGCCACCAAGACCATCAATCTCTCCGGGGCCTCGCTCACGGGGGTGAATTATGCCCGCATCTATCTGGCCAATGCCAATGGCAATGCCGTTGACCCCACAGGCCTCTTGACAGTTACATATAACAGCTCGGCTGCGACTGCCGCAGGAACAAACGTAAAGAATGGCGTTTATGTCTATGACAGCGGCAATGTGCTTGATCTCTCCAACGTAAGTGTGACACTGAACGCTGGGGCAGGAAACTTCACCAATTACCAAATTGTCTGCCTCCTGTCTAACGATATGTCTACCGCCACGTTTACTGGCGGTGACTTGACGCAGGAGCCGAAGTGGCAGGAGGAGTACACCTACACCTTCACCTATCCCATCTATGTGCAGACGTTTACGCTTGATGAGAGCGTACTCACAGGGAATGACATCGTTATTGACAACAATAGTCAGTATTGCAACCAAATCCTCAGCTTTTTTGGAAAGACGGCTGCACAAATGGCCAGCAGTTGGTATGGTCGTTGGTATGTCACCAATGCTTCCGGTACCATACAGACTTTGAACCTCGGTACCTCGGCATCGTCCAACTGGACTATTGCACCGCGCTTTGAGAATAATGCTTACAATATATACCAATGGAATGTAAGTAGCAACATAGCAAATACTAGTTTTAATCAAGATTGGTATGTTAATCAGGCTCTTTGCCGTGCGCGTGTGTTTGCACCATCTTCTGGCACTTTTGATAACTATCAGGGCTACAGGATTGTTTTCGAAGCTACCGACGAGTACACGTCAGGTACTCCCGCCATGAAGCTCCGTTACATTTTCGTCATCCCATCTACTGCACATTTCGAGTATGACGGCACGATAACCAATGGTACAACCCCTGTCATCCAGACGCTGCCTTCTCGCTTGGCCAGTGAAGTGACGCTTGACTGGACGAGCACAACTGCCACGTCGGCGATGACCACCACAGGGGTGAAGTACGCCCGTTTCTATGTTGTGGATGACAATGACACTCCTGTTGATGCCACCGACAATGCCCACAAGCTGACCATCACAGGAGCTACTGCCACACCGTGTGTCAATCCCGCCAGTGGATACTATGTCTATCCCGGCAGCAATGCAGATATTGACTTCAGCAGCCTCTCAGTGAAGTTATCCTCAACTGGCAACCTCTCTGACTACAAGGTGGTGTGCTGGCTGGCCACCTCCACCACCAACATTGCGTTTGATGGGACCTCCGTCACCGAGGAGCCTGACATCACCAATGAATATGTCTATAGCTTCACGAAGCCCGCTCCTACTACCGTCGACAAGACAGGCACTATCGCTTGGGGAGCCTCCATGCAGGCCGATGCCTCTGAGGGTGCACCTGCCGACTGGGGCACTACGTGGGCAGAGCTGTCGCGTGAGCAGCGCGTCGTCTGGTTCATCACCGACGGTACTACAAAGCAGGCGCTCGCCCTCGGCACGGCTGCGCAGAGTGGCTCATGGGTGCTGGGCCTTCCAACTGATAAGTTCAGCATCAGCAGCAACGAGGCAGTGCTCACCGGGCAGACCTCCTTTACCGCTACCGAGTGGGCCACATGGGGAAAGCCCGACGTCTATGCCCCCACGGGCATGGCATTCGCCGATGGCCACAGCTATCAAGTGGTTTGCGAGGTGTACGAGACGGCCACAGGCACTACGCCTAACGTGCGCTACACCATCTCTTTCACCAAGGACTTCCTCGGCGAGCTGAAGAGCGGCGTCACTGCCACCACACACATTGTGACGCTTGCCAATGCCACGGATGTCAGCGGTACGCTCAGCGATGTCACCATCCCTGCTGGCACGAAGTACGTCCGCTTCTATCTGACTGATGCCAGCGGTAACGCTGTTGACCCCACGGGCAAGCTCAGCGTGAGTGGCAGTAGCACTGTAAGCGGCCACGCTGAGTATGGCTATTATTTATATGATGAAAATGGCATCTCGGCTCCTACAGTAACTTTGACGCTTAGTGACGCTACCCTGAACCAGTATAAGGTAGTGATGGTGACATCAGCCGACAATGCCGTGACCGAAAGCGGTGTCGTCGTCAACGAACCTGACTACGATTCGCAGACCACGTGGAGTTTCAAATACCCCGTGCAGCACACCGAAGCCACGGGTGAGGTGGAGTGGAGTCCCTCCAGCATGACGGTGACCTTCGACATTGATGCATTGAAGGGCAGCGGTTATAAGTCCTCATTAGGTGGAAACTACCACGTGGTGTGGACGGTGGAGGATGCCGGCGGTACTACTCAGGCACTCACCACAGGCACCAGCCGACAGAGCGGCACCTGGACGTATAGCGTGGATGGCGATAATGCCACCTTCTACGCCCCCACAGGCCAGACCTTTGCCGATGTGCAGAACCTTACCTTCGTGGCACGACTCTACGAGACGGCCACCGGCGAGAACGATGCCGACAAGAGCCTCACCTACACCGTCAGCATCGTGAAGACAGGCTTCTTTGGCGAGCTGAAAGACCCTACACAAACAGGCAGCACGACAGTTTCCCTCAATGAGGAGTCCACCATCCCCGCATCGGTGCCCTTGAGCAACGCCACCACAGCCTTCAGCGGTGCTAAGTACGCTCGCGTATGGCTGACACAGGGCAGCACACTGGTCGACCCGACGGGTAAGCTCGCAACGCCTACAGACATGACTGCCTTCGGCACCAACCACGATGTCACCTACGGCTACTACCTCTACGATGCCAACGGCATCACCCTCAGCGACGCCACCTTGACGCTCGCTGCCCTTGCTGACTACCCGCAGTATCAGGTGCACATAGCCCTCTCCACCGATGCTCCCATCAGCTATTCCGACTTCGCCCGTGGCAGTGGCCCGCGCCGTGCGCCCGCCGATGCCCACGAGCCCGACTACGACTACGAGTACACCATCAACTTCTCCTATCAGGACAACTCGATGAGGGTCATCAAAGTCTATGCCCAGGCAAGCGAAGGGGAGAATCAGGGCAATAGCTATAATACAGCCAATGCAAATAATGATAAGCAACAGAGTTTTCTGAACTTGATAACAGCTGCCTTCGCCGAGTTGGGCGAGACGCTGGATTATTCAAACTGTTTTGCCAAGTGGGTAGTGCTTGACGAGAATGGGCAGAACATTGCGCTGAAGCAGTATTATGCTGCCCCTGGACAGATACTGCTTGGAAATGTTACCCAGGCATGCTATCATGCCAACGCCGATGAGAATCAAGGTGGTATTCCTACTGCGGTCTATGTCTTTAATGAAGCTAATGCCAATAACGCATTAAGCGGAATGTTGGATGCTAACCTGTCATTTGGCCATGGCGTCTTTCAGCGTGGGAAGACCATTGAACTATGGGTCACCAATGAGAACAGCCATACCGTTGCAGACCCCACCGGCGGCTATAAGGTAAAGCTTCAGCTTCTCTTCAATGAGGACGGTAATCCTCCGTACAGCTTCCTGAACGAGACGGACATCACAGCCACGAAGAAGATGGTTGATGTAAGCACGCTCTCGGCTTCCAGTCCAGTCTTCGACATGACCGATGCCGTGGTGAGCGGTGCCCAGTATGCTCGTATCTATCTTGCCAAGTACGGCGATGCCAACAATGCCAGCTCAGACCTGTTGGTGACCTACAATGGTGAGGCGGCCACGGCCTGTGCCGACCCCTACGGTCGCTATGGCTGGTATATTTCCGACGACAACG
>JAGCNO010000150.1 GCA_017645905.1 Prevotella sp. | reverse complement strand
TCCGAAATGCATATATATACCAAATTTGATTTGGATGCAAAGGTACGCATTTCAAAAGTGCGACAAGGTTTTCGGAACTTATTATGTTGTGCATGAAAGAGTTATATTTCAATTTAACGGAATTTAATAGACACTAGTGATTAATTATTTAACAACCAAACTTTATCTTATGAGAAAAACTATTCTTTCGCTGATGGCTCTCGCCAGCCTCACGGCAGTAGCTCAGAACCCCACGGTTCCTTCAGTTACTGAGAATGTGGTCGAAGACTTCAAGCCTGCATCGACCAACCAAGAGAACAAACAGTACCCGATGATCAACTCCCAGCGCATGGTGCGCGCACAGATCACGGCACCCAAGGCCTCTTTCGTCGGTCTTGACATTGCCGGTAAGATCTACGAGATGACCAAGGATGAGAATGGCGTATGGACTGGTACTTCAGAGCCTCAGGACGAGGGGTTCCACTACTACCAGCTCAACATCGACGGTGCCTCCGTACCCGATCCGGGCAGCAAGTACTACTATGGTGCCAGCCGTTGGGGCAGTGGTATCGACGTGCCCGCTGCCGACGAGGAGTTCTACACGGTGAAGAACGTGCCACAGGGTTCCGTCAACGAGGTCTACTACTGGTCCTCGGTCACCGAGTCGATGCGTCACGGCTACATCTATCTCCCCGCAGAGTACTACGCCAATCCCGACAAGAAATACCCGGTGCTCTACCTGCAGCACGGCATGGGTGAGAACGAGACGGGCTGGAGCGCCCAAGGCAAGACCGGCATCATCATGGACAACCTGATTGCCGACGGCAAGGCCGTGCCCTTCATCATCTTCATGGACAATGGTCTGAATGCCCGCCGTCCGGGTGAGCAGCCGATGGGCTTCGGCGGTCCCCGTCCTGGCGGTCCCCGTCCCGAGGGAGCACCTCAGGGTGGTCCTCGCGGACCGCGTCCCGGTGGTCCCCAGGGAGGTCCTGGCGGCCGTCCCCGCATGGGTGGTGCAGACTTCGCCCGCATGGCCCGTCGCATGGGCGGTGCCTTTGAGGAAGTGCTCATCAAGGACATCATCCCGATGGTTGAGAAGAACTACCGTGTCATCGCCGATGCCGACCACCGTGCCATGGCCGGACTCTCGATGGGTGGCATGCAGACCCACGGCATCACGCTCAACAACCCCACCACCTTCTCCTATGTCGGCATCTTCAGCGGTGGCACCATCGGAGCCGACGAGCTGACCGACGCAGCCGACTTCAAGAAGACCAACAAAGTGCTCTTCATGAGTGCCGGCGGCCGCGAGACAGGCATGGCCGAAGGTGAGAACAGTGTTGGCAAGGTCGCTGAAGACCTGAAGGCCATCGGCATCAACGCCCACAGCTATATCTCGCCCGAGACCGCCCACGAGTGGCAGACCTGGCGCCGCAGCCTCTACCAGTTCGCACAACTGCTCTTCAAATAAAGAAAGATACCTTACAAATGATAATAGGCTGCCCGGTCAGGCAGCCTATTATTATTAGAAATCAAAGTTGCTCAGGAAATCAACCAGGTATTTGCGCCAGTTCTCCCAAGAATGGTCGCCGTCGGTTTCCACGTAGGTATAGCGATACCCATGCTTGTCGAGGATGTCGCGGTACTGGCTGTTCATCTTCTTGAGGAAGTCATCACAGCCTATGGCGATGTAATACAGCTGCGGCGCGTGTTCGAACTGGCGTTGCAGTTTCTCCTCCAGACGGCTGTAGATGTCAATGTCTGCCATCTTATCGGAGAGCGAGACGGGCGGTGCCACCTTGTCCTGGACGAGTGCTAAGACATTGCGAAAGCGCTGCATGTTATGGTTGAAGCGTTCCATTTTGAAGATGTTGTTCTCGTCGAGCATGTTCGAAGTCTGGGCGGAGAAGAGCCCCACGAAGTCGAACATGTCGGGATTGTTGAGGGCGATGAAGAGCGTATGCAGTCCTCCCATCGACAGTCCGGCTATGGCTCGGTGCTGTTTGTCGGCCTTCACGCGATAGTGTCGCTCAACATATTTCACGATTTCCGGCACGAACAGCTTTTCGAATTTGCCTAACCACGAACTGATGTTGTTGCCCGTCGGTTTCTTGTTCATGTAGGGACTCTCCCCAGGGGCTGCGTCCATCTCGATATTGCCGTTAGGCATAACCACAATCATGGGCTTGATGCTGCCCTGATGAAGCATATTTTCTATGATCTGGCAGGCGCGGCCGTAGTCGGCCCACGAGGTCTCATCGCCGCCCGACCCGTGGAGCAAGTAGAGCACGGGATAGGTGGCGGTGCTGTCGGCATCGTAGCCCGGCGGTGTATATACAAACATGCGTCGCTGCGACATGCCGTTGAGCGTTGACGGATACCACACCTTGTCTATTCTTCCGTGTGGCACGTCCTTGTCAATATAGTAGTCGGCCACGTCACCTTCCACGAAGAAGAAGTTCAGCTTCAGGGCTATGTCGCGCGTTACGCGGCTGTTCTCCGGATCGAGCATCTCCTTGCCGTCTGACAGATAGTAATATGTGTACATCTCCGACGGCAGGGGAGCGGTTTGGTAAGTGAAGGTGTCGTTGTGGCGTTGCATCTTGTATTTCTTTTCCGACAGTACCAACACCATCTTCTTGGTGCCAGGAGCTTTCACCGTGAAGGTTACCGAGTGGTCGGCATTCACCACAGGCTGTTGCGGTGTCTGCCCTAATGACTGAGTCATGATACCAGTCATTGCAACAACCAGCAACAGCTTAGAAAGCGAGCCCCACACGGAATGATACGCCTTCCAGTTCGGTTTTGTCTGTATCTTCATTTCCCTTCAGTTCTTGATACGAATAGCCTAATCCTAAGTAACCGGCAGTCCTGGGCGAGATGCCGAAGCTAATACCGGCAGAGGGGTTCAGGTAGAAACCTTTGAAACCCTTGATCGAATAGCCTACGCGACCCTCGACGAATGGTGCGATGCGTGTCTTGAGCAGGTGGACCTTCACATCAGCAAACACCGGTACGGTACTCTCCGTAAACGACAATTTCAGACCACTTTCCTCGTATTCCATGTGCTGTATGCCGAGACCCCCGCCGAGGAAAAAGTACGGATTGAACTGATAGCCATGCACGGTGAACAGTCCCGAAGTCACAATGTGTGAGTCGGATGAGTTGATGTCACGACCATATTCTACAGTACCGATATAGCCCTTCGGACGCCATACACGGTGCGACAACAAGTCAGACTCCTGCGTGTTCACCACATAAATCTTCGTGCGCTCCTTGGCTATACGCTCAATGTCGCTGAAAGCGCACACCAGTATGCCGCCGTCGATGGTTTCCATGCGCAGGCTGTCGGAGGGATAGAGTTCCTTATAGAATCCCTTGATGACGCTGCCGTTCTTCAAGAACACCACGTCGCGGTATTCCTGTGCCGCCACCACAAGTGTGCAACAGATAAGGATAAGGGTCAATGAGAGTCTTTTCATATATGTTTCTTCAGCATAATATTGATGTTTATTTGAATATCCGTTTAGCGACTGTTGTTCTGTGTAGAGAGCACAATTCTGGGTGCAAAAATAAGAATAATCCGCGAAACTACCAAAACATATTAAATTTTTCTTGCACACGCGCCTGTGCCCAGACCAGCTCTGCAGAGCCCTTGAACAGCTAAAGCAAGCCCCGCTTGACGAAAAATAGCTCATACACATATCGCAAAAACAAGAAAGAAGTATGCCCCTCTACACCTTTTGGAGTTAATCGACTGATTATCAGAGCCATTTTCGGGTGCATACTTCGCAAAAAGTGTGCCCCTACTCTACACCCACTCTACACCCTGTAAAAAAGGTACTCTCGCATTTGAGTATAGGCGAACGACCGTTTGAGTATAGGCAAACGGTTGAAAAGATAGGGTTATAACTCCCTGCCAGGATAGTCACTGACTTTTCCTGATTTCACTAGACACTTTTTCTCTTCATTAGCTGATTCTGTAGACGCTTTTGTTGTTGTCATACTGAATCGATAGACACAAGCGAAAAAGCTGTGCTGTTTTAGTTGACACTTCGGTCATGCTGGACAC
>JAGCNO010000149.1 GCA_017645905.1 Prevotella sp. | reverse complement strand
TGGGCTCACCACCGTGCTCACCGCAGATACCGCAGCGCAGTTCGGGACGAACCTCGCGGCCCTTACGGACAGCGTACATGATGAGCTTACCAACACCCAGCTGGTCGAGAACCTGGAACGGGTCAACCTTCAGAATCTTCTTGTCGAGATAGACGGGCAGGAAGCTGGCGATGTCATCGCGGCTGTAGCCGAATGTCATCTGAGTAAGGTCGTTGGTACCGAATGAGAAGTACTGTGCCTCAGTGGCGATGCGGTCGGCGGTCAGGGCGGCACGAGGAATCTCAATCATCGTACCAATCTCGAACTCAACCTCGACACCCTCGGCAGCGAATACTTCCTTAGCGGTCGACTGGATAACCTCCTTCTGCTGCTTCAGCTCGTAGAGTGTACCAATCAGCGGCACCATGATTTCCGGCATCGGGTTCTTTCCTTCCTTCTTCAGCTCGCAGGCGGCACCAAGGATGGCGCGGGTCTGCATGGCGGTGATTTCGGGGAAGGTGATGCCCAGACGGCAACCACGGTGACCCAGCATCGGGTTGTTCTCGGCGAGCGAGTCTACGCGGCGCTGGATAGTCTCAAGAGAGACACCCATCTCGTCGGCCATTGTCTGCTGGCCAGCCAGATCGTGGGGAACGAACTCGTGGAGAGGAGGATCGAGCAGACGGATGTTCACGGGCAGACCGTCCATAGCCTCGAGGATGCCCTTGAAGTCGGCCTTCTGGTAAGGCAGCAGCTTGGCGAGGGCTTTTTCGCGTCCGGCAAGACTGTCGGAAAGAATCATCTCACGCATGGCAACAATCTTCTTGTCCTCGAAGAACATGTGCTCGGTACGGGTCAGACCAATACCCTTTGCACCGAAGGCGCGAGCCACCTGTGCGTCGTGAGGAGTATCAGCGTTCGTGCGAACCTGCAGCTGGGTATACTTGTCGCAGAGGTCCATTAGTTCCTTGAAGTCACCTGAAAGCTCAGCAGCCTTCGTGGGCACCTCACCGGCGTAGACTTGACCAGTAGTACCATTCAGAGAAATGTAGTCACCCTCCTTGTAGACGATACCGTCAATCTCAACGGTCTTGTCCTTGTAGCTGACGTTCAGTGAGCCTACGCCCGAGACGCAGCACTTACCCATACCACGGGCCACAACGGCAGCGTGAGAGGTCATACCGCCACGTGCGGTCAGGATACCCTCAGCAGCAGCCATACCGGCAAGGTCCTCAGGCGAGGTCTCGATACGTACGAGCACAACATTGTGACCATCCTCATGCCACTCCTTGGCATCGTCGGCGTGGAACACAATCTGACCACAGGCAGCACCGGGGCTGGCGGGCAGACCCTGTGCGATGACCTTGGCCGTTGTCAGGGCCTTTTTGTCGAATACGGGGTGCAGCAGCTCGTCGAGCTTCTGGGGCTCGCAGCGCATGATGGCGGTCTTCTCATCAATCTTACCCTCGTGGAGCAGGTCGATGGCAATCTTCACCATAGCAGCACCGGTGCGCTTACCGTTACGGGTCTGCAGGAACCACAGCTTGCCCTCCTGTACGGTGAACTCCATGTCCTGCATGTCGTGGTAGTGGTTCTCCAGGTTCTGCTGAATCTGGTTCAGCTGAGCATATACGTCGGGCATGGCCTCCTCCATCGAGGGGTACTTAGCGGCGCGCTCTTCCTCGGAGATGCCAGCGCGGTCGGCCCAGCGCTGAGAGCCAATCTTAGTAATCTGCTGCGGTGTACGGATACCGGCGACCACGTCCTCACCCTGAGCATTGACGAGGTACTCGCCATTGAACAGAGGCTCACCATTGGCGGCGTCACGGCTGAAGCAAACACCTGTTGCGGAGGTGTCGCCCATGTTACCGAATACCATAGCCATAACGCTGACGGCCGTTCCCCACTCGTCGGGTATGCCTTCCATCTTACGATAGAGGATGGCGCGCTCGTTCATCCAGCTGCGGAACACGGCGCAGATGGCGCCCCAAAGCTGCTCGATAGGATCGTTGGGGAAGTCCTTGCCAGTGCGCTCCTTGATAGCTTCCTTGAAGAGCTTCACCAGCTTCTTCAGTTCGTCGACGTTGAGGTCCTTGTCGAGCTTCACGCCACGCTCTTCCTTCACCTTCTCGATGATTTCCTCAAACGGGTCGATGTCGGTCTTGTTGACGGGCTTCATCTCGAGCACCACGTCACCGTACATCTGCACGAAGCGGCGGTAGCTGTCGTATACGAAGTGAGCGTTGCCGGTCTTCTTCACCATACCCTCGGCCACCTCGTCGTTCAGACCCAGGTTGAGGATGGTGTCCATCATACCAGGCATAGAAGCGCGGGCACCCGAACGGACAGAGACGAGCAGAGGATTCTCCTTGTCGCCGAACTTCGAGTTCATCAGCACCTCGATGTGCTTCACGGCTGCGGTTACGTCGTCGTTGAGCAGCTCCATAATCTTCTGCTGTCCAACCTGATAGTACTCGTTGCAGCAGTCAGTAGTAATAGTGAAACCAGGAGGAACGGGAACGCCAAGCAGGTTCATCTCGGCCAGGTTAGCACCCTTGCCACCAAGTTCCTCACGCATTTTAGCATTACCTTCGGCCTTACCGTTGCCGAAGAGGTAAACTCTCTTTTGACTCATTTGCTTAAATAATTAATGTATACAATAATAAATAAAAAGGTCAGTGTTTTTTGAGATTGTGCAAAGTTACTCTATTTTCTGCACACTACCAAAGAAAATGAGAAAAATTTGCCATATCGGCATTACAATTATCGAATTTTAACCATCACGCAGTAGAGACAGTAGCTCATTTTGATGACAGAGTGAAGGGGAGACAGGACTTCTTTCTCCCTCTAAATAGGTTAAGCCAGGCGGGGGCTGAGAAAAGACTACCCTCTCTTTGAGAAAATGGCATAACTATTGAGGGCAAAACAAATACTTGGAACCTTTAAAGAGCTACCCTTCCGATACCTTTCATATCGAGTGCCACCTGTACGCCAAGTGCACGGAATGCACGCATCATGGAAGCAAGGGTGATACTTTTTCCACTTTCTAAACGGCAGACCTGTGCCCTTTGTACTCCCATTTTCTCACCCAATTGCGCCTGAGTGAGTTGCTGTGCCTCCCGAGCCTGTTTGATGGCTTCGCCAACGCGATAGGCTTGTACGGCTTCGTCCACACTACGCTCAAATTTGTCACGTTCAGGTGTTCCAACCTTACCGTAATCCTCATCCAGTAATTCTTCAAAGCTATACAGCTTCATGTCTCCTACCTGTTTCATATCTTCCTGTTTTTATTCTCAAAATACTTTTTTCTGATACTCTCCGCCTTCGTGATTTCGTTTTCTGGTGTCTTTTGTGTTTTCTTGACAATGCCATGAGTGGCAATAACCAACGTATTAATATCTTTATCCCAAAAAGCAAACAATCGATAGTAAGTCTTATTATAGAGAGTGCGAAACTCCCATATTTCTGTACCATCGAGTTTTTTGAAAAGCTCTTTATCGTGCTCCCCTTTCTGAACTCGACGGATATTATACCCAATCTTTCCACGAATCTCTTTTGTCAACGATTTCAGGAAATCACGTGCCTCTTCCAATAAATCAAGTTCAAATACTACCTGCTCCATATTTATTTATTCGGTGCAAAGGTACGGAATGTTTCTTAAATGCGCAACAAAATTATGTTTTTTTATCGAATCAGCCGCTATTATTTCATCAGAAGGGGCTTTCTCCTCTTTTATTTCCTATCCCTATTATTATAAATAATGTGTAAGCAGGTACGTGGAAATTGTAGAATTGAGATAGAGCAATTGTCCTTTTGATTTTGGTCAAAAATAGGCGCTGTTTCCGCACACAGTAGGGTAAAAATTCTTGCGGGGATGAAAAATCGCCGTACCTTTGCACCGTCAAAAGGAACAAAAGCCTGGAGACAAGGATAACAAAAACACAAATTATTAAAGTAGGACGCAGACTAAGTTTAAGGTAAAAAGATTGAAAAAAGGATAACAACACAAACAAAAAGACAAGGTCTGCTCCGAGTAAAGAAAAGAAAGGAAAAAGAAAATGAAAAAGATTGTTTTGATGGTAGTAGCCATGATGACCATGACCATGAGCTTCGCTGAGAACGAGAACACGAAAGCTGTGAAGGGTATTGAGGCCTACGACATGACGGTCAATATGAGAAAGCTGGCCGTTACCCTGGGCCTGACCTACGACCAGATGGAGGCTGTACAGGACATCCACCACCAGTTCGTTCAGGAGATGATGATGGCTGCGACAGCCGAAAGCGACGAGCGCGAGGCTCTGGTTGACCAGGCCGTGAAGAAGGATGCACGCTACATGCACTACGTGCTGAACGACAAGCAGTACAAGACTTACCTCATGCTGCTGAACGTCACGCTCCAGAATCGTGGCTTGAAATAGGGAAAGGTTCTTATTACCAATAGGTTAGGGGATGCTTCTTCGGGTGAAGGGGCATCCCCGTTTCTTGTGCTTACGGCGAGGCGCTGGAGAAAAAGCCGTTCTTTCTATGGGAAAAAGCCGTTCTTTCGAATCGAATAAGCCGTTCTTTCTATGGGAAAAAGCCGTTCTTGCTCCATTTCATTACGCAAGCGTCTCCTTCGTAGCCGAGCGCTTTCTATGAGGGAAAGCCGTTCAAAGTCTGAGGGGTATGGGTTAAAGGGAGTTAAAGGCTATGCGTATTCTTACGAATTTTATTACCTTTGCACCATGACTATAGAACTTAACGAGGTGTTGCTCCCAGGTGAAGAGCACACATTATCTTTGCTTGCCGATGAAGGGCAGCTGACGTGTATCACTGGCGGGACAGCTGACCGCCGCACGCGGTGGCTGCATGTGCTGATGGGATTCGAGGTTCCTTCGGCGGGCTGTGTCAGTGTTGACGGCGAGCCCCTTGCGGGTGGCTGTATCACTCACCTGCGCAAGCATATCGCCTTTGCACCGGCCTGTCTCGAAACTGTGGGCCATCTTGTGCCTTACGAGCCTCCAACCTTTCAAGACGTATTGGCGCTTCACGCCAACAAGAACCTTGGCATCAACGAGGCCGACATTGAGGAGGAGTGTCAGCGCATAGGTGCCAACGACCAGAAAGCCTTTTTGCTGGCCGTAGCAGTGCTACGTCGTAAGCCCGTGTTGTTAGTTGACAGCCCCTTGGCAACCTCAGGCTCCTACCTCCTGCAACAGGCCCATCAAGAAGGCCGGACAGTCATTGTGGCCACTGGCGATACAACCCTTATCGGGTTTGCTGATAATGTTGTGGAGATAGCATAACTCTTTCTGAATAAACAATCTACAGCCTATGACATCAACTATTGATTTCGTCTCATTATACGACATAGTCGAACTTCTTGACCTCCCCATCGTTTCCCAGGCACTGACGGTGACCGAACTGCACAGCAGCGAGTCCCTCCGCTCTGTCGCCCGTCAGTCCCATGCTCCCTTTGTTGCCCTTCTGACGAAGCCCGTGCAAATCAGTCTTGGTGAGGATGCCCTCGACCGTATGGCTCAGGCCGCCGTCGACACTGGTGCCGCTTTGGTCTATGCCGACCGATGGACTCTTGAAAATGGTCAATTGAAGAAACATCCTGTCATCGACTACCAGCTGGGCAGTGTGCGTGATGATTTTGATTTCGGCCCGCTACTGCTCCTTCGTGGCGACTTGCTTCGCCAGTGGGTGGAGGAGACCGAGGGCACGTCGTCGTTCACCTACGCTGGTCTTTACGACCTGCGCCTGTGGTTGAGCCGTCACGGCCAGCTGTTCCACCTCGACGAGCTGCTCTATACTGAGGCCGAGACCGACCTCCGTGCGTCGGGCGAGAAGCAGTTCGACTACGTGAACCCCGCCAACCGCGAGGTGCAGATAGAGATGGAACAGGCTGTCACCGCCCATCTGCGGGCCATCGGTGCACTCGTTGATACGAGCATGCTCTGTGACGTAGATTTTGCCGAGCAGGACTTTCCCGTGGAGGCCTCGGTCATCATCCCTGTCTTTAACCGTGAAAAGACTATTGCCGATGCAGTCAACAGTGCCCTTTCGCAGAAGACGACCTTCCCTTTCAACGTTATTGTTGTAGACAATCACTCCACCGACGGTACGGGGGAGATACTCGCTGAAACAGAGAGAAAAAAGGTTGGCAACTTGATAGTGCTGGTTCCTTCGCGCACCGACCTCGGCATTGGCGGTTGCTGGAACCTTGCTGTCAACGATCCGCGCTGCGGACGCTTTGCCGTTCAGCTCGATAGCGACGACCTCTACTCCTCGCCAAAGACGCTACAGCGCATAGTCGATGCTTTCTATAGCCAGAGGGCAGCGATGGTCGTAGGCTCCTATCGCATGTGCGACTTCCAGCTGCAAACTTTGCCGCCAGGCCTTATTTCCCACCGCGAATGGACGGACGATGACGGTCCTAACAACGCTCTTCGTATCAACGGTTTAGGTGCTCCACGTGCATTCTTTACTCCATTGCTTCGTGAATTCCAATTGCCCAACACCAGCTATGGCGAGGACTATGCTATGGGATTGCGTTTCTCGCGTCAGTATCGCATTGGCCGTATCTACGACGAACTCTACCTCTGTCGCCGTTGGGGTGGCAACAGCGACTCCAATCTAAGCCAGGAACGCCTCAACGCCAACAACCATTACAAAGACCAGTTGCGTACCATCGAAATACAGGCCCGTCAGGCATCCCATGAGTCATCTGCCCCTTTAGACCGTTTCTTTGACCGCCAGATACGCCTCTGGCCCGACACCCTGCGTCGTTATCGCGATCTTTCCCACGTAGAAACCCGCACCCTTTCCTTCAGTCCTTTAGACCGTTCAAATGGTGAGGCCCCCATATCAAGTCTCCTTCTCACGGCCCAGCATAACCCAGCCCGCATACGTTCCACCGGCGCCTCTATCACCCGAGAAGCACTTGGTAAACGTCCCTGCTTCCTTTGCAAGGCTAATCGCCCCGAGGAGCAGATTACGTCACAAATCGTCATTCATAGCTCGCAATTGCATAACTATGCTCTGTATCCTACGAACTATGAACTGCTCGTTAATCCTTATCCCATCCTTCCCCGCCATTTCACTATCGTTGCAGGCAACCACAAACCGCAGCGCATACTGCCTATGCTGCCGTTGATGATGCATCTGTTAGAGCATCATCCCAGTCTGACAGTGTTCTATAACGGCCCTTTGTGCGGAGCCTCTGCCCCTGACCATGCCCATCTGCAGGCCGGCACGAGCGGCATTCTCCCTTTACAGCGTGAATGGCCGCGCTTGTCGCAACACCTTACTCCGCTGGATTCAACAAATAGCGACGATTCCCTGTTAGCCACCATCGATGACTATCCCTGCACAGCAGTCCTCATACGTGCCACCAAGGCCAGTGACTGCCTGCAGCTCTTCCGCCGTCTCTATGACTCCCTGCCAATCCCCGACGGACAGAAGGAACCCATGATGAATATCGTGGCCTGGCGTAGTGGCAGCGACCGCCTCATGGTTGTATTTCCTCGTGCCAAGCACCGTCCTGACTGCTACTATAAGACGGGCGATGACCAGATGCTCATCAGTCCAGGTGCCCTCGATATGGCTGGCCTTATTATCACGCCCCGTCGCGAGGACTACGAACGGCTCACGGCAGAAAAGGCAGTCGACATCTTACGTGAGTGCAGTCTCAGCTCGTTTCAAAGAATCCATTCTGAACCCGCTAAATCCTCTTTGCCCACCGAATCCACTATCACCGTCGGTATCCTCTCGGCTGACCATCTTGACTTCCACCTCAACGGGACTTACCAGGCCAAGGGCGAGACTATCTGCGGACCGCAGACCGTAGAACTGACTGGTGGCAGCCTCCTTTGGCGAGGACAGCAGTATAAGGAGTTGTGCTTCACACCAGTTCATAGTTCGCAGTCTATATTTCATAGTTTACAGTCGTCAGACTCCTTTACTCTTCGCGATGTCACGATAGGCAAGGGCTTTCACTGGGAACAGCAACAGGAGCAGACTTTCCTTGGTACGCTGCGCCTGATGGTAGACGGTGACAAGGTGCTGGCCATCAATGAATTGCCCGTCGAGGACTATCTGGAGAGTGTTATTGGCAGCGAGATGAGTGCCGCCTCACACCCTGAGTTGCTCAAGGCCCATGCTGTTATCTCACGTTCCTGGGTGCTTTACCAGCAACAGCTTAGGAGCAAGGCCCGTCAAGGACAGGCCAGCAAGCCTTCCATCATTCGCAAGGATGGTGAACTGCTCCGCTGGTATGACCGCGAGGAGCACACGCTCTTTGATGTCTGTGCCGACGATCATTGCCAGCGCTATCAGGGTATCAGTGGAAATGAAGAGAACAAAGTGATAAGTGATAAGTTGGCTGAGGCAATAAATGCCACTCGAGGCGAGGTGCTCACCTACGCCGGTGAGCTTTGCGATGCCCGCTTCTCCAAGTGCTGCGGAGGACAGACCGAGGAATTCCAATATTGTTGGGACGACACGCCAAAGCCCTATCTTCAGAGCGTTGCTGACCCCTTCTGCGATACCAACGATGAGCATGTGCTGCGACAGGTGCTGCGTGACTTCGACCAGCAGACCATCCCTTCGTTCTATCGTTGGACTGTAGAGTACACGCAGGACGAACTATCGGAACTTATCGCCCGTAAGACACAGCTTGACTTAGGCACTATCACTGACCTCATTCCTCTCTCACGTGGCAAGAGCGGACGCATCTGGCGGTTACAGCTTGTAGGCACCAAGGGTAGTTTCATCATAGGAAAGGAACTGGAGATACGCCGTGCGCTTAGCGAAACTCACCTTCTCAGCTCTGCCTTTGATGTTGAAGTTGTTGACCAACAATCTGTCAAGCTTTTCCGCTTACATGGCTGCGGTTGGGGTCACGGTGTGGGTCTCTGCCAAATCGGTGCTGCCATGATGGCCGAGAAGGGCTACTCCTACCGCGACATCCTCCTCCACTATTACCCGGGAGCCGAAATTACTTCTCTAATTCAAAAACGGGGATAAACGATTTGTCAACGGCTGTGGTCACAGTCTGTCCTCCGTTATAGGTTTTGCCTGTGCGGCGGTCACGCCAGTGGCCTTTAGTCTTGGGCAGATAGGTCTGCCACTCGTTGACGTTAGGCTCAGTAACGGGGCTGATAAGCAGCTTAGGACCAAACATGTACTCATATTTCTGTTGGAGCGCCATAGGGTCGTCGGCGAAGTCGAACACCAAGGGGCGCATCAGCGTGTAGCCCTCACTGCTGACCCTTTGAGCACACTCCTCAATGTAAGGTCGTAGGGCCTCGCGCTCCTTGATACAGCTGGTGATAATCTGCTGTGCCTCAGGGCCGTAGTTCCAAGGCTCGGTGTTGCTCATATAGCCATGCACACGCATCAAAGGCAGATAGACTGACAACTCTATCCACCGCAGCATACGGTCAATGTAGTCCTGATTATTGTACTGATTGCCCGGACGGAAGAAACCACCTGCGTCATACGTCCACCAAGGTATGCCCGCAGCCTGGACACCGAGACCGGCCACAATCTGACGGCGGAATGCCTCCCAGTCGTTACCTACGTCGCCGCTCCATAAGGCTGCACCATAACGCTGTATGCCGGGAAAGCCACAGCGGGTGAGGATGAACGGCTGTTCCTTGCCACAGCTCTTCAGTCCCTCGAAGACCGTCTTGTTAACCAGCAGGGGATAGACATTTCGCACCAGCTCACCGTTCCAACGTCCCTTGTTTACCTTTCGGCCGACCAGATCGTCGTTCTCAGGCTCCGTAGCATCCTGCCACCAGGCGTCAATGCCTAATGGAACCAGTCGTTCGGAGAAATTCTTCCAATAAGCGGCAGCAGCGTCGGCATCGAAGAAGTCTATCCAGTCGGTATTGGGGATGTAATGACCGGCCTTCTCCATCTGTCGGCCCACCTCCGAGCGCTTGTCAATTTTCGACCACACCGATACCATCAGCTTGATGCCCATGCGGTGCAAGCTGTCTGTAAGGGCCTTGGGGTCGGGATAAAACTCCTCGTCGAATTGCATGGAGTTCCAGCCATACTTTCCCCAGTACTGCCAGTCCTGCACCAGCATGCCGACGGGAATCTGCTCCTTTTGGAAATGGTTGGCGGTGCTGAGAATCTCTTCAGAAGAGTGGAAACGCTCACGGCAGTGAATATATCCCAAAGCCCATGTAGGGATAGGCGATGCCGGGCCAGTCAGTTCGCGGTAGGTGGCGATGATTTCGTCGGGAGAGCCCACGAACACCGTGTAGTCTACAGCGGTGGCAATGGGCGAGCGCAGGGTGGTCTCGTCCTTCACCTTATTATAATATAATGTGGGCTTGTCGTCACGGGTCAGCTCGGCAGAGAGTTTGTGCTGTCCGGCCTCGAGACGGACTATCTGCGACGTGGTAGGCGGTAGCCATACGTTCTGCATCTCGATGACCGTCTTGCCGTCGATGGCCAGATTATGTCGACGCGCCATCTTCTGCCCCACATCGAGCAGGAGAGCATAGTTGCCAGCCTCCTTCACATCAATGGTGGCCTCAAAGATATGGCGCTCGCGCACCTCCCTTTTGCCACCCTCCGTCGAGGTGACGTTCACCTCTTCGCGCTGTCCTGCTCCAGCTTGTTTCACCAGTTGGACACTCTGCGAACAAGGGTTGAAGTCCGTCAGACCATAGTTGTTCCACAGCAGGCCATAGCCCTTGCTTGACAACAACATAGGCAGGCTGATTTGCGTGTTTACCTGTGTTAGCCGACGCGACAGGCCACGCACATTTGAAAAACCGTCTTGGAACTGTCCCAATCCGAATAGGTATTCATTGCTGGGCGACAGGAACGTCAGCATGGCCTCCTCACCGTTCATCTGGTGGCAGGTAGCCTTGAACACCTCCTTGCCCTTGTTGTTCTTCAAAGTGAGCGTCTGCCGCTTGCGGTCAATGCTCACCTTTATGTCGCTCTTCTTCAGGTCCTCGTGCTTCACATAGACAAAGTCGGGCAGCTCGCTGACGATAGGTTGTTCGGCATATTGTATGCGTACAGCATTGCGGGCCACATGGGAAATGGTCAGCTGACCTTTTCCGAACTTTACGGTCTCAGCTGCATTGATTCCCAGCACAAGGGTGAGCACGGCTAACAATAAAAATACTCTTTTCATCCTAATTGATGTCGTTAATGTCGAAGGGTGTTTCCTGATAGACATAGTAGTTAATCCAGTTGTTGTAGAAGAGGTTGGCGTGTGCACGCCAGGTGACGAGAGGCGGTAGGGTAGGGTCGTTGTTGGTGTAATAGTTGCGGGGCAGTTCCACGTCGTTGCGTATGCCGGCGTCGCGGCGGTATTCGTTGTCGAGTGTGTTGGGCGCATACTCCATGTGTCCCGTGATAAAGAACTCACGGCCTTCGCGAGCCATAACGATACTCACTCCGCAATCTTGTGACTCGGCGATAAGTTGGAGTGAAGGGTTGGCCAGGATATCGTCGCGGTGCACCTCGGAGTGCCGACTGTGGGGCATCATGAAACCGTCGTCGAAGCCTCGGAAGATGGGCAGCTGCGGTTGAAGGATGTTCTGGTGGAAGATGCCGAACATCTTCTTCGGCAGCTGATACTTGGGTATGCCGTAGAAGTGATAGAGCGCTGCCTGTGCCGCCCAGCAGATGTAGAGCGTGGAAGTGACATGACTGCGTGCCCAGGTGAGAATCTCAGACAGCTCTGCCCAGTAGCGCACATCCTCGAAGGGAATGTTCTCCACAGGTGCGCCGGTGATGATCATGCCGTCAAACTTCTCGTGGCGCATGACCTCGAAGTCGCGGTAGAACATCATCATGTGCTCCACAGGCGTGTTCTTCGGCGTATGGCTCTTCAGCTTCATGAAGCTGATGTCGAGCTGCAGGGGCGTGTTCGAGAGCAGGCGTATAAGGTCGGTCTCTGTGGTAATCTTGATGGGCATGAGGTTGAGAATAACGATGCGCAGCGGGCGTATGTCCTGATGGTGGGCACGTGTGGTGTCCATCACGAAGATATTCTCATGCTTCAGCAGTTCTATTGCCGGGAGGCGGTCAGGTAGTCTAAGGGGCATCGGGTGGAATTACGAATTACGATTTACGATTTACGAAATACGTTTTTTGGTTTATGGATTTATAGAGGCCCTGGATGTCCGTCCAGGGCCTCTATAGGTTTTGTGGATTGTAGGGTGTTATGCCAGTCTGCGCGAGCCGTCGCCGATGACCACGTCGATGACTTCGGGCTCATGTCCGTATTTGGCAGCGAACTTAGCCTTAGCGTCGGTGATGAACTTCTGGTAGAGGTCAGCACGAACAAGGTTGATGGTGCATCCGCCAAAGCCTCCACCCATGATACGGCTGCCAGTGACGCCGTTCTCCTTGGCCAGGTCGTTCAGGTAGTCGAGCTCTTCACAGCTGACCTCGTACTCCTTCGACAGGCCGTAGTGCGTCTCGTACATCTTCTGACCAACGGTCTCGTAGTCGCCAGCGAGCAGGGCATCGCAGACAGCCAGAACGCGGTCTTTCTCGCCCAGCACGAAGTGTGCGCGGGTGTAGTCCTCTTCGCCAACTTCGGCACGAACCTCCTCTAACTGCTCCCATGTACAGTCGCGCAGGGTCTCGAACTTGCCCTCGGGGTGCTTCTTGGCGATGTGCTTCACGACGTTCTCGCAGGAGTTGCGGCGGTCGTTGTAGGGCGAACCGGCAAGCTCGTGCTTCACCTTACTGTTGAGCAGCACCAGCTTGTAGCCATCGGGCTTGAAGGGGAAGTACTCGAACTCACGGCTGCGGCAGTCGAGGCGCATGAGGCAGCCAGCCTTGCCAAAGACTGAGGCAAACTGGTCCATGATACCGCAGTTCACGCCGCAGTAGTTATGCTCCGTAGCCTGTCCGGCGAGGACGATGTCCCACTGGCTCACCTTGTTCTCACCGAAGATGTCGTTCAGACCGCAAGCAAAGCAGCTCTCCATAGCGGCGCTGGATGACATTCCTGCTCCGAGGGGCACATCACCGGCGAAGGCAATGTTAAAGCCCTTCACGGGAACGCCCAGCTTCTGGAACTCCTTGGCGATGCCGTAGATGTAGCGGGCCCACGAGGCGCGAGGTCCTGCTGGGTCGTTGAGGTGGAAGTCCACACGGTCCTTCAGGTCAATAGCGTAGGCCATCACGGTGTCCTCGGTTCCGTTGGCACGCATCTCGGCCATGATGCCCTTGTCTACTGCGCCTGGGAAAACGAAACCGCCGTTGTAGTCGGTGTGCTCGCCGATGAGGTTAATACGTCCGGGAGATGCATACACATTGCCGGTCTTTCCATCGAAATGCTTGATAAAGCGACTTCTTACGAATTCAATGTCCATAGTGTTGATTTTGGTTTTAAAGATTTGATATTTAGGGATTATCTGCAATTCGTCTGCAAAGATACACAAAAAAGCCGAAAGCGCAAAACTTTCGGCTAAAAAAATTAATCTACCACAGCTTCCTCGCCTGTGCGTTCCAAATAAATGTAGTACCTTTGCTCCGAGGTTAGTTGTTTGTACATAAGCAATGCTAACTAATCTTTGGGAGACAGCGGTCTCCCTTTATTGTTTTTTGCATTGCCGGTCAATTCTCGGCGCTCCTTCCCAATCACTCTCCAAGAATTGCACTTCTATCTGGAAAGTGGGTAATTATGTCCGTAAATGCCGCGTTACCTGCCTCCCCTCCCTACTGAGAAAGAACGGCTTTTTCTCATAGAATAAACGGCTTTTTCTCATAGAATAAACGGCTTTTTCTCTTAGAAAGAACGGCTTTTTCTCATAGTAAGGTGGCTTTTTCGTTGGCAGAAGGCCGTTGACTTGGTGATGCTGAGCTGTACACAAAAAAGCCGAAAGCGTAGAACTTTCGGCTGGAAATATTGACTGAATACCTATTATATGACTGTTTTGCCAGTCTTTTATCGGTCTCTGCGGAATCCTCGGGGACCTTCACTCATTCGCTTCTCGAAGTCTGCACGGTAGGCTTTGTACTGCTCTTCGGTCATGATTTTCTGAAGCTCCTTGTTGTATTCCTCCATGTTCTGACGGAATCCCTGACGGTCTCCCCGTTCTCCTCTCCTTTCAGGACGGTCTCCACGCATCTCGGGACGTGCGGGACGCTCCTGTCCTTCCTTCATCTCGCCTTCGGGACGCGGACGCATCTGTCTCATTGAGTCGGGACGCATGCCTCTGCCTCCTTCGCGCATACCTCCGGGACGCATGCCTCCGCGACGGGGACCCATCTGGCCCATGTACTTGGTGTTCAGCTCGAGCAGCTTGGCAGCCTGCTCTTCGTTGAGTCCGTATTTCTTCACGGTCTCGTCGGTGCGACGCTTCATCATCTCTGTCATGTCAGGACGTTGGGGTGCCTGTTGCTTGTTCTCGGTTGTGGTTTCCTGAGCTGTCATTGTGACGCTCATCATCAGGGCGGCTGCTATAGCCAAAATAGTCTTTTTCATTTTCTGAGTTTTTTGATGGTTTGACTTTTTTATTTTCCAGTTCTCTTGTTTTTGGGTTGCAACTGTCTTTTTGACGTAATACAATGGAAAAGGTTTAATCTTGTTGTGAAAATTGTTTTGATTTTGGTCAAGAAACGTGACAAATATGCAAGAAACTGCTAAAATTCAGATAGTTGAATAGGGAAAAAGGCTTACCTTTGCACACGAATTCTAAATTCAACTTCAATAGTATCATTTTTTTTTAAGTATCATGGCAAAGAAAGAAGCTACAACGAAGGCTGCTGCTGAGGTAAAGGAGACAGCCGCCAAGAAAACAACCACAACTAAGAAGGCCGCAGCTCCTAAGGCTGCTGCAGTTGCAATTACCGCAGAGAACATTGGTTTCAAGGCTGGTGATGTCTATCAGACTCTCGCAGCTGCCGAGAAGGCTCTCTCTGTGAAGGAGATTGCCAAGAAGGCTAAGATTTCAGAGGAAGAGACTCTCATGGGTCTGGGTTGGCTCTTTAAGGAGGGCAAGCTCAGCGGAACTGAGGACAACAAGATCGTTCTGGCATAAAAAGAACACATCAGTTACAGAACGGAAAAAGGTCGGTATCATGATTGTTACCGACCTTTTTGTCTATAAAACTCCCTTTTTGTGCAGGGTGAATGGTAAGACAGGATTATAGACAGCAGGTGCTGAAGCTATTGTTTGACGTAGGAAAGCGCGGGATGAGTGCTGCCCTGCTCTCGAAGCATGTCTATAACTTGAACAGTACGTTTTTCTTCCAGCCCGATATTGATGAGATACACCGTTGGGTGTGGTCGTATCTGAATCGTAATTCTAAGTCCAAGCGCGCACTTGTGGAGCGTACCAGCCGACATGGATATTACAGGTTAAGCAAGCGGGGCTTGGCTTTCATGCGACAACAGCAACTCCTTACTTAGCGTCCAACATCTCTTGGGCTTTCTTCCTCAGTTCTGATGTTTTCAGACTGCGGGCTACGATTCTTCCCTGCTTATTGATAATGATATTGTCGGGAACGAAAGCTATTCCCAGTTTTGATACAAGTGGTGAATCCCACATCTGCCCGTCACAGATATTGGGCCAGCGCAGACTGTCGCGTGCAAAGATGTTACGTCCCTCGCTGGGCGAAGCATCAAGACAGATCGTGATGACGCTAAGGTCTCGTGGATAGTCTTCCCATACCATTTTTAACTGACGTATAGCGTTCTGCGACTCGAAGTTCCACGTTGCCCAGGCCATAATAATGTTCACCTTGCTATGCAGCAGACTGTCGCTGACGATTTTGCCCTTCGTGTCCTTAGCGGTAAAGTGGGGTAGGGGCTTGTCGTTACGCATATTGCTTAGTCGGTCCAGCTGTTTGTGCAGCTGTACAAGCTCCACGTTTGTGGGTTGTGCCTCGAGTAATAGCGTACAAAGTTCCAAAGCGTGGGGATAATCAGCAGTCACGTTCTGAATGAAATACCGTCTGAGCAGATAGGTGCTCGATGTGGATGACGGATATTCGCGGATATATTGCTCGGCTTGCTGCAGCTGTTCAGGAGGGGTAAGTTCGTTGCTGACCATCCGGAAAGCGGTCATCTGGTCGTTGTCGGGCGTACCTGTAACCGATGTCTCCTTGAGGTGTGAAGCGTCGCCCTCCATCTTTACCAGACTGCCTGGCTGGGCAAAGATGGGAAGTTCGGAGAAGTTAGGAAACATGAGCACGTATGTCGTGGTGTCGTGCATCTCTACGTCGTACGTGCATCTGCCGTCTGCGATGTGGAGCGTGTCCTTCGTTCCGTTACGATAGTTATAGAGGTAGAAATCGCCCTGATTCAGGTTCTTGAACTTTACCTCTAAGCGGAAACGGTCGTCGGGCATTCCGCAGGAGAGCATATAAAAAGACACGAAGACACAAAGGACTTCGCAAAGTTTGGCGACTCTTTGTGTCTTCGTGATAAAGTGTTTCATCAGTTTTTACTTAAACTCAAGGTCCTTAGCTGCGTAGTCGGCCAGTGTCGGGTCTTTCTGGATGGCCTTCTGCAGGAAGCTGTTAGCCTGCGAGCCGTTGTTCATGCGCTTATAGGCTATGGCCATGAGATAGTCTGTGAGGCCGTCGGCGTTCTTCACGCTGGCGAGTGTGTTGAGTGCGTCCTGATAGTTCTTGTTCAGGATCTGAGCAAGAGCAGCAGAGTTCGACTTGACGCCTTTGAAGTCCTGAACTGCCTGTGCGTACTTGCCCTGAGCCAGATGCAGGTTTCCGAGCACCTC
>JAGCNO010000148.1 GCA_017645905.1 Prevotella sp. | reverse complement strand
GTGGCCGATGTCTTCGGGTTGCCATACTCCCCAGCCTTCTAAACACTTATTATTCCACGTCCACCTTAACATACTCAGGCCGCTCGTCGGCCTGGGTTGTTGTTATAGTGACGTTACGGAAATTGACATTCCGGGCGTGACGGACAAAGAAACCCTTGGCGGGAAGGACGCCCCACATTGTGGCTTCGGGATATTCCTTCTCCTTCTCGTCGGCGGGGATGTCAACGTTTTGACAGCCGCCCTGCTGGTGGATGGTGATGTCTGAGAGCCAGATGTCCTCCACCGGATGGCCGGGCAGACCGGTAATGCTGCAGCCTGTGCGTCCGGCATTGTTCACCGTGATGTTTGAGAGGTGGACGCCCCGAATAATACCCACCTTTTCCACAGGAACGCCCTGTGCATAGCCCCGGCCACGGTTGCCCAGACGGATGAAGATAGGCGACTCTGTGCCCTCGACCACAATGCCTGAGACGTGGACGTTCTCCAAGATTCCGCCGTCGACAATTTCCAGTGAGATGGCCGATGTGCCGCGCTTCAGCGAGTCGCCGAAGAACTGCGTCGCCTGGTCTTCCGACGGTTTCACGATGCAGTTCGAGATATTGATGTTGCGGAATCCTCCGTTAGTCTCCGTGCCCAGCTTGATGCCGTTGCAGTGGCTGCTGACGATGCAGTCGTGGATGACGATATTCTCGCAGAGACGTGGCGATGTAGACTTCAGCGTGATGGCATCGTCGTCGCTGTCGGCCATCATGTCGCTCACCACTACGTCGTGGCATCCGTCCAGGTCGAGTGCGTCATTGTTGTAGTTGTTGCGGTTGAACACCTTGATGCCTCTTATCTGCACCCGGTCACAGGCCAGGTAGTGCTGCATCCAGCAGCCCGAGTTTCTTAGCGTCACATCCTCTACCGTGATGTCCTGGCTCTGCACGAAGCGCAGCAGGTGCGGTCGGGTGATGCCCTCGTCATTCCAAGAAAGTTTCTTGAAGGCCGAGCCACGCCCGTCGATGGTTCCGTGTCCGCTGATGCTCACGTCCTGCACACGGTCGGCAAAGATGAGCTGCACCGTCTCGCCCCAAGTGCGCAGCGACACGTAGTCAGTCTTCATCGGCCGGTAGTCCTCTAAGCGGGTGCTGCCGTAGAGCGTCGCCCCTGTCTCTAAGTGAAGGTCCACGTGACTGCGCAGCACCAGCGTGCCCGTCTTGTAATTGCCTGGGGGAACGACCACCCGGCCGCCACCTTTTTCCGAACAGGCATCAATAGCTTTCTGAATGGCCCCGGTGCTCAGCACCGTCGTGTCGCTGACGGCTCCGAAGTCAGTAATATCGTAGTCGCCTGTACGGGCTGCCCCCGCAGAACCGATGACGACGGCCCAGAAAGAAAGCAGGAGGGATAGCTGTTTACAGTTCATACTTCGGGCTTAATATCTCATTTTTCATTTCTCATTTCTCATTTAGCCCCGCAGGGGCGCTGTCAGTATTTCTTGAGCAGTCGGCTGACAGCTTTGTCGAGCGATTCCGTAGGCTCAATGATGTTGTAGTCCTGCCAGAAGGCTGGGTCGCGGAAATAGTCCACCTTGTCGAAGAAGGCGTCGTGCTGGTCGAAGGAGTCACGTCCGCTGATGGGCTGTGGCTCCGCGTCGCCTTGCCGGGAGTTAGGCTTGTCGGTGATGACCATTTCGCAGAAGGCTGTGAAGGAGGTGGCGAAGATTCTTCGCTTCCAGTCGCAGTTGAATCGGAAGGTGGTGCGCAGATAGTTGATTCGCGTCAGCCCGTCATCATCCAGCTGATAGTCCACGAGCAGCGACAGCTCCTTCGGCCGGAAGCGCACGCCGGCCGGTTTCTTCACCAGCATCAGCCTCGTTGCCTTCTCGCGGTTGCCCATGTCGAGCGACAGTTCAGCCCGGGTAAAGGCCAGCGTCTCCTGGTCGATGTAGAACCGTCCGAAATAGAGGGCATAGGGCAAAGTGACACGAGGCTCGATGCTCACGACGAACTGCATACGGTCGTTGATACTCGTCGGTACCTCCATCTTCAAGTCGTAGTAGTCCAGCTCCTTCTCGTTGAGCAGGAACTCCGCGTTCTTCACCAGGTCGAGGACGACGGGTGTCACCGGTCCGCCCAGCACCTTCACGCTGAGTGTGTCGCTCTGCTTCGGGCTTACCAGCCGCCGTCCCTTGCTGATGGCCACGCGGTCACGCCTTGTGTTGTGCTGGTAGCCCGACTTGTACATGTCTATCACGCCCTCGGCCACGCAGATGTAGTGCTGCCGCTTCATCGCCGTCTCGCGGTAGAAGCACTTGTAGAGCTCCGCCCTCTGGCTGTAGTTCTGGGGTATGCGGCTGATGGCCTTTAGCATCAGGTCGCGGGCATTGTCGCCCATCACCAGTACCTCGTTCAGCTGAATCGTGGCAGGCTTCAGGCGGATGCGCAGCGGGTTGCCCTCCCCGTTGAAGCCAGCGAGGCTGTAGGTCTGCGGCTGATAGCCTACGTGAGAGATGGTGACGGAGGCGGCCGTCCCGTCCGTCTTTAGCGTGAAGAACCCGTCGCCGTTAGTCACCACCGACCAACGGCCGGCCGTCACGCTGGCGCCTTCTATGACCACACCGGTGGTCAAGTCGCTGACGGTGCCGCTGACAACGACCTGCTGCGCCATAGCCGCTATGGACAGCAACACCGTGATAATGCAAAATAAAAACCTTTTCATTCCCCCGTTCATTTGATAATACCCTGCAAAGATAGGCATTTTTCTTTATTCACAAGAAGATTTTTACCTAAAAAAATATAAGGGGCAAAAAAGACTCAGACTTTGAGCCGTGCATAGTCATGGAAAGAACGGCTCTTTCGATGAGAAAGAACGGCTTTTTCATTTTGAAAGAACGGCTTTTTCGATGAGAAAGAACGGCTTTCTCTCTGGTGCCGCGAGCGGGACTCGAACCCGCACAACCATTCCTGGTCAAGGGATTTTAAGTCCCTCGTGTCTACCATTCCACCATCGCGGCTCTCAAAAACGCGTGCAAAGTTAAGGATAATTCCCGTAACGGCCAAATAATTCGCCATCTTTCTTCACTTTTTGAAATAAAGTTGTGATTTTTTTTGCTTATCTTATTTTTTTCCTTTAATTTTGCAGTGTTTTTCAGAAGAAGCATAGAAATAGATGGCAAAGAATAAGAAAAAGAAGTCTGCTGCCCCGCGTTCGGGGGAGCCAAGGCCTTCGCTCCTTGAAGTGATGGGCCTGCGCCGCGTGGCGGACATATTCATGAACGAGCGGCTCCATTTTTTCCTCGGCATGACGCTGTTCGCCGTGTCGGTGTGCATGACGTGGGCCTTCGTGTCCTACCTCACCACGGGCGCTGCAGACCAGAGCATCATCGAGAACCTGCGCGAGGGTGAGCTGGCCAACGAGGACGGTAAGTTCCAGAACGCCATAGGCAGCCTGGGGGCCTACACCTCGTACTTCCTGATCAAGCGTTGCTTCGGCCTGGCAGCGTTCGGCATCCCGTTGCTGCTCTTCGTCGTGGCGCTGGCGCTGATGAAGGCTTACAAGCCCTCGCTCCTGAAGTGGTTCATGTGCGTGGTGCTCGTCGTTATCTGGTCGTCGCTGGCGCTGGCGTGGTTCGTCACGCCGTTCACCCCGGCGCTCCATTTCTGCCTCGGCGGCGACCACGGTCAATACGTCGGCCAGCGCATCGTGGGGTACGTCGGTTCGCCCGGACTCTTTGCAATACTCGCCGTCGTGGCGCTGCTTTTCCTGATGTACCTCAGCGGAGAGACCATCT
>JAGCNO010000147.1 GCA_017645905.1 Prevotella sp. | reverse complement strand
TCGAAATGCTCTCTGACGGCAAGCCCCATCCCCTTTCAGACCTTCATGCCCTTCCCCTGCCTTACGAGCCGATAGAAGAGGCCCTGACCATGCTCATCAGCGAGGAGCAAGTGGCAAACGACGACGGGATGTTAACATACGACTGAGCAGTTCTTCATTTCTCATTTCTCATTTTTCATTTAGCGGAGCGCAAGAAGCCGTTCTTTCCCATCGAAAAAGCCGTTCTTTCAAATCGAATAAGCCGTTCTTTCTATGAGAAAAAGCCGTTCTTTCTCCCAGAGTAAGTCATTAAAACTCAAAGTCCATCCTAATGACCGATTTGCGTTAAAAAGATAAAAAAGACAAAAAAAATGGATTCCTGAGTTTTATTTCATCAAAAATCCGTACCTTTGCAGCGTTGTTCTTAGGAACACGTCTTTTGTTGCTCAATCTCTCACACGAACTGCTACCTCGAACGAGATTTTAGAGCAAACCAAATATCCTTTGGAGCTGCGCGTTAGCGCAGTCTCCACTATTGGGTATTTGAGGCTGTAGCAGGCCTGTGTGAGAGTACGGACAGAGCCTGCGCTTTCTTTATGCCCGTATTGACAGTGCTCTCCCCGCAAAAAGAATGACAATAACTATTAAAACAAGCAATAACATGAATCAGAAAAAAACTTTAATCTGGGGAATAATAATTGGCACGGCAGCCTTTGCACTAACGTCGTGCGGAATAGACATACCCAAGGAAACAAAGACATCGTACGAGACGATGACAGTAGAGAGACAGGACATCACGGTGCCCTTGAAGTTCAGTGCGAAGCTAAAGGGCCAGACAGACGTAATCATCACACCGCAGGTGAGCGGACAGCTGATGAAGATTGCCGTCAGCGAAGGCCAGCAGGTGAAGAAGGGACAGGTGCTCTTCGTCATTGACCAGCGCAATGCCCAGCTGGAATTAGAGGCGGCACAGGCCAACCTGCAGGCCGCACTGGCTCAGGAGAACAGCGCCAAGCTGGAGTACGAGTCGAACAAGAATCTGTTTGAGAAGAAAATCGTGAGCCGCTACATGCTCGACAACTCGGAGAACTCCTACAAGCAGGCGCAGGCCTCGGTGGCTCAGGCTCGTGCTCAGGTAAACCGTGCGAAGGTGAACTTAGGTTTCTGTACCATCACAGCACCTGTAGCAGGCCTTATCGGCGAGATTCCAGTGCGCACAGGCGACCAGGTGTCGCAGGGTAAGCAGCTGACGATTGTCAGTGGCAATACGAACATGGATGCAGAGTTCTCGGTGAGTGAGGCGCTTATCGAGGCATCGGTCTCGTCGGGTGCCACTCAGGCAGATAAGGCTAAATACATGGCCGAATTGCCGGATGTGACGTTCGTGATGAAAAATGGTACTGAATATCCGCACAAGGGACGCATCACCAGCTTGACGGGCGTGGTGGATGCCGCTACCGGCTCATTAGGCGCAAAAGCCTCGTTCCCCAACCCCGACGGCCATCTCTTCTCAGGCGTTCAGGGCACAGTAGTGTTGCCGATGAGCGAAAAGGACGTGATGGTGGTTCCGCAAACGGCGGTGGTGAAGCTTCAGGACAAGCAGCTGGTCTATAAGGTGAAGGCCGACAGCACGGCGACAGCCGTTACTGTGACTACGACCGATACTGGCAACGGTGAGGACGTCATCGTCACCAGCGGTCTCAATGTAGGTGACAAGATTGTGACCATCGGAGCTAATAATGTCCAGGAAGGGCAGCAGGTGCTCTTTCCAGAGGAAGTGAAGAGTGAAAAGTGAAGAGTGAAGAATTTGCTACCGCTTTGATAACATGAAGAATAATATATTTATCAATAGATACGTGATGGCATGTGCCATCAGTATCGTCATTGCGCTGGTGGGCTACATTTCGATGAACTCGCTTTCCATTGAGCAGTATCCCAGCATCGCTCCCCCACAGGTGATGGTGACAACCACCTACACGGGTGCCGACGCTAAAACGGTTATGAAATCGGTCATCCAGCCATTGGAGGAGAACATCAACGGCGTGCCTGGCATGACCTATATGACCTCGAAGTCATCGTCGTCGGGCAACGTGAGCATCTCTGTCTACTTTGAACAGGGCACCGACCCCGACATGGCTGCGGTGAACGTGCAGAACCGCGTGTCAAGGGCATTAGCTTTGCTGCCCGCTGACGTGACAAGGGTGGGCGTCCAGGTGATGAAGCTGCAAAGCAACATCCTCCGCATCCTTGCCGTGAGGAGTTCGGATGGAAAATATGACGACGACTTTATCTCGAACTATGTGGACATCAACATCAAGCCGCGCCTGATGCGTATCACGGGTGTAGGCGATGTGACGGCCTTAGGCAACACCTACGCCCTGCGTATCTGGATGAAGCCCGACGTGATGGCACAGTACGGTCTGGAGCCTAACGATGTCTTCAATGCCATCGGCGGCCAGAGCTTTGTCACGTCGACGGGTTCGCTGGGCGAGCAGTCGGCGAACAAGTACCAATACTCGATGGAGTACAAAGGCACACTGAAGAGCGTCGAGGAGTTCAACGACATCGTCTTGAAGACGAGCGACGGCGGCCATCTGCTGCACTTGGGCGATGTGGCCGAAGTGGAGATAGGTGCCCAGAGCTACAGCTTCCTGTCGAACATCAACGGCCAGCCAGGTACGCTGCTCATGGTGTTCCAGGCACCGGAAGCCAATGCGACGGAGGTGAACGCCCGCATCACGAAGATGTGTGAGGACATGAAGGCAACGATGCCCGCCGGACTGGAGTTCGTCACCATGCAGACATCTGACGACTTTCTCTTCGCAGCCATCCATAACGTTGTCGAGACGCTCATCATTGCCATCATCCTCGTGATTCTCGTTGTTTTCTTCTTCCTTCAGAATATCAAGGCAACGATTATCCCGTCCATCTCTATCTGTGTCTCGCTCTTGGGTACGTTTGCCATCGTTGCGCTGGCAGGCTTCTCGCTCAACATCCTGACATTGTTCGCGCTCGTGCTGGCCATCGGTACGGTGGTGGATGATGCCATTGTGGTGGTCGAGGCAGTGATGGCCAAGATGGAGGGTGGCATCAGTGATGCCCGTGAGGCCACCCGCCAGGCCATGAGCGACGTGTCGGTGGCCGTCATCTCGTGTACCTTAGTATTTATGGCGGTGTTCATTCCCGTGACGTTTATGTCAGGCACCTCGGGGACGTTCTTCACCCAGTTTGGTGTGACCATCGCCTCGGCTGTCGGTCTGTCGTGCGTGTCGGCCCTGACGCTCTGCCCTGCCCTCTGCGCCATCATGCTGAAGGTGACGGAGAAAAAGGAAGAGCGCAAAAGCCTGTCTTACTACACGAAGAAAGCCTACGACGCCAGCTATAACGCCATTTACCGGAAATACTCGAAAACCGTCCAGAAGTTCATCAAGCGCCCCGTGCTGGCATGGGGTCTGCTGGCCGTTGCCGCCGTCCTGCTCTTCTTCTTCATGAGGAATCTGCCATCGGGCCTCGTTCCGCAAGAGGACCAGGGTGTCTTCTTGGCTGAGATTCGTGCGCCGGAGGGCTATACGCTGAAGCAGACCCAGGAGCTTACGAAACAGGTGGAGGCCAAGGTGAAGGAGATTCCCGAGTTGGAGAGCTTCGCCACAGCTTGCGGCTACGGCCTGATTTCAGGCAATGGTTCCAACTTTGCCACACTTGTCGTCCGACTGAAGCACTGGGACGAGCGTCCCGGCATGAACCACCTCATCGACCTCGTTATCGGCCGTATATACTTTGCCTGCAAGGATATCAAGAACGTACAGGTGCTGCCTTTCCAGCTGCCACAGGTGCCAGGCTACGGTTCGAGCAACAGCGTAAGCCTTGTG
>JAGCNO010000146.1 GCA_017645905.1 Prevotella sp. | reverse complement strand
TTCGGGAAACGGACAGCTTCGCCCGGTTCTTTTCGAGAAGGGCTACCACGACCGCATCATCAACCGGCCTGGCATGCTTGAAAACATCAAGCGATACATGCAGGAGAACCCCCTTCGGGCCCGTATTCGTGAGGAGTGTCCCCGGCTCATGGAGCGTCAGTTGCATCTTTGTATTGCTGGTCGGGAATATGCTGCCTTTGGGAACCTGTTCTTGCTGAAATATCCTATGAAGGAACAGGTGTTCTTTCATCGCAAGGACAGGGCTACAGGCCAGCCCACTGAACTCACTGAGGCCTATCGGCAGGAGCGTGCCCGTCTGCTGCGCATAGCCGAAGAGGGCACGGTGCTCGTTACGCCTGGAATCTCCACGGGATGCCGAGCGGCCAGCCATTCTTATGGCTGGTAAAATGGTGACGATAACGGGCGTGCCGTAGGTACGCGATAATTAGGTAATGCATATCGCATACCTACGGCATGCTTTCCCTGCGGCTTCTACATACCAGCCATTTAATGGCTGGCTACCCCTATTTTGCCCCTACGGGGCTTTGCAGCGCGACACTTCATTACTTCCGAAACTTGAATTCTTGATTACTCATAAGCTGAGATTCCCCTAAGAGCAAACTTTCAAGGTATAATTATTTAGAATTTTTCTGCCTTTTTCTTTTCTGGTTGGAAAAGAATGTGTACTTTTGCACACAAAAGTATTGTCTTTATATTAATGATGACGAAGCAAAGATTTTTCGTAGCAGCATTTGTGCTACTGGCTGTTTCTTTCGCACAGGCACAGCCATTGTTGAAGACGCACGTGGAAACGGGCGAAGTTGAAGGAATCCTTGACGGCTCAGACCTTGCGGTCTATAAGGCCATACCGTATGCCGCTCCGCCTGTGGGCGACCTCCGCTGGAAGGCTCCCCAGCCTGCCAAGGCCTGGGAGGGCGTGAGGCTGTGCGACACGTTCGGCCCGCTGCCGCCACAGCCTACACGGCCTGGCCGGACGGCAGACATGATGAGTGAGGACTGCCTGTATCTTGCTGTTGCTACACCTGCTAAGTCGGCTGCCGAGAGGCTCCCCGTTATGGCTTGGATTCATGGCGGCGGCTTCCAGACAGAGTGGTATGGCGGCGACTTGTGGACGAGCCTTGCCCGTCGCGGAGTGGTCATCGTCAGCATCGAGTACCGTACGGGTGCCTTAGGCTTCATGGCTCACCCGGAACTCACGAAGGAGTCGCCCGACGGACATTCGGGCAACTACGGTCTGCTCGACCAGATATACGCCCTGAAATGGATTCAGCGCAACATCCAGAACTTCGGCGGTGACCCCTCGAAGGTGACCATCTTCGGCGAGTCGGCAGGTGCCATCAGCTGTAGCATGCTTTGTGGCTCGCCTTTGGCCAAGGGCCTCTTCCGTGCTGCCATCAGCCATAGCGGCGGCTCGTTTGCCCCTTGGAGCGACCAGCCTCGCCGCTTCGGGCAGGATGCTTCGCAGAAGGGTGCCGAGCAGCAGGGAGTCGCTTTCCAGAAACATCTGAAGAAGAAGAACATCAAGCAGATGCGCAAGATGCCGGCGATGGAGCTTTGCGACGGTAACGTGGGCTTCGGCGGCTTCTGGCCTTGTGTCGACGGCTATGTCATCTGCGACGACCAGTACCGCCTCTATGAGCGTGGCGAGTATAACGACGTGCCTGTCATCGTGATGACCAACAGTGACGAGGGTGCCCTCTTCTCACCCGGCAACATCAAGGCGGAGGACTATCAGAAACAGGCGCGACAGGTCTTCGGCGACTTTGCCGACGAGGCCCTGAAGGTCTATCCCGGCAATACCGACGACGAGGCTTGGCACGGCAATGGCGATGCCTTCCGCGATGTGGGCTTTGCCTGGCCTTCCTATGCCTGGGTGAGCCTGCAAAGCAAGACGGGCAAGAGCGGTGCCTACGCTGCCTATCTCGCCCAGCCCTCCACACGCAGCTTCTCGCGGGACCCTCGCCGTAAGGGTGTGGCCCATGCCGACGATATCATGTATCTGAACAACGAGTTCATCAACCAGCCCGACAAGTATCCCCATGAGGCTGCCGTGGCCGAGATACTCCAGCAGTACTGGGTGAACTTTGCCAAGACGGGCAATCCCAACGGCAAGGGCCTGCCCTACTGGCCGACGTTCGACGAAGCGAAGCCTACCACGATGCAGTTCAGCAACGGAGCCTCGCTCATCATGGTGCCCAATCGCGACAAGATTGACTTCGTAGACCGCTTCTTCAAGGCCAAGCGCGAAGAGACGGAGAAGCAAAGGAGGTGAAATACTAATGGAAACTGAGTTATGAGACTTACTATTCTTTTCACGCTACTGGCTTTGTCGCTGATGGCAGTGGCGACGGGATATGATCAGGACAGCCCCTTCGGCTTCTGCACCCGGGACTCACTTAATGGCACCGGAACTTTTGACGTTACCGGTGGCGGCTGCTATACCTATCCCATACCGAGCGATTTTACAGGTAAGGTTGTTGTCCTGAAGTCCAATGGGCAGGACATGAAGGGTACTATTGAGAGTGCCATCAAGCAGAATGACGTCATCATCTTCGATGGCTCTGAGGGTGACTTTATGGTGTCGAGCAACGTCACCATCAGAACATCTGACAAGACGCTGTTGGGCGTGAACAATGCCCGTCTCTGCACCCAGTGGTACGTGACCGATGAGATCAGAAAGCTCCTTGATGACAATGACGTACCAAGTCTGAGCACCAGCGGCGGCACTGGCGGAACGCTGTCCACCGGTCAGAGGGTGTCTGAGGCGACCGAATTGATGACTCGCCAGCTTATCATTAATTATACGGGAGACACCCAAGAGAGCTATCGCAATTCGGGTATTATGAGTCTTAGCAGGTGTAATAACATCATCATCCGCAACCTCACCTTCGTAGGCCCCGGCTCTATCGACGTGGGCGGCAAAGACCTGCTGTCAGCAGGCAGAGCCACGCATTGCTGGATTGACCATTGTGCGTTTATGGACGGCATGGACGGCAACTTCGACATTAACATGCAGTCGGACTACATCACGGTCAGCTGGTGTACGTTCAGCTATACCGCCCGCTCATACATGCACCAGAACACTAACCTCGTTGGCAGCGGCGACCGGTTTGCCATGGACGAGGACTATCTCAACACCACCTTTGCTTTCAACTGGTGGGGCACGGGCTGCAAGCAGCGCATGCCTATGGCCCGTTATGGCACGATTCACATGCTGAACAACTACTACAGTTGTGTCGGTGCCGGTCTCTGCATCAATGCCCGCAAAGAATCGGAATTTCTTATCGAGGGAAATTACTTTGACGAAGGCGTGAAACATATTTTCAGTGAAAACAGCGCTAAACGGTGGACATGGGCATCGAGCAACTACTGTGCAGAGAGCTTTACGCCCAGTTCTTCAGACGACGCCGTGATCGTGCCCTACGACTATACGGTTGTCCCTGCTGGTGAGGTGCCGGCCTTGGTGAAGGAGCATGCAGGTGCCACTTTATATGTTAATATTCCCTAACAAACGAATGGTGCGTTTGACTTTTTGCAGAGGTCGGCGTCTAAGTAAGAAATAATCAACCAATAGTATTACATAACCTATGAGAAAGATTCTTACGATGATTGCTGCCTTTGCAGCAATGACGGCATCAGCTCAGTTTGGTGCTCCCAGAGAGAACCCCAAAGTTCCTTCAGTAGTTGAAGGTGTTGTTGAAGACTTCAAGCCTGCATCGACCAATCAGGATAACAAGCAGTATCCGATGGTCAACTCACAGCGCATGGTCCGTGCACAAATCAAGGCACCCGATGCCACTTTCGTCGGTCTTGACATTGCCGGAAAGATTTACATCATGACCAAGGACGAGAATGGCGTGTGGACGGGCACGTCTGAGCCTCAGGACGAAGGTTTCCACTATTATCAGCTGAATATCGACGGTGCCTCCGTTCCCGATCCGGGCAGCAAGTATTATTATGGTGCCAGTCGTTGGGGCAGTGGTATCGATGTTCCCGCTGCCGACGAGGCTTTCTACACCGTGAAGAACGTGCCGCAGGGCTCTATTAATGAGGTGTACTACTGGTCGACGGTGCAGGAGAAGATGCGCCACGGATATATCTATCTGCCCAATGAATACTACACGAACCCCACGAAGAAGTTCCCCGTGCTCTATCTGCAGCATGGCATGGGCGAGAACGAGACGGGCTGGAGCGCCCAGGGCAAGACGGGCATCATCATGGACAACCTGATTGCCGAGGGCAAGGCCGTGCCGTTCATCATCTTCATGGACAACGGTCTCGACGCACCGCGTCCTCAGCGTCCTGAAGGTCAGGGCGGTGGCTTCGGTGGTCGTCGTGGCTTTGGCAATTTCTTCGAAGGCTTCCAGAAGATTCTGCTCACCGACATCATCCCGATGGTGGAGAAGAACTACCGTGTGATAGCCGATACCGAACACCGCGCCATGGCCGGCCTGTCGATGGGCGGCATGCAGACCCGCGGCATCACGCTGGCCAACCCCACCACCTTCGCCTATGTCGGCATGTTCAGTGGCGGCACGTTTAGCGTTGACGACCTGAAGGATGCTACCGATTTCAAGAAGACCAACAAGGTGCTCTTCATGAGCGCTGGCGGCAGGGAGACTCGTATGGCTGAGGGAGACGGCAGCGTAGGCAAGGCCGCCGAGAACCTGAAGGCACTGGGCATCAACGCCCACAGTTATGTCTCGCCAGGAACGGCCCACGAGTGGCAGACCTGGCGCCGCAGCCTCCATGAGTTTGCACAGCTGATTTTTAAATAATGCTTTTTATCCAATTATTAACCATTAATACCAAAAAACAATGAAAAAGATTATGATGATGATGGCCATGCTGGCCATTCCGTTTGCCATTCAGGCACAGTCAAAGTTCCACGACGTAGAGCTGAACGAGGCCACCGGCCCTGTGAAGACCATCTCTATGGACTTTATGGGCAGAGTGCAGAAGACCACCTTCACAAAGGAAGGCAAGATGGAGCGCGAGGGTATGACGGACCTTGTGTATGATGAAAACGGCTATCTGCAGTCGGCCAAGATGACGATGATGCAGGGAGCTGAGTCAACCGTGAAGTTTACCTGGGAGAATGGTCGTGTGGCAAGCCAGACGATGAACATGATGGGCCGCGACATGGTGATTAAGTACACCTACAATGAGAAGGGCGCTGTGGCTGCACAGACAATGGACATGGGCGGCCAGGAAATGTCGACTCCCTTCACCGACTACAAATACGACGACCGTGGCAACTGGATCAGCCGCAAGGGCTCGATGATGGGTCAGGAGATGGAGCAGACACGCACCATTGAGTACTTCGAATAATAACAATTTCTCATAATTATAAGGAAAGGCCAGTCACTCTGAGTAAGGGTGCTGGTCTTTTTCATTTGTAGACGTAGTTTCCTGGCATAGACTTACTGCCGTGCTTTCCTGCAGTCAGGACAGTCGCCCGTGATGACAAACGATACTGAGCGTGGGGCATAGCCCTCTGGCAGCTCGATTTCGGGCAGCGGCACGTCGTCGAGGCAGAAGGAGCGGTGGCACGTCTCGCAGTAGAAGTGCAGGTGGCCGTCGTCGTGATGACACGCTCCGTCGTCGTGACACAGCTCGTAGTTCTGCACGCCGCGCCCGTCTGTGAAGGTGTGCACCACGTCGTGGTCCAGGAAGAGCGACAGCACGCGGAAGATGCTCGACTTGTCCATCTGCGGCATGCTGTTCTCCATGTCGGCCAGGCTTAGCGGACGTCTGTGTCGTGCCAGTTCGCGGTAGACCAAAATCCTGTTGGCTGTAGCTTTGATGCCCTTGTGCTCTAACCGTTGCGTAGCTTCTGTTGTATTCATGGTTGCAAAGGTAGTAAAATGGTGCGTGACGGCCAAAAATGCTAACATTTTTTTAATTTGCGCTATATTTTGTCGGGGTTTCGTTTTTTCTTTGTAACTTTGCACGCGAAATAATAATAATGTAAAGAGCAATGGCATTAAAATGTGGTATAGTGGGCCTTCCCAACGTGGGCAAGAGCACACTCTTTAATTGTCTGTCGAGCGCTAAAGCGCAGGCAGCAAACTTCCCCTTCTGTACGATAGAGCCCAATGTGGGCGTCATCACCGTGCCCGACGAGCGGCTCGGCAAGCTGGCAGAGCTGGTGCATCCGGGACGTATTGTCCCCGCTACTTGCGAGATAGTGGACATCGCCGGACTGGTCAAGGGTGCTTCGAAGGGCGAGGGACTGGGAAACAAGTTCCTGGGCAATATCCGTGAGACGGACGCCATCATCCATGTGCTGCGCTGCTTCGAGGACGAGAATATCACCCACGTGGACGGCACCATCGACCCCATACGCGACAAGGAAATCATCGACACCGAACTGCAACTGAAGGACCTCGAAACCATCGAAGGACGCCTGGCCCGAACGGAGAAAGCCGCTGCTGCCGGCAACAAGGACGCAAAGGTGGAGCTTGCCGTGCTAAAAGCCTACAAGGAGGTGCTCGACCAGGGAAAGAACGCCCGCGTGGTGGAGTTCGACACGAAGGACGAACAGGACTGTGCCCGCAACCTCTTCCTGCTCACGGCGAAGCCCGTGCTCTACGTCTGCAACGTGGGTGAGGCCGACGCCAAGAGCGGCAATGACTTTACGAAGAAGGTGGAGGCTCTGGCTGCCGAGGAGGGCGCGGAGATGATGATCATCGCCGCCAAGACCGAGGAGGACATCGCCGAGCTGGAGTCGTACGAGGACAAGCAGATGTTCCTCGAGGAGCTGGGACTGGAGGAGAGTGGCGTGAACCGTCTCATCAAGAAAGCCTACGCGCTGCTCAATCTCCAGACGTTCATCACCGCCGGTGAAATGGAGGTGAAGGCCTGGACCTACCGCAGGGGATGGAAGGCTCCGCAGTGCGCCGGCGTCATCCATTCCGACTTCGAGAAGGGCTTTATACGCGCTGAGGTTATCAAGTACGACGATTACATCAAGTATGGCTCTGAGGCCGCTGTCAAGGAGGCAGGAAAGATGGGCGTCGAGGGAAAGGACTACGTCGTGCAGGACGGCGACATCATGCACTTCCGCTTCAACGTTTAATAAATTATAAAATGTTGGGTGTTTTCGCCGATAATGATTAATTTTGCAGACTGAATGATAACACAGGAGCAACTTAAAGACATACTTGACCGTGCCGAGAAGCTGCACCGCTACTTGCGTATCGACGAGCGACAGGTGGAATTCGAGGAAGAGGAACTGCGCACGCAGGCTCCCGACTTCTGGGAAGACCCCAAGCGCGCCGAGGAGCAGATGAAGAAGGTAAAGGAAATCAAGCGGTGGCTCGACGGATACAAGGATGTGCAGCAGAAAGCCGATGAGCTGCAGCTTGCCTTTGACTTCTACAAGGAGGAGATGGTGACGGAGCAGGAGGTCGACGACGACTATCGCCAGGCTCTTGCGGCCATCGAGGAATTGGAGCTGATGAACATGCTGCGCCAGAAGGAAGACTCCATGGACTGTGTGTTGAAGATTAACAGCGGAGCCGGTGGCACTGAGAGCCAGGACTGGGCGCAGATGCTTATGCGAATGTATATGCGGTGGGCAGAGGCCCACGGACATAAGGTGTCGATAAGCAGCCTGCTCGAAGGCGACGACGCCGGCATCAAGAGCGTCACCATGCAGATAGAGGGTGGCGAGTATGCCTATGGTTTCCTGAAGAGCGAGAACGGCGTGCACCGCCTCGTTCGGGTCAGTCCGTTCAACGCCCAAGGAAAGCGTATGACCTCCTTCGCCAGTGTTTTCGTCTCGCCGCTCATCGACGACACCATCGAGGTGTATGTCGACCCGGCGAAGCTTTCATGGGACACCTTCCGCTCGTCAGGCGCCGGCGGACAGAACGTGAACAAGGTGGAGTCGGGTGTGCGACTGCGCTACTGGTATACCGACCCCGACACGGGCGAAGAGGAGGAAATCCTCATCGAGAATACAGAGACACGCGACCAGCCGAAGAACAAGGAACGTGCCATGAAGCTGCTGAAGAGTCAGCTCTACGACCGTGCCCTTAAGAAGCGCATGGAGGCTCAGGCGAAGATAGAAGCCGGGAAGAAAAAGATAGAGTGGGGAAGCCAGATACGCAGCTATGTTTTCGATGACAAGCGCGTGAAGGACCACCGTACAAACTATGAGACCCACGACGTCGATGCCGTCATGAACGGGAAACTCGATGGATTCATAAAAGCTTATTTAATGGAATTCCCAGAAAGCGACGAATAACCAAGTCAAACAATTAAATACGAAACAAAATGGCAAAGAAAGAAAAAGAGAAGAAGCTCAATGCAAAGCAGCGGGCTTATGTGAAGAAGCAGGAACAGGAAGGCCGCAAGGTGGTGAACTGGATTTTCGGCGTGCTCATCGTCGTGGCTCTCGCCTTCTGCCTCATGTCCATCTACATGTACGGCTAATCTCTCACCCCTCACCTCTCACCTCTCACCCCTAATAGCATGAGTGGCATGGAGATTGAGCGGAAGTTCCTGGTGCGTGACGACAGTTACAAGTCGATGGCACAACGGAGCTACCGCATCCGTCAAGGCTACATCTGTAGCGGCCACGGGCATACTGTGCGAGTTCGCCAGCGAGACAGACAAGGGTTCCTCACCATCAAGGGACCCTCGTTCGATGGTGGCCTCAGCCGCTATGAGTTTGAGAAGGAAATCACCCTTGATGAGGCTACACAGCTATTCCGTCTCTGCAAGCAGGGCATTATCGACAAGACGCGCTATCTGGTACCTGTCGACGATGGCCACACCTTTGAGGTGGACGAGTTCTACGGCGACAACGAGGGACTCGTCATTGCTGAGGTGGAGTTAGGTGCGCCCGACGAGCCCTACGCCCGTCCGCCCTTCCTGGGTGAGGAGGTGACAGGCGACCGCCGATACACCAACGCAAGCCTTAGCGCAAATCCCTTTAAGCTATGGAAATAGAAATAGTGAACCGCGGCCATCAGCCCCTGCCGCAGTATGCCACGTCGCAGAGTGCTGGCATGGATCTCCGTGCCAACATTGACGAGCCAGTCGTGCTCCGTCCATTGGAACGTCGGCTTATTCCCACGGGTCTGCACATCGCCCTCCCGACGGGTTATGAGGCACAGGTGCGTCCCCGTAGTGGCTTGGCTCTTAAGCATGGAATCACCGTGCTTAACGCCCCTGGTACTGTCGATGCCGACTACCGTGGTGAGATTGGCGTCGTGCTCATTAACCTCTCCAATGAGGACTTCATCGTTAACGACGGCGAGCGCATAGCCCAGTTGGTCATCGCCCGTCACGAGACTGCTGAGTTTGTTGAAGTAGAAGTACTTAGTGAGACCGAACGTGGTGAGGGCGGTTACGGCCATACCGGAGTGAAATAGTTCATCGTTAATATTATGTTAGCGCGTATCATACTGTCTTTCATGCTGGGACTGTTCTCGCTTCCGGGACTGTCTCAGTCCTCCCAGCGTGACTACGACCTGCTCTTCCATGAGGCGATGCTCCAGCGGCAGAAAGGCCACCACGACTCAGCCTTCGACCTGCTGTCCCGCTGCCGTGAGCTGAAGCCCGAAGCCTCAGAGGTCTATTTCTTTCAGGCCCAGTACTTCGCAGAGATGAAGCAGCAGGACAGCGCGCAGTGGTGCTATCGTCGAGCCTACGAGCTGGAGCCTGAAAACATGACCTACATGGAGACCTTGGCACAGGCTTGCATTGACCAAAACGACTATGCCGCAGCCACCGAGGTGGTGGAGAAGATGTATACCGCCGACAAGAGCCGCCAGGAGCTGCTCGAAATGCTCTATCGCCTCTACCTTCAGCAGCAGGACTTCGACAAGGCCATTGAGATGCTTGAGCGCATGGAGGCCATCGATGGCCGTTCCGAGCGTCTCTCTCTGACGAAGAGCCAGCTATACCTCCGTTTGGACGAGAAGGAGAAGGCTATCCGCGAGGTGGAGACACTGGCCAATGAGCATCCTAACGACGTGGGCTATCAGGTGGTCTATGCCAACTCGCTCCTCGCCGCCGACCGCAACGACGAGGCCTACAACGTGCTGACGCGTATTCTCACCGAGGAGCCCGACAACGCCCGTGCTCAGGTAGCCCTGCGTGACTATTACCAGAACGAGGGCGACTCCTTGGCCGTGGACTCTCTCACCGAGCTCCTCCTCCTCAACCCCACGGCTCCCACCGACATCAAGATTTACCAGTTGCGCGACCTTATTGCCGAGAGCGAGCAGACGCTCGACGGCGACAGCACGAAGATTTTGCACCTCATGGACCTTTTGATGGCCCAGAAGGACGTAGACCCCGACATTGCCGAGCTGCGAGCAGCTTACATGGACCTGAAGAAGATGCCTCGCGACACTATTGCCGCCGCTTTCAGCAAGGTGCTTGAACTGGCTCCCGACCGCGCCTCGTCGCGCCTTCACCTTGTGCAGATGGCTTGGGATGACGAGGACGACCAGCGCATCATCGACCTCTGCCAGCCGGCACGTGAGTACAACCCCGAGGAGATGGTTTTCTACTACTATCAGGGCATGGCCTATTACCGGCAGAAGGATGTGGACAATGCCCTCGAGACTTTCCGCAACGGCATCAACGTCATCAACGAGGACAGCTCTCCGCTTATCGTCTCTGACTTCTATGCCATCATGGGCGACCTGCTTTTCCAGAAAAACCGTGAACGTGAGGCCTTCGAAGCCTACGACTCCTGTCTGCAGTGGAAACCCGACAATGTGGGTTGCCTGAACAACTACGCTTATTACCTCAGCCTTCAGAGCGACCGCCTTGACGAGGCCGAGCAGATGAGCTACAAGACCATCAAGGCCGAGCCCAAGAACGCCACCTACCTCGACACCTACGCCTGGATTCTCTTCGTGCAGCAGCGCTATGAGGAGGCGCGCATCTACATCGACCTGGCCATCGAGAACGATTCCACGGGCAACAGCGTGGTCACCGAACATGCCGGCGACATACATTTCATGACCGGCGACACCGAGGGTGCCCTTGAACTGTGGCAGAAAGCCCTTGCCGACGACCCCTCGAACAAGATTCTGGCAAGGAAAATCAAACGCAAAAAATACATCAAGCAATGAAAGCGACGACATTCCTGAAGATGGCGGCACTCGTCTTGCCGCTTTTGCTGGCCTCCTGCCACTCCAACAAGCCGGCGGTGACAGAAGGTCCCAAGCCCTCCACACAGCAAAAGATTGCGCAGAGCGAGTTCCTTCAGAAAGTGCAGGACAACAACGTGCAGCAGCTCTTCGTCACCTCGAAGCTGAAGTTCTCCTTAGAGCTGGGCGACCACAGGGTGAGCCTCTCGGGCAACCTCCGCATGAAGCGCGACGACGTCATTATGGTCCAGCTCATGGCCTTAGGATTAGCCGAAGTCGGGCGCTTAGAGTTCACCAAGGACTACGTGCTCATCATGGACCGCGTGAACAAGCAGTACCTCAAGACACCCTACCGCGAAGTTTCTTTCCTGCGCAGCAGCGGCATCAACTTCCACATGCTGCAGTCGCTCTTCTGGAACGAGCTCTTCCTACCAGGCCAGGAGACCGTCGACTCCACCATGTTCACACGCTTTGCCACTACCCGTGGAGGCGATGACATCATCATCAACTTCGAGGAGCAGGGCAGTAAGATGAAATACAGTTGGATGGTCAATGAGAAGGCCGGAAAGATTAAGACGGTCAACATCACCCACCACGACCGCGACAATGGCAACACCCAGCTGAACTGGGACTACCAGGCCTTCGACAAGATGGGCAAACAGGAATTCCCCTCCGACATGAACGTCACCCTCACCACGCCTGAAAAGAAGGTGAAGGTAGGCTTCAAGCTCACCAACCTCGACAATAAGAGCGACTGGGAGACACGCACAAAGATCACCGACAAGTACCGTCAGGTCACCGTCGAGGATATTTTCCAGCGGTTACTCTCTCTCAATATTTAAAGGGGAGCAAAAAGGACTATACTTATGAGGAAATTCTTTTTGCTGATAGTGATGCTCGGCATCGTCCTCTCGTCTGTGGCCCAGAAACCGCAGACGAGACGTTCGTCACGCCGCCAGACCACCACAGCAACACAAAGGAAGTCCACTACTGCCACGCAAAAGAAATCCACTACTACCACTACCAAAAAGAAACCCACTAAGCCTACCCAGAAGCAGCAGCTTCAGGCCCAGCAGCAGCAACTGAAGAAGAACATTGCCGCCAACAAGCGGCAGAAGGCCGAGCTGGAGCAGAAGGTGAAGAAGCAGCTGGAGGACGCTTTCATCCTCGGCACCGAGATTGACGAGCAGAAGCGCGTCATCGACACCATCCGCGTGAGCCTTGACTCCCTGGAGCAGCAGATTGTGCAGCTCAACAAGGAGAAGGAGAAGCTGGAGGCCGAGCTGCGCGACCGCCAGGCGCGTTATGCCAGCTCCGTTCGCTACATGCACCGCAACCGCAAGATGCAGTCGCGCATGATGTTCATTCTCTCGGCAAAGAACATCAACCAGATGTACCGCCGCACGCGCTTCATGAACGAATACTCCACCTACCAGCGTGCCCAGGGCGAGGCTGTGAAGCAGAAGCAGGCTCAGGTGAATCAGAAGAGCGAGGAGATAACCCAGATCCTTGATGCCCGCAAAGCTATGCTCGCCCGTGAGGAGCAGGAGCGCCAGACCCTCGTACGCCAGCAAGACCAGAAGCAGCAGATGGCCAAGGAGCTGCAGAAGCAGCAGCGCACCGTCACCGCCCTCATCGAGCAGCAGCAGAAGGAGGAGGCCGCCATTAATGCGCAGATAGACCGCATCATCGCCGAGGAGATAGCCCGCGAACAGGCACGCCTCGAGGCCGAGCGCAAGCGCAAGGAGGAGCAGGCTCGGCTGGAACGTGAGCGTCAGGAGCGTGAACGACAGGCTGCCCGTGAAAGAGAGAAGGAACAGAAGAAACAGGAGAAGCAGGAGAAAAAACAGGACAAAGCCATCGAGAAGCAAGTGCGCAAGGAGACGAAGGAGATGGCCCGTACTGCAACTGGTAGGGAATCGAGCTCGTCTAATTCCGCCACTACTGCTCCAGAGCGTTACGTCGCTGCCGACCCCGATGCCCACCTCACCGGCAGCTTTGCCAGCAACAAGGGCCGTCTGCCCATGCCCATCACCGGAGCCTATCAGATGGTGCGCGGCTTTGGCGATAACGTCGTCGACGGCACCCGAGGTGTTCATCTCGCCAGCAAGGGCATCTACCTCAAGGGTCAGCCCGGCGCCAAGGCTCGCTGTGTCTTCGACGGCGAGGTAAGCAAGATTTTCAATACCGGCTCCGCCTACGTCGTCATGGTGCGCCACGGACGATTCATCTCCGTCTATAGCGACATCGCCGCCGTCAGCGTCAAGGCCGGCCAGAAGGTTTCCACCAGTCAGATTCTCGGAAGCCTCGGCCCCAACGCCATCATGCAGTTCCAGCTCCGCAACTGGACGGAGCTACTCAATCCACGCCTTTGGCTGCGGCGATAAAAAACGCTGGAGGGCACTTCGCAGTGGCCTCCAGCATTGTCCCGGGTACTACAGTTATTTACTAACTATAATAAATCGCGGTTTCATCGACGCTCTGACTTGTGCAGTGTGATGTTATTTGAACAGGTTTTGCTTGATGGATTGTTGTATCTCGGCAGGCGTCTCCTTCTTCTTGCAGCAGTCGACGATGTATTTCACGACCTTGTCGGGCAGGTTGATTTTCTTCCAGATGTCGTGACGCTTCTGCCAGGTGCCTTTTGTCGTGGTCTTATCTACCCAGACTATGGCATCCTTGATTTTCTCTCGCCCCATTTCTGAGTACCATCCGTCTTTGAACGTGTAGGTACCATACTCATGGGGCATGACCACCACTTTGCCCTCCTTGGTAAGGGCGAGCTCTGCACAAGCGTATTCGCCGTCGGGGCCGTAAAACTTGAACTGTGTGTAGCCGGTGGCTTTGCCGCAGACAGTTTTCTTCTCGCCCTCCCACTGCATAGACTCCATGTACCACACTCCGACGAGCTCTTTGTCGTCGATTTTCACATTTTGTGCGCTTACTTGCATGGCACCTGTCAGTGCCAGTGCCATTACTAACATTACTTTTTTCATAAGACTTTTTGTTTTAGGGATTAATGACGCTGCAAAGGTATGGGCTTTCGGCCAACCAGCCAAGGAAACGGGTTTGCATTTACTTTGCATGGTGTTTGCAATTTATTTGCAAGCTCCCCAGCGGGCTTGCCCTTACATTGACAGGATGAATTCATCCCAGTCTCGGGCACCGCCCTTCCGCCCGAACACCTTTTTATATAGTCGGCTGCGAACGGTGCTGATGGTGCTCATGTCGCGGGCCAGGATGGTGGCTATGTCCTTTGGGGCGATGCGGAGCTTAATGAGCAGGCACACCTGGTATTCCAGTTCCGACATCGTATAAAGGCCGCGCAGCTGACTGCCGAAGCCGGGATAAACCTTCCTGAGCTGAGCCTCTATGTCGTGCCAGTCATCGTCCTTCAACAGCTGACCCGTGGCTATGCGGCGTTGCAGCATTTGGTAATCGTCAGACGCATAAAAGGACGATTCCACCGACTCAATGGCTTGTCTCACCGACTGCGGACGCTCCTCTTGAATCTCTTGAATCTGCTTCAGTTGCAGTTGTAGGCGGCGTTTGGCTTTTCGGTTCTGAACAGCAATGCGGGCTATGAGCAGCAGCAGGATAATGCCGCCGACGGTCGAAAGAAACAGCCAATGAATGACGTTGGCCTGGCTACGCTCCTTGGCCGAAAGCATATAGTTCTGCGTGTCGTCAGCGTCGGGTCGCTGCAAGTCGGCGGTGACGATGTCACGTATTTCCTCGCCCCACTCCTTCGCTATGTCGTCAGCACGATGCCAGGTAGAGAGGGAACCGTTGCGCTGAATGACGATGGTCGTGTCGTTGGCAACCGTCAGCGGTCGCGGGTCGTCGTCTTCCAGATAGACATACTCGCCGTTACCCTTCTCAATCAGCGTGACACGATTTTTCATGCTATGCCTCACAATCAGTCCCGTCTCTGTCTTGGCCACCAGACAGGTGTATATCACACTGTCGCCATCGTACAAGCGGAGCGGGGCACCCTCCTGCTCAGAGAACGTATCGGTGTGTCCGTAGGGGTAGACCACCTGTCGTAATATCCATGCCCCTTGGAGGAGATACTGCTTGTCATGGCTGTCGCTTGAGCTGCATCCCAGCAAGAGGCACGTGGTTAATATCGTCAGGAAATATTTCATCGTCTTCGTTTTTGCATGCAAAAGTAATAAGAATAAGTCGGAAATCCGCCGTTTCCACTTTGCATTTTGTTTGCAATCTTCGCTTTATTTGATAAATAACTCTGGAGGGCACTTCGCAGTGGCCTCCAGCATTGTCCCGGGTACTTATTATTTACTAACTTTATAAAAAATCGCGGTTTCATCGACGCTATTGAGCGTGTGTTTAGTTGAGTCGGTAGGTGACGGGCAGGACGAACTTGCTTCGGACGGGCTTGCCCTTCTGCTTGCCGGGTGTCCATCGGGGCATGGCGTTGATGACACGGAGAGCCTCGTCGCGGAGTGCCTGCACGCCGGCGTTGTGGGCCTCGGCATCCTGGCGCTGCTTATCAGGCATATAGGCCGTGACGACCACCATATTGACAGCTGACTTCTTGGGATTTTCCAAAACCTTGGCGTTCGTCAGACTGCCGTCTTTCTCGACGATGAACTGCACCATCACACGGCCTTGCACCCCGCTTTTGGTTGCCGCTTCAGGATACTTGATGTTTCGAGCGATGAACTCCATCAGCTTCCCTTCGCCGCCGGGAAAGCTGGGCATCTGCTCGCAGACATCAAACACTGGGTCGTCTTGTTGATGAGTGTCGGAGGCCGCCTGTTTCGTCTCTATGATAGTGGCTCCATAGCGACCCTTCTCTCCGAATGTTTTCTTGGCCGGGCCGACATCCATCACCGTTACTGAAGCGATATTTTCCGGCTGCAATTGGATGTAATCCTCGCGTGAGACCTCCTTGCCGTCAACGACGAAGAACTTGTTCTTATTGCTGCCATACGCCCGGATAATGTGAAGTATGTGGGCGCGGCTGATACCGCTACCCTCATTCAGCATCATCTGATTGAGTTCTTTTTCATCTATGCCTGCATCCTGTTGCTGCTTCACGTAGAGGGCAAACTCCGTGTCGCTCATCTTTGGGCTGTAATTGCGGGCTGGCACGGGGCCTGCCCCTACCTTCGCTGACACGAGCCTACAGACGAAATGGTCAGGGCTGGTCTCGTCGAGATGGATTTCGTGTAGGGCAGAGACGGGCAGGGTGGGCAGCGAACGCTCGTCGAACTTTACCCCGTCAAGCTGCATGGTGGTCTTCTTCACTTCGAGGGCTATAGGGCGGTCGCCGATAGCCTCCTCCTTGCCGTTGTTGTAGAACTTCACGCTGGGTGTATGGCGTATTTGGTAGCTTTCGCCTCGCCCGTTGGTGTTTTCATGGAATATGGAGACGGCGTTGTTCTCTTCTGTGGTCTCGTAGTCGACGACGGTCTTGGCCGTCATAGCGAGCGAGACGAGCACTATCGGCACGACGTAGAGGGCTTTGAGCCATGCCGTGCGTTTTGATTTCGGTTTGAGCATCATAAGGATTCTTTTTTTCGTTTTGTGGGTGCGGATGCCGTTGGCCAGGGCACAGGCCTGAATGCCCGTCGCTTTCTGCATCAGCAGGTGGATGTACTGGCTTTCGTCAAAGCCGCGTGAGAGGACGGATGCGTCGGCCTCATACTCGTGGACGACACGCAGTTCCTGACGCAGGAACCACACCACGGGATTGAACCATTGCAGAGCCGTGAGCAATTCTACGACCACTACGTCGTAGCTATGACGATGGCGCACATGCGCCTCTTCGTGAGCAAGGACAGGAGCCTCGCCGTGCCCCTCGGGATAGTCGGCACGCGGCAGCACCACCGTGTGCATCCACGAGAACGGAGCAATGGGTGCATCGACCACGCAGACGTGCGTTCCCGAGGGAAGGGCGTGTCGTTCGCCGGTGCGCATGAGCCTTTTCAGTTTTCTGTAACTGCGTGCTACATACGACAGTCGTACGATGGTGCCTATAAGCAGCACGGCAGCCAGCGGAACCGTCCAGTCGAAGTCCCACCCCAAGGTCTCGATGGCGGGCATCGCAGCTGCATTGCCTACGGCACTGTCTTCCGCCACAGGCCGCAGACCGCTTTCCACCACCACCGTGCGGTGAAAGGTGATAATGGTCAGCGGCAAGATGGCGGAAAGCCCGATGCCGGTGAGCAGCACGAGGCGGTTGAGCGTGTGCGTGGTCTCGCGGGCCAGCAGCAACATATAAAAGAGGTAGAACACGGCTATCAGCGCCGCCACCTTCAAGTCGTAATATATCAGGTCTGTCAACATGTCCATATTCAATAAGCCGTTCTTGCTCCATTTCATTACACAAGCGTCTCCTTCGTCGCCGAGCGCTTTCCATGAGAATAAGCCGTTCTTTCCATGAGAATAAGCCGTTCTTTCAAACCGAAAAAGCCGTTCTTTCGATTTGAATAAACCGTTCTTTCCTTTTCTGCAGTATACAACGTATTTCCTCGATGTCCTCCTGCGTCAGCTCGTCCTCCTCTGCAAAGAACGAGACGAGCGAGGCCACGGAGCCGCCGAAGAACGTCCGTTTCACGTCGTCCATCACCAGCCGGCGGTATCGTTCGCGGGTCATCAGCGGTGAATAGACCATCAGCTTGCCCGTTCCGCTCTTCCGTCTTTCCACAAATCCCTTCTGCTCCAGGATTTTCAGGAACGTGGCCACCGTCGTGTAGGCCGGCTGCGGTTCCGGGTACTGTGCTTGAATGTCGGCCACGCAAGCGCCTCGCTGCATGTCCCACAGGATGTTCATCACCTGCATCTCGCCTTTGGTCAGTGTCTGTTGTTTCATAGCGTTGCGTTTTTTTTGATTTCGCTTGCAAAACTACTAATATCTTAGAAATCTAAGAACTTAGTAATACAAATTCTTCCTAAAAGCCCGAAACTTTAACCTTCATTCTTAGTAATCCGCAGCGGCTTATTAGTAATTAACAGGGTTCATGGGGACAGGCACGCTGACCCAGGACTGGGTCTGGTGCCTGTCCCCTGACCCGTTAAAGAAACCTAAAACAGGCAGGGCGGCGTTTGACCATCCCGCCTTTTCTGCGTCAAAAAGCCATACACAACAACTGAATGGCTTCCTTCAACCGCATTATATTGCTGCTGATGCTGCTATCGTCGGGCATGCTCTCTGTTCATGGCCAGAATGTCTCGTTGTCGGGCCGGGTGGTCGATGCCGAGGGCGGCGACGGCCTGGCTAAGGCTACGGTGCAGCTCTACGTGCTCAGCAACCGAAAGGGCGGCGGAGTGGATACCACCTTCGTCAGCGGAACGTTTACCGACACGCAGGGACAATTTGCGCTCAGCGATGTCAAGCCCGGCGCCTTCCTGATGCGGCTCTCCTATCTGGGCTATAAGACTTTGGAGCGGTCGGTGACGGTGACCCGTGGCAGGACGCAGGCACTGGGCACTATCAAGATGGAGGCCGACGCCGTGCTGCTCAGCGAGGCCGTGGTGACGGCGAACTTGCCGAAGATGGTCATCAAGGACGACACCGTGGTGTATAACGCCGATGCCTTCCGTGTACCTGAGGGAAGCGTCATCGAGGCCCTCGTCGAGGTGCTGCCCGGAGCGAAGATTGACGACGACGGAAAGATAAGCATCAACGGCAAGGACGTGAGGCGATTCAAGCTCGACGGCCGCGACTTCATGACCGGCAACAACGACGCGGTGATGAAGAACCTGCCCAGCTACGTGATAGACCAGGTAAAGGCCTACGACGAGAAGAGCGACCTGAGCCGACTGACGGGCGTGGACGACGGCAACGATGACTTCGTCCTGGAGTTTACCACGAAGCGCAGCGCCCGCAACGGTCTGCAGGCCAACCCCGACATTGGCTACGGCACCGACGGCCGCTACGGCATACGACTGACGGCGATGAAGCCTTTCGGAGCCATGCGCTACACGTTCATGGGCAACGCCAACAATGTGAACGACCGTAACTTCTCGGGACGGGGAGGACGTGGACGGGGCAACAATCAGGGACAGCGCGAAGCTAAGACGGCGGCGCTCGACATCAGCTACGAGAACAACAAAGACCTGAAGCTGAGCGGGCGTGTGACGTGGAGCCGACAGGATGCCGACAACTGGAACCGTACAGGGTCGGAGAACTATGTCAACACCCGAAGTGGAGCCTTCTCCAACAGCGTGAGCCAGAGCTATTCGCGCAACAACAACTGGACGGGAAACATGAACCTGCAGTGGACCATCGACTCGATGACCACGCTGTCGTGGCGTCCCGACATCAATTTCTCCACCAGCGACAGCCGCTCGTACTCCACCTCGGCATCGTTCAACGCCAACCCCTTCGACTATACGGAAGACCCGCTGCTGTTTGTCAAGAATGGAACGCGGGCTGAAACGGAGGAGGACAAGACCGTAGAGGACATCATCGTGAACGGACGGCAGAACAAGTCGCTCGGCGATGGCGACAACAAGAGCCTCTCTTCGCAGCTGCAGCTTTATCGGCGTTTCGGCCGCAACGGCCGTAACGTGGCTGTCAGCTCGAACATCAACTATCGCGACGGCAACAATCAGAACGGCAACCTCTCCCTCGTTCATCTCTACCAGACGAAAGACCGTTTCGGCAACGACTCCACCTACCAGACCAACCGATACACCAGCTCTGGCAACGATAACTTCAGTTTCTCGCTCGGAGCGACCTACACTGAGCCGCTGTATATCTTCCCAAGGAAGGTGACACCCGAGGACACCCTGCAACAACGGGGTCGTGGGCCTTTTGGACGGGGCCGGAATGGCGGCGGACGCCGTATGGTGGGACAGGAGGGCATCTTCCTGCAGGTGAACTATCGTTACAGCTATAGCCACCAGAAGAATGATCCTGCGACCTACGACTTCCCCGACTTCAACGATGAGGCCTTTGCCAGTATGCTCAACGAGTATCATGAGTGGGGCAGCCTGTTCGGCTATCTGGACAACCCCTTGGAGATGTACCTCAGCGACCGCCTGAGCCGCTACTCCGAACGTACCGAGAACGGCCACAACATCGACGTGCAGCTGCGACTGAACCGCGAGAAGTACAACATGAACTTGGGCGTCTCTGTACAGCCGCAGAAATCACATTATATTCAGCAGTACCTGGGTGTGCCCGTCGATACCGTTCGCACGGTGACGAACATATCGCCCACACTCAACCTGCGCTATCGCTTCACCCAGTACTCCAACCTGCAAGTTCAGATGCGAGGCCAGACGCAGCAGCCCAACATCACCCAGCTGCTCGAAATCTACGACGACACCAACCCGCTGAATATTAATATTGGTAACCCGGGACTGAAGCCCTCGTTCACCTATAACCTGAGCGCCAATTACCAGCAGCAGCGCAAGCCAACCTTCGTGGAAGACAGCCTGGGTTTCCAGGTACCCAAGAACCAGCGCCACTGGAGCTATAGCGCCAACGTCAACTGGTCGCGTACCAGCAACTCCATCGGTAACATCGTGACCTACGACGAGGAGACCGGCGGACGTACCACACGCCCGGAGAACATCAACGGCAACTGGAACACCCGTGCCGGAGTGTCGTTCAACATTGGCCTCGACACACTGAACCGTTGGGACTTCAGCGGCGGCATCGACGGCAACTACAGCCACCACATCGGCTACGTGAATCTGAACCGCACGGCTATCCCCGACCGCAACGTTACCCATTCCTACAACGTGGCACCCAACGTGTCGCTCAGCTTCCGCAACAAATGGCTGAATGTCTCGCTAAACGGACGAGCCACCTATGCCCGAACGGAGAACGAACTGCAGTCCAGCCGCAACCAGACCACGTGGAACTTCAACTACGGCGGCAACACCCGCATCACCTTCCCCTGGGGCTCGAACCTCTCCACCGATTTCCATGTCTACAGCAAGCGCGGCTATACCGACGCCACGCTTAACACCAATGAGCTGATATGGAACGCACAGCTCTCGCACAGTTTCCTGCGAGGTAAGAAGATGACCGTCATGCTACAGTGGTATGACATCCTGCATGAGCAGACCAACTTCAACCGAACCGTCAATGCTAACGGATGGCGCGACCAGGAGGTGAACGCCATCACCAGCTACGCCATGCTTCATGTGAGCTACCGTCTGAACTTCTTCGGCGGACGTAACGGCGGTGAACGCGGTGGCAACCGTGGCGACTGGGACCGCGAAACCTTCGGTCGTGGACGTCCCGACGGCGGCGGTGGCCGAGGAGGTCGCGGCGGCTTCGGAGGAGGCGGCTTTGGCGGAGGTGGAGGTTGGGGCGGCGGACGCCCGTGAAATACAGAGACTGTGTGACGGCACAGTCTCTTTTTTTCGTTTCAAAATTTGGCTGTATAAAATAGTTTTCGTAACTTTGCGGCCAAGTTAATCTAATACGAATATTATGGAAGCAAAGCGAATCCTAAAGTTGTTTGCGCTGTCGGCCATGCTGTTGACGGCACCGGCCACCGTTCCCGCCGCTTCTCCGGCGGGCACCTTCACCACTGGTGACAAGACCTTCCTGTTGAACGGTCAGCCCTTCGTAGTTAAGGCGGCCGAAGTACATTACCCCCGTATCCCGCGACCTTACTGGGAGCACCGTATCCAGATGTGCAAGGCACTGGGCATGAACGCCGTGTGTATTTACATCTTTTGGAACATCCACGAGCAGAAAGAAGGTCAGTTCGACTTCACGGGCAATAACGACGTGGCAGAATTCTGCCGCATTGCCCAAAAGAACGGCCTCTATGTCATCGTGCGCCCCGGCCCCTACGTCTGTGCCGAGTGGGAGATGGGCGGCCTGCCCTGGTGGCTGTTGAAGAAGAAGGACATCCGTCTTCGCGAGCGCGATCCTTATTTTATAGAGCGCGTGAAGATCTTCGAGGAGAAGGTGGGCGAACAACTCAAGCCGCTGATTATCCAGAATGGTGGCCCTATCATCATGATTCAGGTAGAGAACGAATACGGAAGCTACGGCGAGGACAAGCCCTACGTCTCTGAGATTCGTGACTGCCTGCGCAGCATCTACGGCAAGGAACTCTCGCTCTTCCAATGCGACTGGTCCAGCAACTTCGAGAAGAACGGCCTTGATGACCTTACCTGGACCATGAACTTCGGCACGGGAGCAAACATTGATGACCAGTTCCGCCGTCTTGGCGAGCTGCGTCCCAATGCCCCGAAGATGTGCTCCGAGTTCTGGAGCGGCTGGTTCGACAAGTGGGGAGCCCGCCACGAGACCCGTCCGGCCAAGGATATGGTCGACGGTATGGACGAGATGCTGTCGAAAGGCATCAGTTTCTCGCTCTACATGACCCACGGAGGAACGTCGTTCGGCCACTGGGCAGGTGCCAACAGCCCCGGCTTTGCTCCCGACGTGACCTCCTACGACTACGACGCGCCTATCAACGAATGGGGTCTTGCCACCCCGAAGTTCTGGGAACTGCGCAAGATGATGGAGAAGTACAACGACGGCAAGAAGATGCCCGCCGTACCCAAGGCTCCCATGCCTATCATTACCGTGCCGAAGTTCGAACTGAAGGAGTTCGCACCCTTCATGGCTGCTATGACCAAGCCCGTCAATGGCGCTCCCAAGACCTTCGAGGAGATGGACATGGGCTGGGGCACGATGATGTACTCTACCTGCCTGCCCGAAATTACTTCGCAGAGCGTGCTCACAGGCGAGTTCCACGACTTCGCTCAGGTCTTTATCGACAAGAAGTATATTGGTAAGATTGACCGCGTGAAGAACGAGAAGTCGCTCACCATCCCTGCCGTGAAGAAAGGTGCCGAACTGATTATTATCGTCGAGGGCATGGGCCGCATCAACTTCGGCCGCGCCATTAAGGATTTCAAAGGTATCGTCGGCAACGTCACGCTGACCACCGAGACCGACGATGTGGAGATGGTGCTGACGCCGAAGCAATGGATGAATGTGGCCATCCCCGATGATTATCAGACGGCTGTCAAGGCACTTGATATGGTGAAGGGTGTCAATGACCAGGTTGCTGCAGGCAAGGTAAAGGGAAGTGTTCCTGCGCTCGCCTTTACACAGGGCTATGAAGGGTCTAAGGAACTTGGCGACATCATGATTCCCGGCTACCACCGCGGCTACTTCACGCTGAAGAAGGTGGGCGACACCTTCCTGAACTTCGAGACTTGGGGTAAGGGACAGGTCTATGTGAACGGCCATGCTATGGGCCGCATCTGGTCTATCGGTCCGCAGCAGACGCTCTATGTGCCCGGCTGCTGGCTGAAGAAGGGCAAGAACGAGGTCATTGTCCTTGACGTGGTAGGCCCGAAGGAGGCTGTCGTTTGGGGACAGGCCGAGCCTGAGCTGAACAAGCTCCAGTTAGAGAAGTCGAACAAGCACAACAACATCGGCGACAAGCCCGACCTCAACAGCGCCACGCCCGTAAGTACAGGCAGCTTTAAGGCAGGCAACGGTTGGCAGACCATCAAGTTCAATGGGCAGAAGAAGGGGCGCTACTTAGCTATCGAATGTCTTAGCACCCAGAAGGATGGCGACCGCGTAGCCATTGCCGAGCTTTACCTGCAGGGTGCCGATGGCAAGCGCCTCTCTCGTGAGCCTTGGACTTGCAAATACGCCAACAGCGAGGAGGAGAATGGCAACCACACCGGCGATAAGGTCTTCGACCTGCAGGAGTCGACCTACTGGCAGACAGAGCGTGGCCAGAATACACCTCATCTGCTCGTCATCGACCTTGGAGCCGAGCAGACGGTCACCGCCCTGGAGTATCTGCCCCGTGCCGAACAGGGAGCACCCGGCAGCATCCGTAACTTCAAGGTCTACATCTATTGAGAAATGAGAGATGAGAAATGATAAATATGATTAGACCTGGAGGCAGGAAAAGGAACGAGAGATGAGAGATATGATTAGACCTGGCTCGTCGGATTTTCTGCCTCCGGGTCTAATCATATTTTTCATTTCTCATTTATGATTTATCACATGATATCCGTTCTTTCTATCGTCGAGGACACGATGGTCGACGGCCCCGGGTTCCGTACGTCCATCTACTGTGCTGGCTGCCGTCACCGTTGTGAGGGCTGTCACAACCCGCAGTCGTGGGACTTCAGCGGCGGCCGTGCCATGACCACCGACGAGATTATGCGCATCATCGAGGCCGACCCCTACGCCAACGTCACCTTCAGCGGCGGCGACCCGATGTACCAGCCCGAGGGCTTTGCCGAGCTGGCCCGTGCTATCCGCCAGCGCACGCAGAAGACCATCTGGTGCTACACCGGCTTCACCTTCGAGGAACTGCTCGTCAATCCCCGCCAGCGTGCCCTTTTGGAACTGATAGACGTGCTTGTCGACGGTCCTTTTGTAAAGAGCCTCCGCGACGAGACCCTCCGTTTCCGAGGCTCACGCAACCAGCGACTCGTCGACGTAAAGCACTCGTTAGAGCAGGGCGTGGTCGTAGAGTTAAGCTGACTGACAGCGAAAAAACTTTACAACAACCCCGTTAATACTCCGATTTTTTCCACGACACTTATCTCGGCTTCATCTGTGCAAGTATTGAAGGCGAATAACGCCTCGGAGGGCATGGACGGCACCCCTGAGGAGAAAAGACTATCTTTTCTGGGAGAAATAATAGTTCTTTCTATGGGAAAGAACGGCTCTTTACCAGGTCTTGAACGGCTTATAGCCACCCTTTGAACCGTCCACGTTTTTCGTATAATTATGTGTAATTCTGAGCTTTTTTATTTCATTTCTGCATATTTATATGTTTTTACTCCCAATTTATAGGTTTTTTTGCCCACTTGGCAAAACGGAGGTTTTCCCCATTCTGGGAGCAAAGAAATGTTAAACAGCGGCTCCTTGCCTCCATTTTCTGCTCATTTTGTCCGATTTGTGCATCCGTTCTGGTGCAAATACCTGCACAAACGGTCAGGTTTGTGCAGGCTTTTCGTCTATAACGCCTCATTTCCAAATGCGTTTTTCTGTCATTTTTTCTTTACAAAATGAAAAAACTTACCGGTTCCTTCACCTTATTTAAGACGGCTCGCTGCCTGTAATTGGCTGAAATATTGTACCTTTGCACCCAAATTTTTAATGACGGCAGATAACTTGGCAAAAGATAATCGTGCAGAACCTCGACGAGGATGGGAAAGTTCAGCCCGAAAACTTCGTAATGGATCAGGCTCACTTAGAGTACGACAAGAAGGACGGCAACAGGAAGATATCTGTTGTCTATCTTTATGCCACCGACAAAGGCTATATGGACAAGGCTGAGGTCAAGGCCCGCGGCAAGGAGATCAGCAAGCCTTACTATGGTGATATGAGCCTCGAAGAGCTGGCAGCATACGAGCGAGCCCACAACATTCCAGCCCTCTCGCCCGAGCAGCAGAAGGCCATACGGACGCTGACGAAGCAAACGGGAAAGAAAAAGTAAAGTCTGAATCATCCCGTAAAGCCACCTTTTTTTGTGTAACGGCAAATAACAGGCTGTAAACTTTGTTAAATAAGTGTTGCGGCCTATTATTATAATGTGGAATTTTCGTAATTTTGCAGCCTGTTATGTGCGCAAACCGTGTGCTTGCGTGCTAATTTGGGTTATGTCCTTACAAGCAATTAACAAATAAAATAGGTATGAAACAGAAAAAGATTCTTTTGGCCATTGCTGCCGGTGCTCTCCTTGTGAGCTGCGGCGGCGGCCGTCCTACGTTTGGCGACAACGAGTACCCTGTGACGACTGTGGGCACCAGCTCGGCAGCCATGCAGAGCAGCTATCCCGCCGTCATCAACGGTATCCAGGACGTGGAGATACGTCCTAAGGTTTCAGGATTTCTCACGAAGATTAATGTGGTGGAAGGCCAGACGGTGAATGTCGGACAGGTGTTGTTCGTCATCGACAACGAGACCTATCAGGCAACTGTGCGCCAGGCCCAGGCTGCTGTGAACACGGCGCAGAGCCAGGTGAACACGGCGAAGCTGACGTTTGAGAACACGAAACAGCTGCACGCAAACCGCGTCGTCGGCGACTATGAGCTGCAGACGGCCGAGAACAGCTATAGCAGTGCGCAGGCACAGTTGGCTCAGGCACAAGCCAACTTGGCCAACGCTAAGGAGCAGCTGAGCTTCTGCTACGTGAAGAGCCCGGCAAAGGGTGTCGTCGGCACGCTGCCCTTCAAGAAGGGTGCGCTGGTGAGTGCGTCGAACGTGCTGACCCATGTGGCCGACATCAGCAAGATGGAGGTTTATTTCTCTATGACGGAGAAGGACATGCTGGCACTGTCGAAGGCCGATGGCGGTCTGCGTGGTGCTGTCGATGCCCTGCCCGCCGTGAAGCTGATGCTTGCCGACGGTACGGAGTATGGCTATGAGGGCAAGGTGATGACCGCCAGCGGCGTTATTGACCAGGCTACTGGCTCGGTGCAGCTGAAGGCTCAGTTCCCCAACCCCGACCACCTGCTGAAGAGCGGCGGCAGCGGCACCATCATCATTCCCCGCACGGCCAGCGAGGCCATCGTCATACCACAGAGCGTGGTCATGGAGGTGCAGAACAAGAAGTTCGTCTACCTCCTGGGCGACTCTAACCGTGTGGTGTACACCGAGATTAAGGTCGACCCGCAGAACGACGGTAACAACTTCATCGTCACCGAAGGCCTGAAGCCCGGCGACAAGTACGTCACCAACGGCATCACGAAGCTCAGCGACCAGATGGAAATCGTGCCTATCACGCCGGAGCGCTATCAGGAGAAAATCCAGGAGCAGGCCAAGGCCATGAGCGCCAGCGATATTTTTGACGCGGTGAAAAACTAACTAAACCACAAAAGTTGTTATAACCACGAATTTAACTGATTACACGAATTCCTCGAATTACATATAATTAAACGAATTATTTGAGAAATAAAATAATAATTTGTGTCATTCGTAAAATTCGTGGTAAAAGAAAAAAGTGGTATCATAAAAAGTAAATCACATGACATTTACAAACTTTATTAAACGTCCGGTATTGTCGACGGTGATTTCCATAGTCATCGTCTTGCTGGGTTTCATTGGCCTGGTCTCGCTGCCTATTGAGCAATACCCAGACATTGCGCCGCCTACGGTCGTGGTATGGACCAGCTATCCTGGTGCCGACGCCGAGACGGTGAAGAACTCCGTCATCACGCCGCTCGAGGAGAGCATTAACGGTGTGGAAGGCATGGATTATATCTCATCGTCGGCCTCCAGTGGCTCGGCCAGCATCAGCGTACTGTTCCGCCAGGGCATGAACCCCGATATGTGTGCCGTGAACGTACAGAACCGCGTTCAGCAGGCTCAGGCATTGCTGCCTGCCGAGGTGACGCGCATCGGTGTGACGGTGATGAAGCGTCAGACCAGCCAGGTGATGATGTTCACCCTGACCTCTGACGGCCGATATGACGATGAGTTCCTGACGAACTATAACAACATTAACATCATCCCTGCCATCAAGCGTATTCAGGGTGTGGGCGACGTGCAGAGCCCCGGTCTGAAGACCTACTCCATGCGTATCTGGCTGAAGCCCGATGTGATGAAGCAGTACGGACTGATGCCCTCCGACATCAGCGCCGTGCTGGCTGAGCAGAATGTGGAGGCCGCTCCGGGTACGTTCGGCGAGCAGAGCGACGTGGCCTACGAGTATGCCATGCGCTATACCGGCCGACTGAAGAGCGCCGAGGAGTTTGGCAACATCATCATCCAGAGCAAGACCGACGGCACGACACTCAAACTGAAGGACGTGGCCCGCATAGAGCTGGGCGGACAGCAGTACACGGTGTCGATGAAGAACAACAACATCCCGTCGGTGATGGGTATGGTGCAGCAGATTGCCGGCTCGAACGCCAACGAGATAGCCAAGCAGGTGAAGAAAGAGCTGGAGGAGCAGGCCAAGCTGTTCCCGCCGGGAATGATCTACAAGATCAACTACGACGTGACGGAGTTCCTCTACGCCTCTATCGAGGAGGTGGTGTTCACGCTCCTGTTCACCCTCATTCTGGTGTTCATCGTCATCTACATCTTCCTGCAGGACTGGCGCTCAACACTCATTCCGCTCATTGCCGTGCCTGTGTCGCTCGTCGGTACGTTCTTCTTCCTGAGCATCTTCGGCTTCTCCATCAACCTGCTCACGCTGTCGGCCTTGCTCTTGGCTATTGCCATCGTGGTGGACGATGCCATCGTGGTGGTCGAGGCCGTGCATGCGAAGCTTGACCAAGGCTACAAGTCGTCGCTGACGGCCTCCATCGATGCCATGAACGAGATTTCGGGTGCTATCATCTCTATTACGCTGGTGATGGCCTCGGTGTTCATCCCCGTGTCGTTCATTGGTGGCACCAGCGGAACATTCTACCGTGAGTTCGGCGTGACGATGGCCGTCAGTATCTTTATCTCGGCCCTGAACGCCCTGACGCTGTCGCCGGCACTCTGTGCCATCTTCCTGAAGCCGCACGACAAGGACGGCCATGAGCGGAAGATGTCGCGCATAGACCGTTTCCACACTTCGTTCAATACTGCCTACGACAAGATTCTGGGCAAGTACAAGAAGAGCATGGAGAAGTATGTGCGCCGTCCGGTCGTCATCATCATCGCCGTCGTCATCGGTATCGTAGCCCTTGCTACGACGCTGTATACGACAAAGACCGGTCTGGTACCTGACGAGGACACCGGTACCATCTTCTGTACTATCTCCATGCCTCCCGCCACGTCGGTGGCCCGCACACGTCAGATTATCAATGAGGTGGACAGCATCCTTGCTGCCGACCCGGCCATACAGAGCCGTGAGCAGATTCAGGGTTACAACTTCATTGCCGGTGCCGGTTCCGACCAGGCCACGTTCATCATGAAGCTGAAACCGTTCAAGGAGCGCCAGAAAGGCTTCTGGTGGAAGCTCTCGGGACTGTGGGAAGGCGACGGTATCTACCGCTTCTTCATCAACCCGATGGATGCCCAGATGGTGATAGCCCAGATATTCATCAAGACGGCACATATCAAGGATGCCAAGATTCTGGCCTTCTCACCGCCTATGATTCCCGGATTCTCGGCCAACAGCGGTGTCTCCATCGTGATGCAGGACCGTACGGGCGGCTCGTTAGAAAAGTTCTTCGGCATCGTGACTGACTACATTGCCGAACTGAACAAGCGGCCGGAGTTCCAGATGGCACAGACCAGCTATAACCCGAACTACCCGCAGTACATGATTCATGTCGACGTGGCGAAGTGTAAGCAGAGTGGCGTGTCGCCCTCTACCATCCTCTCCACGCTGCAGGGATACTACGGCGGTCTCTATGCCTCTAACTTCAATGCCTACGGAAAGCTGTTCCGAGTGATGGTGCAGGGCTCGCCAGAGACACGCATGACACCGGAGTCGTTGAACAATATTTATGTTCGTACTAATAGTGGCAACATGGCTCCCATACAGGAGTTCTGCCAGCTGGAGCGCGTCTACGGACCGTCCAACATCAACCGTTTCAACCTCTTTACGTCTATCAACGTGACGGGAACGGTTGCCAACGGCTACTCCAGCGGTGAGGCAATCAAAGCCGCACAGGAGGTGGCTGCCGAGATGCTGCCCACCGGCTATACCTACGACTATCAGGGCCTGACACGTGAGGAGGCGAAAGCATCGAACACCACGGGCATCATCTTCCTGCTCTGTATCGTGTTCATCTACCTCATCCTTTCGGCACAGTATGAGAGCTATATCCTGCCGCTGTCGGTAATCCTGTCCGTACCCTTCGGACTGGCAGGCTGCTTCCTGTTCACGATGCTCTTCGGCCATGCCAACGACATCTATATGCAGATTTCGCTCATCATGCTTATAGGACTGTTGGCGAAGAACGCCATCTTGATAGTACAGTTCGCTCTGGAGCGCCGTCAGACGGGTATGGCCATCTCATGGTCGGCCGTGCTGGGTGCTGCCGCCCGTCTGCGTCCTATCCTGATGACATCGCTGGCCATGATTATCGGTCTGCTGCCGCTGATGTTCGCATCGGGCGTAGGCAAGAACGGAAACCAGACGCTCGGTGCCGCTGCCGTGGGCGGTATGCTCATCGGTACGCTCTGCCAGATATTCGTCGTGCCTACCCTGTTCGTCATCTTCCAGACGTTGCAGGAGAAGATTTCGCCCATCAAGTTCGAGGACGAGGAGGGCAACGAAGAAGTGGCTGCCGAACTGGCACAGTATGCGCACAAAGAGCCCGTGACATACGAAGTGGAGAAATAGAATAACCCTCCCCCTACCCCTCCCGGGAGGGGAGTGGTTACATAACAACAATAATAAATAACAAGAAAATATGATTACAGAGAAGATGATATCTGGCAATAATGCATCTACTCCCCTCCTTTTAGGGAGGGGCTGGGGGGTAGGTCTCTTCCTGCTTTGCCTTCTCCTTTCCGGTTGCGGCGTTTACAACAAGTACGAGCGTCCGAATGTGGTCACCAATGGCCTCATCCGCGATGCCATTATCGACGGCGACACGCTGGCCGTGGCACCGCAGGACACTGCCTCCTTCGGCAACCTGCCCTGGCGCGAGGTATTCACCGACCCGCAGCTGCAGGCGCTCATCGAGCAGGGACTGGAGCGCAATGCCAACCTGAAGAACGCAGCGCTCACCGTGCAGATGTATGAATCCATGCTGCAGGCTGCCAAGCTGGCCTTCCTGCCTGCCGTCACTCTGGGCGGACAGAACATGGGCTCTATTTCTACCGTCTATACCGACCCGTCGTCTACCACGAAGAGCTACTCGCTGCCCATTACGGCATCGTGGACGCTTGACCTCTTCGGCAACATCCTGTCGCAGAAGCGCTCCACGCAGATGAAGCTCTTAGGCTTCAAGGACTACCAGATGGCTGTCCGTGCCCAGATTGTCAGCGGCATCGCCAATGCCTACTACACGCTGTTGATGCTCGACGAGCAATTGCGCATTGTCACCGAGATGCAGGCCATGTCCAAGGAGACGTGGGAGATGATGCAGCTGCAGTACAACCTGGGCCGTGTTCGTTCCACCAGCGTGCAGAGCGCCCAGGCCGCCTATCTCAGCACGCAGACACAGATGAACGAGTTCCGCCGCCAGATACGTGCCACGGAGAACGCTCTCTCGCTGCTCATCGGGCAGCAGGGTCAGCAGATTCCTCGTTCCACGCTGGCCCAGCAGTCGCTGCCCACGGAGTTCAAGACCGGTGTTGGTGTCGCCTTGCTGAAGAACCGTCCCGACGTGCACAATGCTGAGATGAGCCTTGCCGCCTGCTTCCACGACGTGCAGACGGCCCGCTCACAGTTCTATCCCAACGTCACCGTGGGTGCCACGGCAGCCTTCAGCAACATGAGCGGCGCTATGAATCCCGGCAAGTGGCTCACCACGCTCTTCGGCTCACTCACGCAGCCCATCTTCCAGCGTGGTGCCCTGACGGCCAACCTCAAGGTGAGCCAGCTGCAGTATGAGCAGGCCTTCAACACCTGGCAGAACCTCATCCTGCAGGCCGGCAACGAGGTGTCGAACGCGCTGGTGAACTACAACGGCTACGACGACAACTCGAAGGTGGAGAGCGAGCGCGTGGAAGTGCTCACGAAGAACGTGGAGGGCACCCGCGCCCTTTACAAGAGCAGCGGCTCCAGCTACCTTGAGGTGCTCACCGCACAGCAACAATTGCTCGCTGCACAGCTCAACAAGGTGACGGCCGACTTCAACAAGATGCAGTCTGTCGTGAGCCTTTATACGGCTCTCGGAGGAGGCGGTCTATAGCCCCCTAAGTTATGGGGTTGGGGGGCTGAACAAGCGCAGTCCCCCTGCACAATAGTTTTACTAAAAGGGTCTGATAAACGCTTGTTCAGACCCCCAACCCCCTAACTTGGGGGCTAAAGTAATGTCAGAAATTAGTCCAAAGGCCGAGATTTCTCCCAAGGCGAAAATCGGCAACAACTGTAAGATATTCCCCTTCGTGTATATCGAGGACGATGTGGAGATTGGCGACAACTGCATCATCTTCCCCTTTGTCAGCATCCTCGACGGAGCCCGCATCGGCAAGAACAACAAGATTCACCAGGGGTCGGTCATTGCTGCCCTGCCGCAGGACTTCAACTACCGCGGCGAGAAGTCGTACGTCAAGATTGGCGACAACAACATCATCCGCGAGAACGTGGTCATTAACCGTGGCACCCAGCGTGACGGCTGCACCACGATAGGCGACCACAACTACATCCTCGAGGGCGTACACATCAGTCACGATACTGTCGTGGGCACTCACTGTGTCTTCGGCAACGGCGTAGAGATAGCTGGCGACTGCGTCATTGGCAACGGAGTCATCTTCTCCACGGGAGCCATCCAGAACGCCAACACCCGTGCCGGCGACCTGTCGCTCATTCAGGCCGGCTGTGCCTTCTCACACGACGTTCCTCCCTACGTCATTGCCGGCGGTAACCCCATGGAGTACTGCGGTCCTAACACCACGGTGATGGACTTCGCCAAGATTGACAAGAAGGTTCAGAAGCATATTGCCAACGCCTACCGCCTGCTCTTCCACGGCAAGACCAGCGTTTACGATGTCATCAATCAGATAAAGGACCAGGTGCCCGACAGTCCCGAAATCCGTAACATCACCCAGTTCTTAGAGAACACCACCCGGGGCATCATGTGTAAGTAGAGGTCCCGTTAGCCCTTGCCGACAAGAGCCTTCAGCACACTGTCAATCGTGCCGAAGTCGGGCAACGGACTGTCAGTGAACATACCGCGCACCTTACCGTCGACGTCGACGATGTAGGTGCGCGGTATGCCGCTTTTGGCGAACTTGTAGTAGAGGTCCTTGTCGCTGGCTTTATAGTAGGGCATGGTCAGCCCCTCCTGCTTCCAGTAGGCCGCAATCTGGTTGGCCGGCTGGTTGCGGGGAACGTTAAAGACCTTTACCACGTCGCGGTATTTGTCGTAGATTTGCTGCAGAACGGGAAACTCTTTCTGGCAGTCAGGACAGGTGGTGTCGAAGAACGACAGAACGAACACCTGCCCTTTGAGCGATGCCAATGACACCTCTACGCCGTCGGGCCCCGTGAGCACAAAGTCGGGCACGCTGTCGCCAACGTTCACGATGTTTCCGCCGTTGTCGTCTTCGTCATCATCTATCACGCAGCTGGCCAGCAGGCATACAGCCAGGCACAGCCACCACATCTTCTGAATACTGGCTAAGGCTCTCATTTATTCGAAATAAAAGGAAATTACAAACATCTTCGAGGGCTTGGCGCTGGCCACGCTCTGCGAGTAGATGCGTTTGTTCACGTCGGTGAGCTCTTCGACGTGGCTCTTGTCGAGCACGTCGCCCAGTCCGTAGCAGAACTTTATCTCGGGGATGAACTTGAAGAAGGGCAGGTAGAAGTCGCAGCCCATGCCCAATTCCAACTGTGTGTCCATCTTTTTCAGCGATATGTATTCCTGGTCCTTGCCCGTGAGGTTAATCATCGGGCTGACGCCGAAGAGCATGTAGGGCCGGTAGTTGTTGAAGCGCTCTGCGGCGAACTTCAGCTCTAAGGGTATGGACAGGTAGGTGCTCTTTATGTCCTGCGTTGCCTCTGTGGGGACAAACTCCCATGTCTGCCCGTCTGCAGGAAGAGGCTCCAGCGTCTCCCCGTCGTCTGCAGGGGTAATCTCCTGCCTTTGTCCGTCGAGGTCGCGGAACACCAGTCGCTTCGAGCCGAAGTGCATGGTCGGGGCGATGCGGAAGGAGAAGTGGTTGCTCAGTCGCAGGTCGGCAAGCACGCCCACGCTGAAGCCCGGGTTCCACGTGTCGACGTCGCAGAGCACCGTGCGCGTGGTCTCCTCGTCAATCACCTGTGGCCCTACGTTCTCGAACTCAAGGTCCTGCAGGTTCATACCCACGCTGATGCCGAAGTGCAGGGGGCGCAGGTCGATGTAGGGCTTGTTCTGCGGCTTGCGCGTCTGGCACAGCGCCAACGTCGGCAGCAGGAGCAGCAGGCAAAGGACTATGAGCACAGGTTTCTTCATACTAATATAATTAACGCAAAAACAGGGGCGATATTATATACCGTTTTATTTCGACATCGTATAAATTGACAAAAAAGATACCTAAAAATTAGTACAGTTCGGAAAAACTGCTTACCTTTGCACCGCAAAAATACGGTAATCGTAAAATTGCAGATTGCTAATCGCAAATTAATTCACTAACATCTTTTAATTTCTACTATTATGGCTTATGTAATTGGTGACGACTGTATCGCTTGCGGTACATGTCAGAGCGAGTGCCCCGTGGAGGCTATCTCCGAGGGCGAGAAGTATGTAATCGACGCCGATGCCTGCACCGAGTGCGGTACCTGCGCCAGCGTTTGCCCCTCTGAGGCCATCAGCCTGGGATAACAATCGCGTGCTTCATAAACTAAGAATCGCAAGGAGACCCGTGCAGACTGTCTGTGCGGGTCCTTTTTTTGTCTGCAATATATATGACACGTTTGCTGTGCGTTGTAGGCCGGAATTGGACAAGCGAGATTCCCTACGCGGAGGGGGCTCGGAGAAAGAACGGCTTTTTCCCATCGAAAGAACGGCTTATTCCCATCGAAAGAACGGCTTATTCCCATCGAAAGAACGGCTTTTTCTCATAGAAAGAACGGCTTATTCTCCGAGGGGGCAGAAACTCCCCCTAACAGGGGGAGACGGAGGGGCTCCGTAAAGTTAATTTACGTCAAACCTTTGGCCGTATCATGTTATTTGTGTAACTTTGCAGCCTGTTATAAACAGAAAGCAAAGAAATAACACTCAAAAACATGAAAACAGTAAAATATCTATTTGTGGGTGCTCTGCTGCTCTGCGGCAGTGTAACCGTCATGGCCCAGACTGGCACTAAGGCCGACATCGAGGCCATGAAAGCTATGGTAAAGAACAAGCCTGCCGACTATGGCAAGCAAGTGAAGAACTACATCAAGGCCAACAAGAAGAACGTGGACAACCTCGTGGCCATCGGTCGTGCGCTCTATGAGGCCGACGACACGCTGAGTGCCAAGCTGTTTGCCGAGCAGGCCCTTTCAAGTTCGAAACGTAACTGCGCTCCGGCATACATTCTGCTGGGCGACATCTCGGCTAAGGCCGACGACGGCGGTGCAGCCGCTCAGAACTACGAGCAGGCCATTCTTGCCGACCCGAAGAACCCCGACCCCTATCGCCGCTATGCTACGGTCTACCGTAAGATCAGCCCCGAGGGAGCCGTGCAGAAGCTTGAGGAGCTGCGACAGGAGCGCCCCGACTATCCCGTCGATGCCCTCATCGGTCACATCAACTACATCTCGCTGCGCTACGGTAAGGCCAACGAAGCCTTCTCGAAAGTGCCCATCAACGACCTCAGCCGCATGGACTACATCGAGTATGCCATGTCCAACTACCACGGCCGCCAGTACGACAAGGCCCTGGAGATTGTCAAGGCCGGTCTTGGCAAGGAGGAGCTTAACGCTACGCTGAACCGTATCGCCATGATGTGCTCCAACGAGCTGAAGCAGTATCCCGAGGCTCTGAAGTACGCCGAGACACTCTTCACCAAGGTGGACAAGGACAGCGTCACGCTCAGCGACATCGACTATCAGAACTACGGTAAGGCCCTTGACGGCTGCGAGCAGTTCGAGGCTGCCATCGAGAAGTACAAGGCCGCTCTGGCACTGCCCGAGGTGGAGACCACCATGCAGGCCGACCTCTGCAAGAGCATCTCAGACAGCTACAAGGACCTGAAGAACTTCCCCGAGGCTATCGAAGCATACAAGAAGTTCCTGGAGCTGAAGGAAGATGCCGATGCTACCGACCACGCCGGACTGGCATTGCTCTACAACGGTATGGCCCGCAACATCCGTGGTGACAAGAAGCCTGCCGACCTCACGCCCGAGGAGAGTGCTGCCGTGACCGAGGCCCTGAAGAACGCTGACCAGGCCTACGCCGGACTGGTGGAGAAGTTTGCCGATGCTGAGGAGTATGCACTCTGGCAGCGCGGTCGTCTGAACGCTCAGATGGACGCCGACATGAGTCAGGCACTCGCCAACCCCCACTTCATGCGTCTGGCAGAGCTTATCAATACTCATGAGGAGCTTGACGACACCGACAAGGCCCGCCTCTTCGATGCCTACGCATACCTCATGCGCTATAACCTGAAGACCAAGGACAACCAGAAAGCCTACGAGTACGCCCTCAAGCTTCAGGAGCTGCAGCCCGACGACCCCGACGTGAAGAGCGCCGTAGAGGCTCTGGCAAAGGTTGCCAAGTAAAACGTAAACGTCACACACCAAAACAAATAAAACCATCCACACCGGATGGTTTTATTTGTTTTTTGTCGTGCGGGTCATAGGGACGGGCACGCTTGGGTATGGCTGCGCATTGTCATCTCTACGGTTTGCCTACCTGCACCTTTGAGATATAGAGGTCGGATAAACGGAGATTCTCAATTCTCAAGTAACCTTCTGTCTCACCTTCCGCAGGCTGACCTTCAACCACAATCTTCGTCCATTCGCCAGCCTTTAAGTCCCACAGGCCATTAGTACTGGGACCATTAATCCTGTTGCCAGAGAAGGTTATGTTGAATTTAGCATCCTTGTCGGACTTTACCCAGAATGTCGTGGTATAGTCAGTAAGCGGGTCAACCTCGAAACCTTCAATGATGCGGACATGGCTTGACATGTTTACTTTAAGACAATTCTGGCCCTCATAATTGACGATTTCAGCCTTCCCCTTTTCTATAGTACCGTCGTATTCCCCTTCGTTCATGGTGCTGAAGTCAACCGATTTTACTTCTACATAGCCAATGGTAAGCTTCACGGTTGTCGCTTCACTCCAGGATGGTGTCTTGTAGATGACATACCCGGGAATGGTCTCAGCGTCAAAATCTTCTAAGAAAAAGACGATGTTCCCTGAATTATCCTCGATGGTCACGTTTCCCCCGTCCATCCAGCTTGCGGGGCATAACATGTAGAGTGTCTCGCCGGCATCGACGGAAGCCATTTCTCCCTTTGCCTCTTCGATCGAGGTGTAGTAATCCACCACGCCGGGCAGCGTCTTGTAGTTTTCTGCCGTGGGCCGGGTCGTGCCGAGATAGAAGTATCCGGCATTTGCCATGATGCTGATGATGTTGGAGATGTCGGCCACGTCGACTGCGCCGTCCTTGTTTACATCGGCAGTTGCGGATGAGACATTCGTGTTCCCAGACATGACGTCGATGACGGTGGAGATGTCGGCTACGTCAACGGCATAGTCACTGTTCACGTCGCCCTTAGGCCGCACGCTGACCTCAACCTCCTCGATGTTTCCGAACTGACTCCAAGCCGATGTGTTTTCATACTTCAACTTAGTACCTTTCGGAACATAAAGGGTGGCAGTATTATATACTGAGAAGGTGTTTGTGTCGATTTTAAACGGCTTCCGAATGAGCGATGTGACGCTGGTGATGCCGGTGCAGTCATTGAAGGCATTGCCGTCGATGCTGGTCACTTCCTCTCCGAGGGTTACTTCCTTGATGGACTTAATGCCGCTGAACCAATTGCCGACGTTGCTGCCCCTAATGCTAACGCTTGCAAGGTTGGGACAATTGGAAAAAGCATCGGACTCGTAGAAGGTAAGGTTCGGTGAAAGAATGGTGACACTGGTAAGGCCGGTTAAACTACGGAAAGCATTATAGTAAATAGTGTTAACATTTTCTCCAAGAGTTATTTCCTTGATGGATTCATTATCAAAGAACCAATTATCAACCCAAGCACAATTAAAGGTGACGCTGGTAAGGCCGCTGCAACCCGAGAAAGTGTGGCTGCCGATGTTGGTCACGCTTGAAGGTATGTCGATGCTTGTAAGACCAGTGCACCCATCGAAAGCAGACTCGCCGATGTTGGTCACGCCTGAAGGTATGTCGATGCTTGTAAGGCCGGTGCAGCCTTGGAAAGCAGACTCGCCAATGATGGTCACGCTCTCTGGGATGGTGACGTCGGTAAGGCCTGTGAAGCCAAGGAAAGCATTGCGGCCGATGCTGGTCACACCCTCCGGAATGAACGCCCCATTACTACCCATAAGAAGGGTGTTGCTTTCTGTTTCAATAAGGGCATTACAATTATT